>DHNC01000031.1 GCA_002406115.1 Christensenella sp. UBA4626
TTGACACCAACGGCTACTACCTAGGCAGCGATGGGGAGAGATATACAAAAAGAAAAGTAACAGTCAGTTACTATTATACTTGTGAAGAGGGAAGCGACGAACGTATTCAATCTTCGCAATTTTCCGATGGAACAACTTTTAAATATGGTGAATACAATTATTTTAAAGTTGAACCGATAAAATGGCGTATCTTAACCACAAAATATGGCAAGGCAACGTTGTTTTGTGAAAACATAATAGATGAATTTATGTGGGATAGTAGAAAAGAATTAGTATATTACAAAGATAGTCAAATATATAATTGGCTCAACAGCACATTTTTAGATGTAGCATTTGATAGCACAATTCAAGAAGTCATCCAAACAACAGAGGTTGATAACAGCACAGCTTCTGGATGCAATGTCGATATTACAACAGCGAACACTTTTGACAAAGTATTCTTATTAAGCAAAAAAGAAACAGAGAATAATACATTATGGAAATTGAATTCTAGAAGTGATAGACGAAAAATAGTTTCTGATTATGCAAGAGTTACTCATGCAACAGTCGGATATTGGTGGACGAGGACTCCGAATCGTTTTAGCACGGATTACAATGCAGATATGATTTTGAATTGGCATCCCAATGGTGCGGGAAATGAAGCGATTACCCCAAATTACATGGGCGTTGCGCCAGCCGTGACGATTATGTTATAAAAAAAGAGGCAATTTATGCCTCTTTTTTGTGTTTTTTAGTCGATGGTGGAGTCGTTGACATAGGACATAAAGGACATTTCTTTGTCTATTGACCTAAACAACTCTTGCAAGCATTTGGAATTGGATCTCAGGATTGTATCCGTGTGGTTGCCGGCTTTGTCTGTCCAAGAGTCGGTGAAAGTAAAAATTCTGTCCACCACAGTCAAATCGTCGGAACTGTGGGTTTGGATTTCAACATTTCCGTGGGCAAGGGCGTCACGCAAAACTTCCAAATACGCCTTGTTTGTTATCTCTTTTTCGGTTAAATCCGGAAATTTCTTTTTAAGTTTTTCCTTTTTATCATCAAGAAACTCTTGGGTTGGACAGTTGAACAATTTCTCGCATTCAAGTTTGGAGTAATCAACTGGCTCAAAATTTTTGTTTTGCAATCTGTAAGACAAGCGATACAACTGCAAAAGCGTAAATGCCGGAAGTATATTTTCCTTTAAACTGTTGATGATGTAAAAGGTTCTGCCGTAATCAAGCGGAGATTTTACTTTTGAATAGACGTTAAAATAAATGTAATTTGCCGCATTTGTAAATTCGTGCAACAAGGAATTTATAGTTTCGTTATTCATAAAATAATTTGAAATATATTGGTGGATGACCTTCCTCTTTTTGCCTGAACTGTAAATGTATCCGGATTTTTTGTCAATCATGCGGGCAAGCAAGGATGCGTTTTTAGGTGTCAGTGCCAAAGGCTCGCCAACTTGAACCATATATTCAGGGATTTTGGGGCCCTCAACCGGATTGTCCACGTGTTGGAAAGTTTTGATTGTTGGTTTAATTTTCTTTGTGCCGTCTTTACTGTTGAGCGTCATGCCGTCGTATGTGTAATTTTCAAAGTCGATTTTGTAATCGGTCCTGGTGGTTCGCTTCAAAAATTCTTCAAGTGTTTCAAGATTTGTGATTTCAATGTCAGGATATCTCAAAAAACTATAAACCTCTTTTATGCCGTAGCCGTGGTTATATATGTTTCTAAAATTGTCTTCCACAAACTCGGTCAATCCAGGTTCATACAAACTTATATCCACATCGGTCTTTGTTTTTGTGCCTTGAAAAATTTTGATTTCAGATAGCGGCATATTCTGTTTTTTAGCATATTCCAATTCAAATTGACCGTGCAAAAATGCGTCACGGATTTTTTTAATCCAAAATTTTGAGTTCTGCTTTAAATATTTTTCAGCACAACCTCTAACTTGATACCATTCTTTAAAATAGTCTATGTAACTGAAACGCCCAGAAAAGTTTTTGATTTTGGAAGTCATTTCGGATTTGTAATTATCCCAAATCAAATCGCCTTGATTTTCAATTTTTTCTTTGTTCAAAGCAAAACTTGCAATGCTTATCAAGCTTGCAAACGAAAATCTGAAAGATTCCACATCAATTTTACATTCTTTTAAAATTTTTATAACTTTTTTGGCTTGGTATTCATGGTTTTTGGAGTCGGAATTTAAAAAAGCATTCATCACTTTGATGGCGACGTCCGTTTCAAAATAAAATCTTTCGCTGTTGTTCATATTTTTATTATACCATGCATTGCCGGCTTGTCAAGATAAAGCAACTTGTTAAAAAATTTTTGTAAAAAAGTTAGTAGACTAATTTGCTTTGCTGCTCGTGAATTTGGTTAGCTGCGTCCATAAAAAAAAGGCGTCTAATTTAGAGCCTTTTCCATATCTTTTGTTTTGTGCAATTCAATCGCACTTTGCACAATGCCAACAATGGAAACAACAATCAACACGCCTTGCAAAATTGCACCAACCAAGGATTTGTTTGGGATAACCAACATATACACCAAATTTAAAATATTCCTTGTTAAGGCGCCGGATTTTACAATAATCACATTTTTAAAACAGGAGCATATGAGCGAAGTTGACATGGCAATCATTGGCAGAATTGAAGCCCAGCCCTGCCAACTGACAAGACAGAGGATAACCACCAGCCCGACACTCACAATTGAGGCGTAAATATTGTATTTTCCCTTGCCATAACGCTCCAAAAAATAGATAACCAAAAGGTATGCGGCGTCGACAATAAACACCCATGCGCCCGAGTTCGCTTGCAACAAAAAATAATGCAAAGCAAACGTTAAATCAGAAAAGCACAACAGGGCAAGCAAGTTGGCTTTCTTTTTGCTTAGTATTGACAAAACAAACAATAAATCAGAAAATGCAACAATCACTTGTGAAGCGATAACCATAAAAAACCTTTTTAAATTGTGCCCGACAAGGGCTTGGAAAAACTGCCTGACAGGGGCACCCATGCGGCAATAAAGCCGTTTTTGAAAATACAACAAACCAAATTTATGATTTTAGCGAAATAAATTGATTTATTTATCTAACATTTTAGAGGAAAAATTATTGCTTGCCTGTGGAGCCAATGCCGCCACGGTCAGTTGCGTCCAAATGCTCAACAGTAACAATTTTGTGAGCAGGTTGGTGCGCCAAAATCCTGAATTGACAAATCCTATCATTTTTGTGGATGACAGTATCCCTCATTGCAAGGGCAGGGAACATCCATTGGTCATTGTCGCCGCTGTAACTTTCGTCAATCACGCCAACACTATTTGCTTGCAAAATGCCAAAGTTTTTAAAAGTGCTGCTGCGTGGGGCAACAAGCGCTTCGTAACCCGCCGGCAATTTTATGCCAACACCCAATTTTATCAACTTAAATTCGCCCGCTTTCAATTCAACATCTTCGGCAGCACGCAAATCATACCAGTCACTTTTGTTTTCAATAAATTTGATTGGCTCAATATCTGTAAAATATTTTACTTTAATCTCTAACATATCCTCACCTTTTTTAAAAAACCCAAATTTTAAATAAAATTTATAATTTCCAAATAAAATTTAACACAATCCACCAAAAAAGACAACGAATTTGCAAGATATATTTGACAACTTTCAAATCATTTGGTTAAACTAATATCAATGAAACAGGGGAAAACAATTTCAATAAAAGGCATAGTAAGCACAATATTACTTGTGCTTTGTGGGTTGTTTCTCGTGGTTACCGTCATTGGTCTTGCAAATTATTTTAATTCCAAAAGTGTTGCAATAATTCGCACTCAATCAAGCATGGTGAGGATTCAAATTACGGATAATGTCACGCTGGAAGATAGTACAACAAAATCCCTTGGCAAAAAAATTCAAATAACAAACACTGGCAACAAAGGCAAGTTGGGAGAGTTGGTTCAAGTAACAGCAAAAGATGTTATGTTTGATTATTCCATTGATGGTGAATGCCACTATTTTAGTGCTATCGGCAAAACAATCAATGAAATATCGGCTGAAACTTATGCCACAACAGAGGCATCTTTGGAGATTATGTCAGGTGACGGATTGAGAAGTTTTAGAGACGAAGTAAATGGTGGCGATCCTTACATGAATAAAACGGTCGAGCTTACATCCGACATAGACCTTTTTAACACTGAATGGACACCGATAGGTTATACAACTTCTGGCAATTTTAGGCTATATTTTGCAGGCACTTTTAATGGCAATAACCATACTATAAGCAATTTTAAAATTACAAATAAATATCAAGAAACAGACATTAACAATGGCAAAGTGGCTGTAGGTCTTTTTGGAAACATAGGCTATGGTGCTAATATTCAAAATTTGTCAGTGGAAAATGTTACAATAAAGTTGGGTGTCGGATATTGCGTTACCCCAGGCGTTGGATGCATGATTGGCTGGATAACAAGCCATGCAACAATATCAAATTGTAAAGTAAAAAATTCTAGTATAACTTTAACCAAAGATACCGGAGCAAGCATGGTTAACAATGCTGGCGGCATGATTGGTATGGTGAATGGTGCGGATGGATATACTACAACAGTAACAAATTGTGAAGTGGAATGTAATATCTCATTAACAACAACAAATGATGAATCTTGGCAGACTGTTGCTGGAGGTGTTGTTGGTTATATTGTGGCACAAAACACAAGTCTTACAGTGACAAAATGCCTTTATATGGGAAGAATCCAAATTTATCAAACTTCAGAAGACACAAATCAACAAGATGATATAATTGTGGTAGGTGGCATTGTTGGTGCTGCTGTTGGTGATGTTAAACTAAAATCTGTTCAAATTTCTGGCGGCTATGAGAATGTGCCGGTTGGTAGTCTAAAGATATCTAATTGCGTATCTGTTTTTGATGAAAATTCTACTGTAACAGATAGATTTCATGTTATGAAATGTGTTGCTGCAATATGTCCCGGAAGGATAAGATTTTGGCTAGGTGGTGTATGGCCAATTCTTACTCACGAGGCTCGTCTAGATTCAACTTACACATCCCTGGATAACAATAATTACTATTATGATAATAACAATTTTTGCACAACTGGTGTAATAAAAAATATAGATAGTAGTAAAACTGCCGGTGGAAGAGGCTATAATAATGATGATACATTTCAAATTGGGTATGGAACAGTTGGTAATGGAGTGTGGAACGCTACAAGAAAGACAAAAGAGGAACTTGGAATAAAATAAATATAAAATTTGATTTTTAAAATACAAAATAGAAAGAAAAAATATCGGTGGGAGCCGATATTTTTTTAGGATTAAACAAAGCGGTTTTCATACTCTGTATGAAAGGGTTTGTTAAAAATTATTTCTTCAACAATTGTTTGAAGGATGCGCTCAACTTAACAGTTGGCACTTTGCAAGCTGCAACTTTAACCTTTTCTTTTGTGAATGGGTTAAGTTTTGTTTGAGCTTTGCGTTGTTTGATGCCAAAGTTCATGTAACCAATGAAATGGCATTCCTTGCCAGCTTTGAGGTTGGCTTTGAGTTGTTCACCAGCGGCATTAAGGACAGCCTTAACTTGAACTTGTGAATAACCTGTTGCTTCTGCAACTTGTTTGATGAATTCTCCTGTACTAACTGCGTTCATAATTTTTCTCCTTTTAATAAGGGGTTTAAAACCTTCCTTACTTATTTTTAGACTAACAAAAGCAATATTAAAAATCAACTATTTTTAAGGCAATTCATGCGTTTTATCCCATAAAATAGGCAAAATCAAGGTATTTTTGGCTGGTTTTGGGCTAAAAAAGCAGTTTTTTAAGCGTTAAGGCTTAATATTTTTGCTTTTTATCGACGCTTGTTTTATGTTGTTTTCCGCATAATCTGCCTTAAATTTTGCGTTTATCACGCCAATTTTGCGTTCATTACGCCACAACCTTCTTGTAAATTATTGCTTTTTACGCACGTGTGTGTTAATATATAAATTATTCTAAAAGATAATAACTATCTAAAAGAAACAAAAGAGGATAACAATTCAAACAAGAAACAGAGTGCACAATAAAACTTGGCACAAAACATATTGAATGGTTAAATTTAAAACAAAAGGAAAAATTTATTTTTATGGATATTAGAAACATTGCTATTATTGCTCACGTAGACCACGGCAAAACAAGTTTGGTCAATGCCTTGCTTAAACAGGGTGGTATTTTTAGGGACAATCAAGAGGTTCAAGATCGTGTCATGGACTCCAATGCTTTGGAACGTGAACGTGGCATCACAATTTTGAGCAAAAACTGTTCCGCATTTTTTGGCAACACAAAAATCAACATTGTGGACACTCCGGGACACGCTGACTTCGGTGGAGAAGTGGAACGTGTGCTTAAAATGGTTGACGGCGTATTGCTTGTTGTTGACGCTTTTGAAGGTCCAATGCCTCAAACACGTTTCGTGCTTGAAAAGGCGCTTGAACTCAATTTGAAAGTTATCATTGTTATCAACAAGATTGACCGTCCAGATGCTAGGTTGGACGTAGTTGCAGACGAAGTGCTTGAACTTATGCTTGACCTCAATGCAACAGACGAGCAACTTATGTGCCCAATCATTTACGCAAGTGCCCGCACAGGCGTTGCAACAACCGATTATCACAAACCAGGCACAGACATGAAACCTTTGTTTGAAGCGATTGTAAATTATATCGACCCACCAAAAATGGACACAGCAGCCCCATTCCAAATGCTTGTTTCCAGCACCGAGCAAAATGATTTCTTGGGCAAATTGGCAGTTGGTAAAATCGAATCTGGCACACTCAAACTCAATCAAACTGTCTATGTTAAAAATTTCTTTGATGAAACAAAAAAATATCAAGGCAAAGCGGTCAACATCTTCAACTTTGACGGTTTGAAACGTGACCCAATTGAATTGGGCAGTGCAGGTGACATTGTGTGCATTGCCGGCATCCCAGATATCACAATTGGCGACACAATCAGCGAAACACCAGATATGGCAGCACTTCCATTTGTAAAAATCAGCGAACCAAGCGTTGAAATGACATTTATGGTCAACGACAGTCCGTTTGCAGGTAAGGAAGGCAAATATGTCACAAGCCGCCACCTTAAAGACCGTTTGTATAAAGAAGCAGTTAAAGACTTGTCTTTGCAAGTCAGCGATGGCGACACTGCCGACCAATTTAAGGTTCGTGGCAGGGGCGAAATGCACCTATCTATCCTTATCGAAAATATGCGTCGTGATGGATACGAATTTCAAGTTAGCCGTCCACGTGTTTTGTTTAAACAAATTGACGGCGTAAAATGCGAACCTATCGACAAACTTGTTATCGACGTGCCAGAAGATAGCGTCGGTGCGATTATGATGAGCATGGGCGTCAAAAAAGGTGAACTTATCAGCATGACCCCAATCGGCAGCCGTATGCGTTTGCAATTTTTGGTGCCAAGCCGTGGCTTGTTTGGCTACAAATCTCAAATGTTGACCGACACACGTGGTGAAGGCGTTATGAGTTTTGTGTTCGATAGTTATCAGCCATACAAAGGTGATATTGAAGGTCGTAACTTTGGCTCACTTATCAGTTACGAAACTGGCGAAGCAATCACTTATGGATTGTTTAATGCACAAGGTCGTGGCAGATTGCTTGTTGGCCCTGGCGACAAAGTTTATATGGGTCAAGTTGTTGGCTCAAACCCTAAGGGCGAAGATATTGTTGTGAATGTTTGCAAAAAGAAACAACTCACCAACACTCGAAGCAGTGCCAGCGATGATGCACTTAAACTCACACCTATCAAGCCACTTTCTTTGGAAGAAGCACTTGAATTTATCGCCGAAGACGAACTTGTTGAGGTTACACCACAAAGCATCCGTATTAGAAAAAGAATTCTTGACCACTCTTTGCGTGCAAAAGCAAGAAAACCTGTTGTGGAGGGATAATGAGACCAGTAAATCAACGCAATCAAACCTTGAATAATGCAATGAAAGTGGCAAAACGTGTTGCAATCACCATGCTTTGCTGCTTGCCGGTGCTGATTGTTTTTGCGTATTTAACTCGCAACATAATCACAAGTAATTTTTGGCAAATCTTCATTTTCATTGTCGTTATGGGGGTGGCGGTGCTGATTGAGGAACTCATAACTCGTGCAAAAGAAAAACGTAAGCAAGCACAAGAGATTTTGGGCACAAAAAAGGATGTATTTAAGTAATATTAAATCAAATTTATTTTAGGAGGTTTTATGGCAAAAGAAAAAGTTGCAAGGATGTTGCCAAACGATTTGGAGGCTGAACAAGCATTGTTGGGTTGTTTGTTTCTGTCGCAAGATGCTTGTATGGAAGTTTTTTCCATGATAAAGCCAAGCGATTTTTATTCAAACGCTCACCAAAAAATTTATCAGGCAATGTTGCAGAACTATTCCTTAGACGTTCCTAATGACTACATAACCGTAAGCAAAATGCTTACAAACAATGGTCAACTTGAAGAAGTTGGCGGGTTGGGATATATCACCGATCTCACAAACTTTGTTCCTAGTGCTGCAAATTTCAAGCACTATGCAGAGATTGTCAAAAACGACGGCACCTTGCGTGAAGTTATCCAAGCAAGCGAGCAAACAATAAACGATGCGTTTGAGGGGAAGCCAGCAAAAGATGTGCTTGAAAGGGCAGAAAAATTTATTTTTGACATTTCCCAAACAAGACGAACAAGCGAGCTGGAACATATTCGTGTTGGCGTAACCGAGGCAATCGACCTTATGGAAAAATTAGCGATTGACCCAAATGCAAATGCTGGTGTTAAGGTTGGCTTCCCAACACTTGACCGCATGACAAACGGTTTTAAAGATGGTGAACTTATCATCATCGCCGCTCGTCCAGGTATCGGTAAAACCACTTTGGCAGTCAACTTTGCTGTCAACGCCGCACTTAAACACGGCAAATCCGTTGCAATGTTTGACCTTGAAATGTCCTCTTTGCAAGTTGCTCAAAGATATATGTGCGCAACTGGAAGAGTGCCAATGGACGATGTAAAAACCGGCACCAAGGATAACAATGTTTGGAACACAATTTTTGAAACCAAAAAAATCCTTGAAAACACAAATATTTATGTGGACGACACAACCACAATCACGCCAAGCGAAATTTTGTCAAAATGCCGCAGATTGAAAGCTCAACACGGGTTGGATATGGTTATCATTGACTACCTTCAATTGATGAAAAGCGAACGTGCCACAAAAGATAACAACCGCCAGCAAGAAGTTGCAGATTTAACACGTAGCATCAAACTTGCCGCACGTGAGTTGCACGTACCAATCTTGTTGCTTTCTCAGTTGAACCGTGAAAGTGAAAAACGTGCAGATAAAACCCCTCAACTCAGCGATTTGCGTGAATCTGGCTCTATCGAACAGGACGCAGATATTGTTATGTTTATTGCTGACACCGCACTTGAAGATGTCCCAGACACAAATGACGGTGCAAAGGATTATTCGTTGGTTATTGCAAAACACCGTAATGGTGAACGTGGCATCATTCCTATCAAATTTAAGGGCGAATATACCCAGTTCTATGAGCCAGGCAAGGATACACTTTACACCAAAAACACAAGCAAAGTGCAAAAAGATAACGTCATGACCGCAGTTGTGGATAAGGATATTGACGACGCTTTTGGTGAATAGCCTTAAACACTTGCTTAAGCATAAAAACACATTATGTAACAATGTTGAATAGAAAAAGTTAAAAAATTGGGCAATAATATTTAGTGTGATACACCCATAAAAAAGGAGAGAAATTATATCAAGTGTGATATAAATATTCCCTTAAAAAAAGAGAAATTATATCCCTGACGTGATATAATAATCCTCTTAAAAGGAGAATTATTATGATTTTAGAACAAATCAAAAAAGACAATGTTCAAGCAATGAAAGACCACGATGCTTTGGCACGTGCAATCTATGGCGTTGTTATGAACAAATGCTTGCTTGCCGGCATTGAACTCAAAAAAGATGGCAAGGAACTTACTGATGTGGACACAATCCAAATCATCCAAAAGACAATCAAAGAGTTGACTGAAGAAAAGGAAAATTATTTGAAAGCGGGCAACTCTGCTGAGGCTGAAAATATCGACCGTCAAAAAGCAATAATCGAAAAATATTTGCCAAAAATGCTCAGCGAAGAGGAAATTCGCAACATTATTGCTGGATTGGATGACAAATCAATCCCAAGCATTATGAAGCATTTTAAAGCGAACTATGCCGGCAAAGTTGACATGGGTTTGGTCAATCGTATCGCAAGAGGTTAAACAGGTCGACACATAAATCTAATTATACACAAACAAAGGGGTAAAATGTGGAAAAGTTAGTCAACACATCAAAAACAATTCACGACAAAATCATCAAAACCATGATAAAGCCGCTCAAAAATGTGGAAATTAAACAAATTATTGATTCTGGCAGTGGAAAAATCAGTGCAAGCATTTTGCTCAAATATTTCCCTAATGCGCACGTCGACGCTGTGATTTACCCGGGCGATAACCGCAAAAAAAATCCATTGCAATCCGCAATCGGCAGCAAGCGTTTGGATGTGATTGAAACAGATATTTGCACTTCTTGCATTCGTAAAAAATACGACCTTTGCTTGATGCACCTTGTGCTAGGCGAGGCATCCAATTTTGGCAACTCGTTTGAAAACTTGTTCCACCAAATCATGGATATCCGCAGCAAATATTTTGTCCTTGTGGATATTTGGGAAGACCCTTGCGTTCATTTTAGATATATCGAGCAATATTTAAAAGAAAAGGGCTTCAAAATCTTAAAGAAAAAGAAATTCCGCAACCCACATCCGGAACATTATCCAAAAACAAAATTGGACAAATATAAACTTGAATTTGACAGCAAGCACTACATGGCATATCTAATCGAAAGATTAAAATAGAACAAGGGTTTGTTGCATTTTTAATAAAAAAACAAAAACAGCCCAAATCCGTAAAACACTAAAAAGGAGAAAAACATATCCCTAGCGTGATATAAAATTCCCCTTTTCGCTTGCTGATATGCAAGCATTCATCAATCAAAAAGGAGCGAAATTATATCCCTATCGTGATATAAAGTTTCGCTTCTAGCTTGCTGAAATGCAAGCATTCATCAATCAAAAAGGAAAATATTATGAAAAACACATTTTATATCACAACACCAATTTATTATCCAAGCAACAAATTAACGCTTGGCAACTGTTACACAACTGTTGTGTGCGACAGTTTGGCAAGGTTTAATCGAATGTGTGGCAAAGATGTTTTTTACCTTACTGGGACTGACGAACACGGTCAAAAAATTGAAAAGAAAGCTTTGGCTTGCGGCAAGCCAGAAATGGAGTATCTTAACGAAATAATTGATGACACAAAAGCACTGTGGAAAATGCTTGATATTTCTTACGATAAATTTATCCGCACAACCGATGATTATCACGTTAAAACTGTGCAAAAAATCTTTAATAAATTGTACGAAAAAGGACAAATTTATAAATCAAGTTACAAGGGTTTATATTGCACACCGTGTGAAAGTTTTTGGACAGAAGAACAATTGGTAGACGGCAAATGCCCAGACTGTGGCAGACCGGTTGAACCAATGGAAGAAGAGGCATATTTCTTCCGTTTGAGTGAGTATCAAGGCAAAATTTTAGACTTATACAAGAACAATCCTAATTTCTTGCGTCCACAATCACGTGTTAATGAAATGGTTAACAACTTTATCAAACCGGGGCTTAAAGATTTATGTGTAAGCCGCACAAGTGTAAAATGGGGCGTTCCAGTTGAATTCGACCCAAAACACACAATTTATGTTTGGATTGATGCGTTGCCAAACTACCTTTCAGCGTTGGGATATTTGCAGGATGACGAAACTAAATTTAATAAATTTTGGCCAGCAGATGTCCATGTTGTGGGCAAGGAAATTGTGCGTTTCCATGCAATCATTTGGCCAGCAATTTTGATGGCACTTGATTTGCCGCTTCCAAAGCAAATTTATGGTCATGGTTGGCTTTTGTTTGGTAATGATAAACTCAGCAAATCAAAAGAAACAGGTAAAAAGGAAGTTATAGACCCACGTGTGCTTGTTGCACGTTATGGCTTGGATAGTGTGCGCTTGTTCTTAACCAAAGAAATCCAATTTGGACAAGACGGACCATATAGTCAAGATTTATTCTTGAACGCATTTAACACTAATCTTGCAAACGAATATGGAAACCTTGTTTCTCGTGCTTGTGGCATGATTGGCAAGTATTTAAACGGCACACTCAACAAAGCAGGCGAGTTGACTGAAATTGACAATATGTTTGTGGCAGAAATCCGCAGTAAACGTGCCAAAGTGTTTGAACAAATGGACGATATTAACCCAAGTGGAGCACTGAACACTATTTTTGAAATGTTCTCTCGCACCAACAAATATATTGATGAAACTGCACCATGGGTTTTGTTTAAGGAAGGCAACTTGGAGCGCATCAACACTGTTATGAATTTGATAAGTGAAGCAATCATCATTGCCAACACTTTGCTTTTGCCGTTCTTAACAGATAAGCCAAAAAAGGTTTACGCTAACTGGGGCTTAAAAATTCCAACATCGTTCAACGAATATGCCGATTTTGGCTTTATTGCAGACAATACCTCAGTTGTTAAAGGTGAAAACTTGTATCAACGCCTTGACATAAACAAAGAAATCACTGAGCTTAACGAAATTGCAAATGGTTAAGTTGATGATTGTATTATTGATGTGATTAAGTAAGTATTAACGTGATTTAAATTGAACTTGTTTTTAAAGGAGAATATTATGGAAAAAGAATTTTGGATTGATTTTGTGGAAGGCAAAATGTCAGTGCAGGAAATGTTGACTGTTGTTAAAAAGAATAAAAAACTTTTGAGTTGGATAAATAAGAAAGTTAAACCGGATGAAAATATGACTTTGGTTGAAGAAGTTGTGTTAAAAAACGGCTCTAAAAAAATAGAATACAAAACCGAACATTTTGAAGCTAGTAAGTATATTGAAAATGAGTTGAAAAGTAAAAATACAGTCCTTTCAAAGCACTTAAATATTTTTTCAACTTTTGCTAGAATTTTAACCGAAGCATATCCTAACGACAATATCAAGATTGACGAAACACTTAAAGCAAAGTATGAGTTTTTGCTTGCCACTTGTCCTGATTACATTGGCGGGGAACAAGCGGAAGTCCTTATTGAAAATTTATTAAATGCCAACCCTAACATTTCAAAAAAGCAATTCAAGGAAGAAATTAAAAATTTATTTAATATAGAAAAAGGCAAATATCCAAAATGGCTTCAATCACCTGAATGGCCGGTTTCAAAAAAAGGCAAACCTATGAAATTTGTAAAGCAAGTTAGCGACAAAAAAACAGGCATAACACAATATGTTTTTGAAGACATAGACACCAAAAAAGAAACCACAATTGAGCAATTCACTTAAACGACTAAACAAAAAATCAACGCTAAATGCGTTGTTTTTTATGCTTATATTGATTAGTAGATTATTTTATCAATAGGGACAGAAAGTGCGTCGCAAATTTGCAATAGTGTTTTAAAAACTAGGGTTGATTTTACCATTTTCTAGTTTGTTGATGTAACTTGCATCCTTGCCAATCCGCAAACTCAATTCGTATGCTGACATATTTTTGCTTTCTCTAATTTTTGCAATCCTTAACCCTAAATCTTCAAATTTCATAACTCACCTTATAAAAATTTTAACACATCTTTTGATATTTTACAAATAAATTTTATAAAGCATTTTTAAGCGGTTTTTTGCTTGATTTTTTGCTAATTTGCTGGTATAATTACATTATATTTATATAATGTAAATTTTGCCTTTGAGGCTTGTTTTGGCCTAGGTTGGCAATCATTTAATTATATTTTAGGTTTGTGTAAATAAAACACGCCATTAAGGAGATTTTATGCAAGACGAATTAAAAGTTACCGCAGATTATGGCGCCTCTGCCATTCAAGTGTTGGAAGGACTTGAACCTGTCCGCAAACGTCCCGGTATGTACATCGGCTCAACTGATGAACGTGGGCTTCACCATTTGGTAACTGAAATTGTCGATAACTCTATCGACGAGGCTTTGGCAGGTTACTGCAACGAAATCAATGTTGAAATTAACGTTGACGGCTCTGTAAGCGTTACAGATAACGGCCGTGGCATTCCAACCGGCATCCACGCAAAGGAAGGCATTTCGGCGGCAGAATTGGTTTTGACAAAGTTGCACGCAGGCGGCAAGTTCGGCGGTGGCGGATATAAGATTTCCGGCGGTTTGCACGGTGTTGGTCTTTCAGTTGTAAATGCACTTAGTGAAACACTGCTTTTGGACATTTGCCAAAACGGACATCATTTCCACCAAGAATATCATCGAGGCATCCCAACTGGCAGGCTTACAATCGTCGGCGATGTTGACCCAGCCAAAACCGGCACAAAGGTCACATTTAAACCTGACTATGAAATTTTCCCAGTAACTGAATTTAACTATGACGTGCTCAAATCTCGTTTGCGTGAAATTGCATTCCTTAACAAGGGCTTGCGCATAACAATCAAAGATGACCGTGAAGGCAAAGAGCAAGAAAATATGTATCAATTTATGGGCGGCATTCAAGAGTTTGTTGCAGACCTCACTGAAAACAAACAATGCGTGTTCCCAGAACCTATTTATGTTGACAAAATTTATCATTACAAACGTAAGGATGAAAATGGTCAACCTCAGCCAGCAACAACCGAAATTGAATTTAGTTTCCAATATACCGATACTTACACAGAAAACATTCACAGCTATTGCAACAACATCAACACCGAAGAAGGCGGCAAACACGTTGACGGCTTTAAAAACAGTTTGATGAAGATTATCAACGACTACGCTGTTGAAAACAAAATGCTTAAAGAAAAACAAAAACTTTCAGGTGAAGACACCCGTGAAGGTATTGTGGCAGTTATCTCTGTAAAGGTTGAAGAGCCTCAATTTGAAGGTCAAACCAAAACCAAACTCGGCACTGATGAAATCAGGGGCTTTGTAAGCAAGGCAATGGAAGAAACTTTCAAAGATTATTTGGAAGAACATCCAAAAGAAAGCAAGGAGCTTATCAATAAATGTTTGCTTTCTCAACGTGCAAGGGAAGCAGCCCGCAACGCACGTGAAGATACAAGACGTAAATCCGCTTTGGAGGTTTCAACACTTCCGGGCAAATTAGCAGATTGTAGCAGCAAAGATGCCAGCGAATGTGAAATTTTCATCGTCGAAGGTGACTCTGCGGGTGGTACTGCAAAGAACTGCCGTGATAGGCACTATCAAGCGATTTTGCCATTGCGTGGTAAAATTTTGAACGTTGAAAAAACAAGGCTCACTCGTGCGCTTGAAAATGAAGAAATCAAATCAATGATAACCGCTTTCGGTTGCGGCATTTACGAAAACTGCGACCCTAAAAAATTGCGTTATGACAAAATTATCATTATGACCGATGCCGATGTGGACGGTAGCCATATTGAAATTTTGATGTTGACATTCTTCTTCCGCTATATGCGTCCGCTTATCGAAGAAGGACATGTCTATGTTGCTCAACCACCTCTTTACAAGGTTACTCGTGGCAAACAAGTCAACTATTATTTCAGCGAAGAAGAAAAAGAGGCTGCATTGAACGGCAACGAAAAGGGCTATGATGTTCAACGTTACAAAGGTCTTGGCGAAATGGACACCGACCAACTTTGGGACACAACAATGAACCCTCAAACCAGGACTCTCAAAAAAGTTGTTATGAGCGACGCTTTGGCTTGTAACGAAGTGTTTGATTTGCTTATGGGTGACCGTGTTGAGGGCAGACGTGAGTTTATTGAACAACACGCAACTTTGGTTAAAGATTTGGATATATAACCGATTGTAAAAGGAAAAAATTATGTCAGATAAATTTCAAAAAATTGACAACACAAAATATATAGATATTGATGTTGAACACGAAATGAAGGAGTCATTTATCGCTTATGCTATGGCGGTAAATGTTTCCCGTGCCATTCCAGACGTTAGGGACGGTCTTAAACCTGTTCATCGTCGTATCTTGTATTCGATGAATGAAATCGGTTTAACTTGCGATAAACCTTTCAGAAAATGCGCCAAAATTGTCGGTGACGTTTTGGGTAAATATCATCCACATGGCGATAGTTCTGTTTACGATGCACTTGTGCGTTTGGCTCAGGACTTTACTATCAACGAACCTCTTATCGACGGCCACGGAAACTTTGGTTCTGTGGATGGCGATGGTGCAGCGGCTTATCGTTACACAGAAGCCCGTTTAAGCAAAGTTGCAGGCGAGTTGTTGCGTGATATTGATAAAGATACAGTTGACTTTTATCCAAACTTTGATGCGACCGCTTTGCAACCAAGGGTTTTGCCAAGCAGATTTCCAAATCTGTTGGTGAACGGTAGTGACGGTATCGCAGTTGGTATGGCAACAAACATCCCACCTCACAATCTCAATGAGGTTATTGATGCAGTTATTGCCATGATTGACAATCCAAACATCACAATTGATGAGTTGTGCGAAATTATCCCAGCACCAGACTTCCCAACTGGCGGTGAAATTTTGGCAAACAATGCCATAAAAGAAGCATATCGCACCGGTCGTGGTGGCGTCGTTATGCGTGCAAAAGCGGATATTGAAAGTTACGACAACGGCAAACGTTGGAGGATTGTTGTAACAGCAATTCCTTATCAGGTAAACAAGGCGCGCTTGATTCAACAAATTGCCAATTTGGTTAAAGATAAACGTATTGACGGCATCAGTGATTTGCGTGATGAATCAGGTCGTGATGGTATGCGTATCGTTATCGAACTTAAAAAAGACGCAACACCTCAAATTGTTTTGAATATGTTGTATAAGCAAACTCAATTGCAACAAAGCAATGGCATTATCATGCTCGCTTTGGTTGACAGTAAGCCAAAGATATTGAATTTGCAAGAGATTTTGTTCTATTATTTGCAGTTCCAACGTGAAGTTATCACTCGTAGAACTCAATATGACTTGAAAAAGGCAGAAGAAAGGGCTCATATTTTGGAGGGCTTGGTTGTTGCGGTCAACAACATTGATGAAGTTATCGCAATCATCAAAAAGAGTTCGGATAAGGTTGCTGCATCAACAAGTTTGCAAGAGAAATTTGGTCTGTCAGATAGGCAAGCAAACGCCATTTTGGAAATGAAGTTGAGCAGGCTCACAGGTCTTGAAGTGGAAAAACTTAAAGCCGAATGTGCTGAACTTGAAAAAACTATTGTGGAACTCAAAGCAATTTTGGCGGACCCAAATCGTATAAGCCAGATTATTCGTGACGAATTGACCGAAATCAAAAATAAATATCCAACTCCAAGAAAGACAAAAATCATCATGGATTACAGCGATATTGATATTGGCGATTTGATTGCAAAACACGACGTCGTTTTGTCGCTCACAAATCAAGGCTATGTTAAACGTTTGCCAGTCAGTGAATATAAATCACAACATCGTGGCGGACGTGGCGTAAATGCACACAAAACTAAAGAAGAAGATTTTGTAACAGATATGTTCGTAGTCAACAGTCATGACAATGTTATGTTCTTCAGCAACAAGGGCAAGGTGTATGTATTGAAAGCGTACATGATTCCAGAAGCAGGCAGACAAAACAAAGGTCGTGCTCTTATCAATTTGTTGCCTCTTGAAGCAGATGAAAAGATAAACACAATTTTGAAATTTGATTATGACGAAAACAAAAACTTGCTCATCGCAACCAAAAAAGGTTACATCAAAAAGACAAAATTGAGCGAATTTGCTCAGGTTCGCAAAAACGGCAAAATCGCAATCAAACTTATGGAAGGCGACAGTTTGGTCAGCGCAAAATTGGTTGAACCAAAACAAGAACTTTTGATGGTTGCAGATAACGGCAAAGCGTTGCGTTTCAGCGAAACTAATGTAAGAAATATGGGACGTACTGGTCGTGGCGTAAGATCAATGAAGATTGGCGAGGACGAAAATATCGTGGATATGATTGTCTTGGATCCTGACCTTGATGTTTTGACAGTTACTGAAAAGGGCTATGCAAAACGCAGCAAACCAGAAGATTATCGCCTCCAAGGCAGACGTGGCAAAGGCATTAAGGCTGGCGTGTTTAATGAAAAGACTGGCAAGGTTGTTGCACTTAAAAATGTGTGTGCTGACAACGATATCTTGGCAATTTCTGGCGACGGCGTTATGATTAGAACGAGTGCAGAATCAATCAACTTGGTTGGCAGGACAAGTATGGGTGTTCGTCTGATGAAGGTGAGTGCAAATGACGCTGTCGTGAGCGTCGCAATTGTTGACCGTGAGGAAGAGGAACAGGAAGAAGTTTCAGCAGACCAACCTACAACATTGGAATTGAGCCATGAGGAATATCCTGTTGGTAGTGTGGAAGATTTCCAACCAAACCCTGATGAAGAAATATAAAAAAAGAGGCTAGTCCTCTTTTTTATTTTAAACAACAAATCAGATTTATGAACGTCAGCGAAATAAATTTGTTTCTTATTGCTAAAAAAATAAAAATAATTAAAAAATAAATAAAAAA
>DHNC01000034.1:0-26359 GCA_002406115.1 Christensenella sp. UBA4626
TATTATATTTTATCCTTTTATTTATCTTTTAATAATATATTTAGTTAAATAAATTCCTAAATAATATAGTGAGTTTGTCGAAAATTGTCAACGTGTGATTATCGTCGTTATAATCACGTGGTTGATTTAAAGTGATTGTGATTTTTTCGCCTGTCAATTCCCCGTCCGGAGTGTCGTTATCCTTCATGATATCAATCACATTTTGTTCGGATTTAATGGTGTTTGTGTTGTCCGTAATTTTTTTGTGCAAAATGGCTTGTGTGGCGATGTTGGCACCCACAAAACCAAGCATAAGTGTAGCAATTGCAATGTAAATACCTGTCACCAATTTCAAACGTTTTTTAACAAATTTTTTATGCTCGTCCTCTTTTCTGGTGAACTGCCTATCTTCCAACAACTGGTTTGTTTCCGCATTTGTCAGCCCTTGCAATTTGGTTTCAGATTTAACCTCTTGTTCGCTTTTGATGAGGTCTTCAAGGCGTGGCAAATTATCGAGCGCAATATCTTGTTTTTCGCTTGGCTCGATATCGGTTGCTATTTCTGTTTTAACCTGCCTTTCCTCTTCCATATTCCTCTTAAAGTTTTTCTGCAATACGCAATTTTGCACTGCCCGAGCGTGAATTTGACAACAACTCATTGTCGGTTGGCATAATTGGGTGACGTGTTATCAATTTAATATCTGCCTTATGCCCGCAAACACACTTTGGCAAGCGAGGTGGGCAAATACAATCGGTTGAGTGCAATTTAAACGCATTTTTGACAATCCTATCCTCCAACGGATGGAATGTTATAATACAAAGTCTACCATTTTTTTTCAAACTATGCAACATTTTTTCGACAGATGACGTCAAATCTGAAAGTTCGTTGTTGACCTCAATCCTTATCGCTTGAAACACCTTGTTGCACAAACTTGCTTTGCCTTGAAATTTTGGTGGATAACTGGAAACGACAATATCCCTCAACTCAAATGTGGTGGTTATGGGCTTTGTTTCACGCTGCTTTACAATCTTGCGGGCGATTTGTCGAGAATTACGCTCTTCCCCATACTCAAACATTATGCGGGCAAGTTCTGCCTCGCTGTAATTGTTTACAACATATTCTGCGTCCATTTGCTGGCTCTTATTCATACGCATATCCAGCCTTGCGTCACGCATAAAACTAAAACCCCTTTCCGCCGTGTCGATTTGATAACTGCTTACGCCCAAATCTGCCAAAATGCCGTCGACTGCGGGGATGCCCAAATTTTCAAGAATATTGTCAATATTTGCAAAATTGTCGTTTACAAAAGTGATTTTATCCTTAAACTCTTTCAGCCTCTCATTTGCAGCGGAAAGTGCGTCCGTATCCTTGTCTATACAAATCAGCCTGCCGCCTTTTAAACGCTTTGCAATCTCGTAAGAATGCCCTCCGCCACCTGTTGTGCAATCCACGTAAATACCATCGGGTTTTATATTAAGCCCTTCAATACTCTCATTTTTTAAAACTGAAATATGTTTAAATTCCATAATATCCTTTTTTACTCACTTAAAGCCAATTTGCTTGTTAGCAAAACGCTTTGTTGCTGTTTACTCTTTTGGATAAACTTGCAAAAGTTTGTTGTTTAATGCGTCACAACTTGTCAAATAATAGTCAACGCCATTTATTTTGTTATACATCATTTTAGGGTTTATATACCCATGCAGATGCGCAAAAATACAAGTTTCCACCCCAGCATCTTCAATCATTTTGGTGAACTCGTTTGGCTCCACTTTGTTGTTAAAAGGTGGATAATGAGTGATATATATGATTTTATCCTGCTCGCTGGTTTTGAGGTCTTGTGCGCTTTTAAGCGACATACCAAGCCTTATCAACTCCCTTGCGTAAATCTTCTGATTTTCATCATTATTGTTTTTGCCCTCTGGGATGAGCCAGCCACGGTTGCCGCAAAAAATATAGTTGCCAATTTTAATTGCATCATTTTGCAAAGCATAAACATTTGGTGGCAAAACCGCACGAACTTTGCTCACACTGTGCCACCAATAATCGTGATTGCCTCTTATGATGATTTTTGTGCCTTTCAAACTGTTTAACCAAATAAAATCTGGCACAACATCCTCTAATTTCATTGCCCAAGAATAATCCCCAGCCAAAACAACAACATCGTCATCTTGAACTTTGCTGTTCCAATCGGAAACAATTTTTTCGATATAATTATCCCAAACATGGCCGAAAACGTTCATCGGTTTTGTGTTGTTTATATCAAGATGAAGGTCGCTTATCGAATATATTTTCATATTACACCTACCCTTCAACCTTGTCTGAATTTTTTGCCAAACGTTCGTTTCTAGCATAAAGCATCATAAGTTTTGGTCTATTGTACCTCTGCACGATGACCGGCATGAGATTTATTGCCAAATTTGCAAAGACGAGAGGCAAGCCAACGATATGCCAAACTGGCAAACAAACGAAAATGGCAAGGCTGCCCAATATTGCACTAAAAGCATGGTCGTACTCGGCAACTATGGTGTTTCGGATAAACATTTCAACATTTTTATTGTCCTTCATATCGCCCACTTTGGATTTATCATACCCAGCAAAAACTTTGCCCAGTTCTGGAATTTTGTCTTTCCAAAGCCTGACGCCCAATTTAAGGTGCATTTTTTGCTCCCATTTGCCGACCCTATAAATATCTTTAAACGGATGAATTTTGTTAACCAAAGACTGGAAAAACACCGCACAAACAATGTTGACAATAATCATCACAAGCAAAGTGTTGGCAATATAGCGAAAAATTGCGCCATCGGTAAAACCCATGACGTTCACCCCAACTGTAAGCCCCAAAACAAGCGAAAGAATGGTGGCAATTGCTGCTATAATTGCAAAAAACATACGTTCCTTTTTATAACACAGATTAGTTTAAAACCGTTAATACTATGTATTAAAAGACTATCAAATTTAGGGTTTTCTGTCAAACATTTTGCAAAAGATACGGGTTTTTAACATTTTTTTAAAGGTGTGAATAAAATATAATAGTATTTTAGGAGGTTAAAATGTCATTTTACACTGATTCACGTCCCGGCATATTCCCCGGACAGACAAACAATGTAACAAACGGGCTATGCGAGAGAATCTGCATTCAAGCGACAAAAGTTTTTGATGCTTGTATGAATCAAAGTCAACTTGAAGACTATTCATTAGCATTGACAAACTTCACACCAGCCAACCCAACCACACCTTTGACTTTTGTCAGCGGCAATTCTGTGATTGGCAGCGGAGCAACTGTGACAAATGTCAACATCACCAGATTTGATGATAGACCAAACTTTGCTCGTGTGCAAGCAACAATCAACATCCCTGTAACTGTTACATATACCGACGCTAACAACGTCGCAGGCACTGCAACTGGCACTATCAGTTTGCCACAAGATGTTATTTTGTATGTGCCACAACCATCTCTCACACCTATCAATGTAGTTGCCTTTGGCACTGCGGTTATCTCTGCCGGCAATTACAACACAACCACTGGCGGATTTACAATCAATGCCTGCGTAACCACAATTTTAAAAGTGGTGGCAGAAGTTGATGTGCTTGTGCCAAGTTACGGCTATTGCCCTATTCCACCATGCACACCTTACACTGCTGGCGATGTATGCCCAGGGGTGTTTAATTTGCCACTTTATCCGACTGCTGTTAGTCCGCAGTCGCAGAATGCGAAATAACAGCAAAGGATACAAGTCAAGCCAAATATGTTGAGTACCAACGAAACATACTCGGCTTATGTACCCAACAGCGGTTAGTCCGCAAAGTCAAAATGCGAAGTAAACGCTAACAACAATGGCTAATTTAAACAAAAAACGTCCAAAGAAATGGACGTTTTTTTATGTTTAACGCATATTTAGGCAAAAATTGTTATTTGTTTGTGATTTTCAAATTTTACTTTACAAATACACACCTAGCAAATTTGCAATTTGCTCTCCCCCTTGCTTTTTGCTTGCGCTTGTTGGGACAATCAAGTTTTGGTTAAATCTCAACACCTTGCCAACTTTGTTGATTTGATTGTTGATTTCGCTCCTTGAAATTTTGTCCGTTTTTGTAAGCACCAAAATTGAGGTGAGTTCGTTAGCTGCAAGATACTCAATCATTTGTTTGTCCAAACTGGTTGGCTCCAATCTGCTGTCCAACAAGACCATAACAAGTTTCAAATTTGGATTGTCGGAAAAATAATCATTCATCACATTATCCCAAGAAGATGCCACGCCTTTGCCCGCTTTGTGGAAGCCATATCCCGGCAAATCCACCAAATAAAATTGATTGTTTACGTTGAAATAATTCACCAAACGGGTTCTTCCTGGAGTGGAACTGGTTTTTGCCATTTTGCTGTTGCCTGTAAGCATATTGATGAGGCTGCTTTTGCCAACATTGCTCCTGCCAACAATTGCAATCTGAGGCAACTCGTCTGAAATAAACTCATCCTTTTTGCTTGCGCTTTTGACGAATTTGACATTTATAAATCTAACGTTTTCCATATTTTTAATTATACCATTTATGCGCAGTTAAAGTCAATTTTATTGTTGTATAAAATCGCAATAAAAAATTTTGGCGTTTTGTGGATTTTGTGATATAAAGATGTTGACATTGTCGAACATATGTTCTATAATATTGCAAAAGGAGTGTGTCTATGGATAGAGCGATTTTACATATTGACTGTAACAATTTTTATGCGTCTGTTGAATGTTTGCTCAATCCGTCGCTCAAAAACTATGCGATTGCTGTGGCGGGTGACCCATTAAAACGCACTGGTATAATACTTGCAAAAAACTACCTCGCAAAAGCCTTTGGGGTAAAAACTGGCGAAGCAATTTGGGAGGCAAAACAAAAATGTCCTTCGCTGATATGCGTTGCGCCAAAATTTGAAAAATATCAAGAATATAGCCAAAAATGCCATGAGATTTTTTATCAATACACCGACCTTATCGAGCCTTTTGGCATTGATGAGTGCTGGTTGGATGTAACTGGCAGTTTGAAGTTGTTCAACTGCACGGCAAGCGAACTGGCAAAAAGGATACAAAATCAAATAAAGCAAGAATTGGGGCTTTCAGTGTCAGTTGGCATCTCTTGGGGGAAAAGCCTTGCAAAACTTGGCAGCGACATGAAAAAACCTATGGGGCTGACCGAAATCAATCGGGAAAATCATTTAGACATCCTCAAACGCACCAAAATTGACGATATGATTATGATTGGTAAGCACACCGCCCAAAAATTGCATAAAATCAATGTCAACACACTTTACGACTTGCACTGCCTCACCCCAGAATTTTTGCAAAAACAATTTGGCGTGATTGGATTGTATTTGCACAACTCGGTTGACGGCGTGGACGATGACATTCTTTTAACACCGAAAGACGAGGACACAAAAAGTGTTGGCAATGGTGCCACCGCCGTTCACGACATGACCACGCTGGATGAAATAAAAAACTTTTTGCACGATTTGGCAAGCAAAGTTTCCAAACGTATGCGTGCCCACGATTTTAAAGCAAACACAATTCACTTAGGCATCAAGTATGCGGACTTCTCCTACTCTGCCGCCCAACACAAAAAATCGGTGTATTTCAGCAACGAGCAAGACATTTTTAATTTTGCTTACGAAATTTTTTTGGGGTTGGCTGGCACAAAGTTTCCGCCGGTGAGGGCTTTGCGGGTTTCGGTCACAAATCTGATTTCCGGCAGTGATGAGCAACAAGTGAATATTTTTACAAATCATAAAAACGAAAACCTTTGCTCGGCAATCGACAAACTTAAAGACAAATTTGGTGAGGATGTTATTTCTTTTGCAAAGGACTACAAGTCTTTTTAATCCCTAATGTTTGCTTCAAAAAAACCAATTTATTTGACTATGCTTAAAATATGGTTTGTTGTGCCTATAAGAAAAACAAGCGTAACTTAATACATTCAAAACAACTGCATATAATATGTTATGAAAAAAACTGGAGTTATCTGCATTTCTGTTTTGTCTGTCATTATTTTGCCTGCTTGTTTTTTTATTGCGATGAGGAAAATTTATCCTGTTAAGTACACAAATGAAATCAGCACTTACGCAAATCAAAACGACATTCCTCCCTACATCATTGCAAGCCTTGTGAACACCGAAAGTTCGTTTGACAAAAACGCCTATTCAAACAAAAAAGCAATTGGTTTGATGCAGATAAAACTCTCCACCGCTGAATATATGATTGACTATTACAACCTGCCAGACGAGATTGATGAAACACAACTTTTTGATGTGGAAACAAACTTAAAATTTGGCTGTCTTTATCTTAAATATTTGCAAACAAAATTCAAAAATTTGGACACCGCTTTTGCTGCATACAACGCTGGTGAAACAGTGGTTAGGTCTTGGTTAAAAAATGAAGAATATTCGTCCGACGGAATTAGTTTAAATTATATTCCTTATCAAGAAACAGCACAATATTTAAACAAAATAAATAAAAACATAAAACACTATAAAAAAATTAAAAAATTTAAAAAATAACGATAAAATTTGTGTTTTTTATTAAAAAATTTAATATTTTTATAATTTTTTTTCATTCGGTTTGATATATTAAAAAAATAAATATTTATTTTGATTTTGACCGAAAAAATATATCAAAATCCATAAAAACGCTTAAAAAACAATGTTTTTTATAATATTTTTCAAAAAAATTAGATTTTTTAAAATAAATGTGTGTGTTATGAACAAGAAAAAATATATAAAGATGAACAAATTAAAAAAATAAATTGTTATTTTTTGTAAAAAAACAAATATTTTATAAAAAACAATATAATTTATATGCTTTTTAAATAATTTTTAGTTGTTTAATTTTAATTTTTTAAATTTTTTTGATTTATATTTCCATCATCTTTTAAGCGTTTTTTATATATTTATTTTTGTGTGTATATGATAAGGATTTAAATTTATTTTTATCAAAATTTTGGATGTTAAATTTTTCAAAGAAGTTGCTTAATTTTATCCAACAATTTGAGTTTATATTTTTGTATTGAACAAAGTTTTTTGAACCTAAATTTGCAACTGGAAGACGAACCAAATTTATGATTATCATCACAATCAAAAGCAGCACAAACACCGCACTGATTGCCCCGGATGCGACATACAAATATTGCACAATTATCGCATAACCAACTTGTGACAAAATCAAATTAAACAGAACAATCATACTCGATCCGAACCATGTTTTTTGTTTGCACAAAATGGTTTGCATATTGTAACTGCAAATCATCAAAGTGGAAAACAGAGCCATGACAAGCGTTGCAAAATAGATGTAATAAAATGCTGGACTGACATTTGCACTCAATTCAAACATTGGCATATCGGTTGAAAAGTTGTTACTTGCAAGCACCAAAATGTTTAACAAAATCACCAAACAAATTGTAAGTATCGCCGCCAATTTGCCTTTGGTTTTCAGTTTAACCTCAAACAAAACTGGCAACGCTGCAACAAAATTGTTGACGCCAAAGAGCAGCCCGTAAAACACTGCTACCACCCCATTCTGCTTGCAAATTTCAAAATGCACATTACCGGGATTGATGTTGCCAAACGAGTTTATAACAATGGTCGCAATCATAATGGGAATAATAAAGTTTGCAACCGCCCTAATTTTATCTATGCCGCCACGAAGCAAAAACAAGGTTAAAATGCTCAGAACAAGCGACGGGATTTTTTTGCCTATACCAAAAAATGTTTCAAACAGATAGTCCGCCCCAGCAAGCATCCCAGCGCAGGTTATGGAAAAATTTACAAGCATAACCACCGTGCTAAATTTGCTTAACGAGCCAAAAATTTTGGCATTAAACTGATTGTAGGTGTTGAGTTGTAACTTCTTTTTAATATACGCAACAATGTAAAAAAGGTAGATATACAGCAAGGCAAAACAGACCAGACTGAACAAGGAAATCTTTCCAAAATCAAAAAAGAATACGCTGATTTCCTTGCCGGAAGCAAAGCCAACGCCGATAACCGCACTCAATATTAAAAAATAGTCCACAATAGTGGACCATATTTTTCCACTCTTCATACTTAATAATATGAAAAGTGATTGATTAAAATAACCTAGTTTTCAAACATGATTATTCTGCCGCAATGTTCGCAAGTGAGCATCTTCTGAGTTTTAAGTTTTTCGATAAAATTCAAACTCAATTCCACTTTGCAACCGCCGCAAAATTCATTTTCCAATGGAACATAAACTGGGAAAATGCCGTTTGCCTTCATTGTTTTATATTTTTCGTATTTATCCTTGTCTTTAACGTGAGTTTCAAGTTCGGCAATCTTTTTGTTTATCTCTGCAATCTTTGGCGCAACTTCCTTTTGTTTTGCGTCGATGCGAGCCTTGATTGTAACCGAACGCATCTTTGCTTCGGTCAATTTTTGAGACAATTCTTGTGACTTGCGTACAACTTCTTCCGCCTTGCGCACCAACTCTTCCATTTGGCGGCTTTCTTCGCTCAATTCGCCAACCAAACTGTTTGTTTCGCCAATCAAAGCAGAAACATTGTCCAAACTTATATTTTCAGTGTTTTGCTTTTTAACGATTGCACTGTCGCCTTGCAAACGAGAGTATTTTGCTGCTGCAATATTGTAATTTTTGATTATATCATTTGCTTGTTTTTCAAGTTGTTCCAAGCGGTTACGTCCCTCAGACATAAACTTTTTATAGTTCAAAAAATCTATGCTTGCTGGGCATTTTGCAACTTCTCTTTCCAACGCTTTGATTTGCCTATCAAGTTTTTGTATTTCCAAAATCGTTTTCATTATCTTCTCCCTCTATCTTTATCTTCTTCCTCGTCCAAAAGGTCATCTTTCAAGCGTTTCAATTTTGATGGGTGACGCAATTTTCTGAGTGCCTTTGCCTCAATCTGACGGATACGCTCACGAGTAACTGAAAATTCTCTGCCCACCTCTTCCAATGTACGTGGATGAGCATCGTCCAAGCCATAACGAAGACGGATAACTTTTTGTTCCCTTGGGGTCAAAGTTTCAAGCACGCTCATAAGTTGCTCTTTCAACATATTTTGTTGAGCAATTTCTTGTGGAGAAAGTGCGCTGTCATCCGGAATAATATCCCCGATTTTACTATCCTCTTCATGCCCCATTTTGCTTTCAAGAGAGATTGGGTCTTGTGAAATACGTTGAACTTCAACCACTTTGTCAACTGTGGTGCCCAAACGTGCTGCAATTTCTTCCAAAGTTGGATCTCTGCCGAGTTCCTGCAACAACTCTCTAACTGCTTTGTTGTGCTTCAAAATTGTTTCAACCATATGCACTGGCACACGCATCAATCTTGCTTGGTCGGAAATCGCACGTGTGATGCTTTGCCTAATCCACCATGTGCCATAAGTGGAAAATTTGTAGCCTTTTGTGTAATCAAACTTTTCAACTGCTTTATAAAGCCCTAAATTGCCTTCCTGAATCAAATCCAACAAAGGCATATTATGTTTGTTTTGATATCTTTTTGCAATGCTGACAACCAAACGCAAGTTGCTTTCGCACAACTTGTTACGTGCTGCAACGCTGTGTTCTTCCATGATTTGACGGCTGAGTTCACGCTCTTCATCTGCAGTCAAAAGTGGGATACTGCCAATTTCTTTGAGGTACAATTTAACAGGGTCGTTCACATTGATTTGGCTGATGATATTTTGAAATTCCTTATCATCAACTGGGATGTCGCTGACCGAATCCGTGATTGTGATGCCGTTGGAAACCATAAATTTTTTGATTTGCTCAACTTGATCCAAGTCCATATCTTCGTATTTGTTGATAAGTTTGCTTACAAAATTATCTTCTGAAATACTACGTTGATGATTGTCCTTAAACTGTTGCAAAAGTTTTTGTTCTATCTCTTCGATGTTAATCATGTTTTATCTCCTTGTTTTTCAAAATATTTGCTCTCACCCAAAAGATTAAATAATCATCAAAATCAATGTGTGCTTTTGGATTGTAATGTTCCACCGCCTGCATCAAGCCAATATTTGCATTTTGAACCAAATCTTGCAAATCGTCATCTTTGTTTAATGTTTTATAGTCCAAACAAAGATACAAAACATCCAACAATTTGCTTGAAATTATGTCATTTTTAACCTGTTCATCATGTGTTGCGGCGTATTGTTTAAGCATTTTGTTCAATTCTGTTTTATTGATTTTTTTAACCTTTTTCAAATCGGCAAAATAGTCAATAACCAGTTCCAAATCCTTTTCGTCAAGTTCCTCGGTGACGCTTCCGTCAAAGGTTGAACGGAAAAAGTGATTTACATCTCTCATTTTATATCGCCCTTGATTGGCAAGTTCCAAATAAAGGTCATCAACATTTTCAGCCCCTAAATTTTCAAGATATTTATATAATTCATCAGTTTTATCAATATTTACCACTTTGGCTCCTTAATTTAATTTTTTCGCAAGTTCTTTTAGTTTGTTCAAGCATTCAATTTGCTCGTCCTCAGTTGTTGCCGACAGCATTTTTTGCTTGATTTTATCTCGCTCCTGCTCCAAAGCATAGCGTTTTACCCTTTTTATGGTGTCGCTTAAATATGTTTTGAAAACGGCTTCGTCTGGGAAATTGTAATTTATAACTCGGTCAATAAGCGAGTTGTTGTTTATTTGAAATTCATCAAACAAACTGGATATAGTCACATTTTTGTTTTGTGACATATGTTGCTTTAAGTATGTGTAAAGTTGCCTCAAATCATCGTCTGCGGTGAAAATCACTTCGACATCGTCAAGATTATCAATCTTATTGTACAAGATTGAGGCAAGCAACATTATTTTGCTTTCATTTAAGTAGTTATCCGTGATTTGCTCTGGCACGGCTATCTGTTTTTCCACTGGTCGGGCTTCTTCCGTCACAGAATTTAAACTTTTACGCAAAGCGTCAATTGGCACTCTGACAAGTTTTTGAACAACCGCCAAATAAATTTCTTGCTCGGCTGGTGTTGAAAATTTTGAGATATAATTCAAACTTTCTTGTATGTATTTTGTGCGGTCTGCGTTGTTGTTAAGGTCATATTTTTTTGCACTATCGGTCAACACAAAGTCAACACAATCAATGGCAGATGACAGCATGTCCATAAACTTTTCTTTGCCATATTTTTTGATAAATTCGTCTGGGTCCTTTGCCCCGACAAGGCGGACAACTTTAACATTCACTCCGCCGTCTTTTAAAGTGTCAATCGCTTTGTATGTTGCATTTGCGCCAGCACTATCGCCATCCAAACACAAAATTACATTTTCAACTAATTGTTTAATTTTACGCACGTGTTGTGATGTCAATGCTGTACCCATACAACCAATTGTATTTGTTATCCCAACTTGATGACAGGAAATAACATCAATGTGCCCTTCCACAATAACGATTGTGTCCAACATATTGTTTTGTTTTTTAAGGTCACGGACAAAATTGTATCCAAACAAAATTTCACTTTTATTGAAGATAGATGTTTGAGGTGTGTTTTTATATTTTGTATGCTCCACATTTTGCTCAACCGACCTGCCAGAAAAAGCAACAACATCACCAAAGCCATTGAAAATTGGGAACATCAAACGTCTGCCATAAAAATCGTAATATCGGTCAGTTTCCCCAACGCCAACCACGCCGGCTTTAACCATATCTTCAAACTTAAAGCCAAGTTTGCGTAAATGCCTTGGCAAACCGTCATAATCCAACGACGCACCGATTTGAAATTTTGAAATCATTTCATCGCTTATGCCTCGAGTCCTAAGATATTTGTATTGCTCGGTGTTGTGGTTGTTTATCAAATTGTTGTGATAAAAATCCGATGTCGCACGCATGATTTGATAGCAAACATCTCTTTCCCTTTTGCGTTTTTGCATTTCGACATTGTCAACATCAGTTGGCATTTCCAGCCCAGCGTTTTTGGCAAGCATTTCAACCGCAGTTAAGAAGTCAACATTTTCCATTTTCATAACCAAACTTATAACATTGCCACTTTCGCCACAGCCAAAGCATTTATAAAATTGAGCGTCTTGTTTTATAGAAAAAGAAGGCGTTTTTTCGTTATGGAAAGGACAGCAAGCCCAAAAATTTCCGCCACGCCTATTTAAAGTTAAATATTTAGATGCAACATCAACAATATCATTTTTTGAACGTACTTCATCAATGAAATCGCTTGGCAACCCACCTTTTATCATTAGTTCTCCCTACAAACAACACAATACAACATGAAAAAATTTATTCCTAAAAAAATATTAAATTTCAAACAAAAAAATGATTTTTTTTAAGCCGCTTTGTCGTTAAAAAATATAAGTTTCAATTTATTTTATCTCTCTTCATAACTAAATACGCCGAAATAAACAAATATCCTAAAGATTTTTTAAATTTTTTTGCTGGTTATAAATTACCAGCCAATCTTACCGCTTATTTAACGAAAAAATCAATAAAATGTCCTGTTAAAAATGCGTTATTTTGCTTTTATACAATCATGAAATTGCTGTGTTGTTGCTGTTGATATGGTTTGTTTAATTTGCAAAAAAAATTGGGATAGAACCCAATTTTATAAGTTTTTATTGATAATATCTTGTCTAAGGCGATTGTATTCCTCTTCAGTTATCTGATTTTTCCTTTTCATTTCGTCAAGTTTTTCAATTTCGGATTTGATATAGTCCACTTTGCTAGAAATCTCATAATCATTGTCGTGCAAAGTGATGTCGCCTTCCTGCCCTGGTTTGAAATTTTGATTGAACAATCTTATCCTATATTGCTCGGTGATAACAATTTCAACCCAGAAAGACACTAACCATGGGATTATGCCGTTGATAATGTTTAAAAACATCAAAATAATGAAAAGCATCCTGTGGTCAGTGAGCCAATCATTGCCCTTGTTCATCACGCACAAGTAAGATATGCCTGTAACGAACGACAAAGCGATGCATAAGCTGTTTATCACAATATCGGTGACGCCAATTTCTTTTGCACAGACTGCCATAACCAATGTCAAAACAGACAAAGCCCCAGACACCAAGCAAATAATGCCGGATATCAACAAAGTTTTTTTGCTATCTTTCATATTCTCTCTCCTACACTTTCAATCTGTAATTTGTACCTTCTTTTGTGTCGATAAGTTCAATGTTCATTTCTGCAAGTTTGTTGCGGATTTCATCGGCTGTTTTATAGTCCTTATTTGCTTTTGCCAAAGCACGAGCAGCAATCATACTTTCAACTTGTTGTTTTGTTTCATCGTCCAAATCATGTTCTTGTTGCTTTGGAGCCACATATTCTTTTTCCAAGTCCAAACCAAACACCTTGTCAAAAGATTTAACAAGTGCAAATTTTGTGCCGTCATTGATGTCCGATTTTAAAACGTCATATAAGGTTGTCAAGGCATAAGAAGTGTTCAAATCATTGGACAAAGCCTGCTTAAATTGCTGATTAAATTGTTCAAATTTAGCGTTGTCAACCAATTTGTCTTGCTTGTTCAAGGCTGACACCCTTTTGATGAGTTTTGTATGCGCTGATTTTGCTGATTCCAACCCCTCAATTGAGTAAACCAATTGTTTCCTATAATGAGATTGCAAGCAGAACAACTTGTAAACCATTGGGCTAAAACCCAACTCGGACAATCTTGTCAATGTCAAAAAGTCGCCATTGGATTTGCTCATCTTGCCAATCTTTGTGTTTAAATGCTCAACATGGAACCAATATTTGCACCAAGGATGACCCAAATAACTTTCTGTTTGAGCAATTTCGTTTGTGTGATGTGGAAATTTGTTATCCACGCCGCCGCAATGAATATCCAAATGTTCGCCCAAAAATTTGTAAGATATACCTGAGCATTCAATATGCCAACCCGGATATCCAACACCCCAAGGACTATCCCACTTTAAAGCATGGTTTTCAAATTTGGATTTTGTAAACCACAAAACAAAGTCGTTTTGATTGCGTTTGCCTTCGTCTTCGGTTACACTGTCACGTGCACCGACCATCATTTCCTCTTTGCTTTGATTGCCAAATCGGTAATACTCTTTAAGTTTGGAAGTGTCAAAATATATGTTCCCGTTGCTAGAATAAGCATATCCCTTTTCAAGCAAAACCGTGATGATTTTAATATATTCGTCAATGCATGATGTTGCAGGCGCAACCAATTTTGGCCAACGCAAATTCAAACTGGCAAAATCTGCTTTAAATGCATCCGTGTATTCTTTTGCGATATCCATAACAGATTTATGCTCTCTTTCCGCACCGATAAGCATTTTGTCTTCGCCATCGTCGCTATCGCCTGACAAATGCCCCACGTCCGTAATGTTCATTGCACGTACAACATTGTAACCAAGATATTCCAACGATTTTTCCAACATATCTTCCATAATATAAGTACGCAAATTGCCAATATGTGCAAAATGATAAACTGTTGGGCCGCAAGTGTACATTGTCACCTTGCTGTCGCTGTAAGGCACAAATTCTTCAATTTGCCTTGATGTTGAATTATATAATTTCATAAAATCCTCTTAAATACATATATGAATAATTGACTTTTGTTGTAGCAAAACCTGCCAACATACCATATTATAACTATTTAGTACATTATAAATCATTATTGGTTTAAAGTCAAATATATGATTACATATATAAGTTTTGCCATTACAAAAAATTTTTAAAAAGTTGTTAAAAAATGTTGACATAAATTTTATGATATGTTATATTGATAACGTTGCAATCGCATATGGGAGATTAGCGCAGTTGGTAGAGTACCTGCCTTACAAGCAGAGGGTCACAGGTTCGAGTCCTGTATCTCCCACCACACGATTGCATTTTACTCTTGATTATATTCACCAATCTAAATTAAATATTATCTATGCGGGAGTGGCTCAGTGGTAGAGCGTTGCCTTGCCAAGGCAAATGTCGCGAGTTCGAATCTCGTCTTCCGCTCCATTAAATATAGACCTAGTTAAACTAAGGTCTATTTTTTTTGTTAAATCCAACTTTTGAGATTCGAACTCACATAAGGGCTCCCACCACAACTTGTTTGTGGAAGGGATGAGGAAAAACCGAACAAAAAGCACATTTGCGAATACTTGCAGCAAAGTGCAATCGGTGAGTGTTTTGGTGAAAATATATTTGGTTGTTGCATAAAAAAAGAAGCGGATTGCTTCTTTTTTGGCTGCCCTATTTGCAGTTTTTGGTTGTTTTGCTGCCACAGCCGCCGCAAGACTTTGTTTGACGAGAACTGCAAGCCTTTGTTGGGTGTGGTGCTGCGGATTTTTCTCTTGTTCCGCAGTTTGAACATGATTTTGTGCTGCGGCTGCCGGCTGTCATATTGCTAGATTTTTCGTTTGAGCAATTTGAACAAGCCTTTTCAGATTTGTTGTCGACGTTCTTTTCTTTTTTCTTTTTACCGAACATAAATTCTCCTTTTAGGTAAGTTGCCCTACATTTGTAGTATGTCCCGTATGGTCGTTAAAAATACACTAATAACACCTAAATTGAAAAAAATTTTTGAATCAAATTTGAAACATAAGGACATTAAAAATTTGCTTTTTTATAATTTCTTTTTGAAAATATAAGCGTCAAAACCTCGCTAAAAAAACAAAAAAATAATACTCTCGGATGCTTCTTGAAAATTCTCGTGCATCAAAACACAAACAAAAAAGCACCATATTTAGTGCTTTTATAAATTTATCATACAATATCTATTCAACCGACACAATGTAATAATAAACAGGTTGACCGCCGTACAAGACAGCAACATCGCAGTCTGGGAAAGTTTCTTCCAACCTAGATTGCATTTCCATAGCGTCCTCTTCGGTCACTCCGTCGCCATAGAAAAGAGTTATATTGCTTGAATTTTCGTTTAAGATTTTGCCAACAAGTTCAACAGTTGTGTCAGCAATATTTTTGCCGATTGTAAGGACTGAATGATTGTCCAACCCCATAATATCGCCAACTGTAACATCCAAACCGTCGACATTGGTTGTGCGAACCGCATATGTAACCGAGCCAGAAGAAACGGCCTCAATTGCGGATTTCATATTTTCAATATTTTCTTCAATACTTGCCTGAGCGTCGAATGCCACAACCGCACTAACCCCCTCTGGGATGCTGCGTGTTGGGATGACAATCAAGTTCTTATCAGTGATGTCGTTTGCTTGGTTTGCAGACATGATGATATTTTTATTGTTAGGGAACACAAAAATATTTTTTGCATTAACATTATCTGCTGCTGTAGCAATGTCGTTAGCACTTGGGTTCATTGTTTGACCGCCGCTGATGATATAGTCAACGTCAATGTCTTTAAACACTTCGTTCAAGCCGTCGCCTGCCGCAACTGCAATCATGCCATACTCTTTCAGCGGTGCTTTTTCGGCTTGTTTACGCAATTGACGATTTTGTTCGAGCATATTTTCGATTTTTACGCCGTTAAGTTCGCCCAATTGCAAAGCATAGCCCAAAGCCCTGTTAGGTTCGTTGGTGTGAACGTGAACTTTTATCAATTGAAGGTCACCAATGCAAAGCACGCTATCGCCAAGTTCCATCAAACGAGAACGAAGGGTGTTGATATCTGCATCAGTTGTCTTTTCAAAAATGTTTGTGATGAAAAATTCGGTGCAATATGCATATTTGATGTCAGCCAAAGATTTATAGTTGACGTGCATATCTTCGCTTGTGATATCTTTTTCAACGTTATCCACAAACTCAACTTCGGCACATTCGCCAGTCAAGGCCTTGTAAAAACCGCTGAAAATAAACATCAAACCACGACCGCCGGCGTCAACAACGCCTGCTTTTTTGAGCACTGGCAACAATTCCGGTGTCATTTGAAGGGTTGCTTCGCCATATGCGATGATTTCGTTTAAGAAATCTTCAAAACTCTTGCTGGACTTAACTGCTTGTTTAGATTTGTCAGCCATTGCCTTGATAACTGTCAAGATTGTGCCCTCTTTTGGCACTGTGACTGCCTTATAAGCCATGTCCGCACCAGTTTGGATTGCACGTGCAAAAGCCTTGATGTCAATTTCATTTTCGCAAGACATCAATGCAGAACACATCCCTTTGATGATTTGAGAAGTGATAACGCCGCTGTTGCCTCGGGCACCTTTAAGAGCGCCACGGTTGAAAGCCACACAAATTGCTTCAATTGTATTGCTTTCGCAATTGTTCATTTCTGTTGCTGCACTTTTGAGTGTCAAACTCATATTTGTGCCAGTGTCGCCATCTGGGACAGGAAAGACGTTTAAAGCGTCGATACTTTCTCTATTTTCTTCCACCAAAGAAAATGCCGTTGCAAACATTTTCCTTAAACCGGAACCATTGATTGTTTTGTTCATTTTAAAAATTACTCCTATACACGGACATCTACAATGTGTACAACCACGCTTTTGACAAGCATCCCGGCAAATCTCTCCACCGAATACTTGACGCTTTGCTTGATTGAAGAAGCCACTGCACTTGCTGAAACGCCGCAATGCTTCATGATAACATAGACGTCAATCTTCATACTATCATTTTGAATATTGGTTACAACAACGCCCTTGTGAGCAGTTGTTGATGTATTACCTTTGAAAAAACTATGTGGAGCCACGAGACCAACCACCCCAACACATTCCAAAACGGAAACAGCAGCAACCTTACTGATTGCGAGTTTGCTGACGCTGATTTTGCCAAACGTATTGAACGTAGTAAGTTTCATTACACTCTCCGATTTTAGTATAATATATAAATCAAATTTTGGCAAACAAATTTTATCAATTTTGCCAAATTTGTTTGACTTTTTGCAAAACACTTCACTTTTTCCAAAATTTGGAAGCGGATTTTGGGGTATTGTTTTGGCTGTGCTTTTGCGTGTTTTTTTAGTCAAACTTCCTTTGATTTTGCTTTGGAATTTGGGCTATACAATAGTTTATGCTTTAATATATAATTTAAACTTATTCGGCGAAACAAAACAAATTCTTACAATTTGGTAAAAACACTTGCAATTTGGTTTTGGTTGTGCTAATATAGGCAGGTAGTTGAAATATTTTACGGAGGTAACAAATGAAAGTTTGCGAAGTTTGTGGCAAAGGCCGCACATCAGGCAATAATGTTAGCCATAGTATGCGTCATACAAAAAGAACTTTTGATGCTAATATTCAAAAGGTTGATGTAGAATTGGACGGCAAAAAAGGCAAAAAGAATATATGTGCTAGTTGTTTAAAAACAATGAAAAAAGAAAGTAAATAATCTTTCTTTTTTTGTTAACCAATACGAATTTATGAGTATTGTTAACCAAATAGAAAGTAAATAAGTTTGGGATAATACCTAAACTTTTTTCTTGTTTCTGTTACGAGCAAAGCGAGTTTCAACAAACAATGAAAAAAGAAAGTAAATAGACTTTCTTTTTTTAATATCTCAAGATTTAATCAAGTTAGTTTAGGTATTGCCCTAAACTTTTTTTAACAATTTTTTAAGGTCTTTAATAAATATATTATATGAAAATATATTGTTGGAAAGCCCCCAAATTTTTACGACCATTTTTTAAGTTGTTTTTCAAAAAGTGCATTTATTACATAAAATAGCCCAGTAAAGGCTTTTTAAACAGCAAATTTTGTGCAAAAGGACGCCTATCACCCTCCCCATTTGGTGCGGCTTGGTATGTCAATTGCATTTGATAATCCTAGAAAATGGTATTTTGCAAACAATCCTATTTACTTTACCGCTCCCCAAATTTGGCTTGTTTAAAACCAATTTATTTTGTCTCACTTAAAAATATGGTTGGTTGCACACAAGAAAAAAACTAGTTGTCTAGTTTTTTCTTATAATTATTAGTTTTTGGATAAGCCTTGTCGCTTATATTCTCTGCCCACTCTTTGAGAGCCTTTGTCTGGCTGCGATCGAGGTCTTTTGGCATCTCGCCTTTAAGGGTTACAATGATGTCGCCATAACCGCTGCCTTTGAGGTATTTTATACCCTTGCCTTTAAGTGTATACTTTGTGTTGGATTGAGTGAGAGCCGCAACATTTATGGTTGTTGTGCCTTTTGGTGTAGGAACTTCCACGCTGCCGCCCAAAAGTAAGGTTGTGATTGGTGCGTAAACATCCACATACAAGTCAAAGCCTTTACGGACAAGCAATGGGTGAGCGGTGACGCTTATGCCAATCCTCAAATCGCCCGGAACGCCCTGATTTGACGCTGTTTGGTTGCCCTCGCCGTTTAAACGGATGACTTGACCGTCATCAATGCCTGCTGGCACTTTAACCTTTATCTTGGTTTGCACAGTCCTAAGCCCGCTGCCTCTGCAAGTGGTGCATTTATCCTTAACCACTTTGCCCTTACCTCCACAACTGCGGCAAACACCGGTTGTGCGTGTCATGCCAAAGATAGTTTGTTGAGTGTATGTTACCCTACCACTGCCGTTACATTCTGGACAAGTAACATAGTCCCCAGCCGTCTTTGCACCCGTGCCATGACAGTCCGGACAACGTTCTTTACGGTTTATTACAACCTCTTTTTCGCATCCAAACACGGCTTCCGTAAACGACAAAGTGAGACTTGTTTCGATATCCTCGCCTTCCTCACGCATTTGAGCAGCACCGCCACGACCGCCAAAGTTTGAAAAGATGTTGAATATATCTTCAAAACCGCCAAAGCCAGAGCCGTCGCCGCCACCAAAGCCTGAAAAACCGCCGTTGCCAAAGCCTTGCGCACCGTCTGCTGAACCAAATTGGTCATAGTTGGCACGTTTTTGTTTGTCACCCAAAACCGAATATGCTTCGTTTATCTCTTTAAATTTTTCTGCTGCCTCTGGGGCTTTGTTTAAATCTGGATGATATTTTTTTGCAAGTTGACGATAAGCCGACTTGATTTCGTCATCACTGGCAGATTTGTCCACCCCAAGGGTTGCATAATAATCTTTGTTTGCCATTTATTTTCCTTTTAATATTTACCGCTTGATATTTGCCGCAAAGAGAAGAAGGTTTTTGTGCCTTCTTCCTTTGTTTAATATCAATTATTCAATTGTTTTCAAACAGATATTTTAAACCAAAATCCGCTTAAAATAGGTTAAAAGCGTTTAGGTGTTTTGAGAAATTGCAACCCCAAAACGCCCTTACCGATTTTTACACGAAGAGTTTATTACTCAACAACAACGTTTGGGTCGCCGTCATCTTTTGGTTTGTCGCCATTAGGTGTTGCGCCTGCTTGACCTGCTTGTGCGCCTTGTGCTTGCGCTTGTTGATACATTTTGCTGAACACTGTGTTTGCAACGTTCATAAGGTCTTCACTTGCCTTTTTAAGTTCGTCAAGACTTTCTGCTTGAAGGTGTTTTTTAGCCTCTTCACAAGCGTCGGTGAGTTGTTTTTTATCTTCTTCGCTGAGTTTGTCGGCGTTATCTTTAACAGTCTTTTCAATGTTCAAAATGCTTGCGTCAAGGCTGTTGCGTGTGTCGATAACTTCACGTTTCTTCTTGTCTTCTTCTGCAAATTGTTCGGCTTCTTTAACTGCTTTATTGATTTCATCTTCGCTTAAATTTGTTGAAACAGTGATTGTGATTTTTTGTTCTTTTTGAGTGCCAAGGTCTTTTGCACTAACATTTACGATACCGTTTGCATCAATATCAAATGTAACTTCGATTTGAGGAATGCCACGTGGTGCTGGTGGAATGCCAGTAAGTTGGAATCTGCCAAGAGATTTGTTTTGTGCGGCAAATTCACGTTCACCTTGAAGCACGTTGATTTCAACGCCCGGTTGGTTATCTTGTGCAGTGCTAAAGATTTGGCTCTTCTTTGTTGGGATTGTGGTGTTACGTTCAATCAAACGTGTGCAAACACCGCCCAATGTTTCGATACCAAGTGACAATGGTGTTACATCAAGCAACAACACGTCTTTAACTTCACCACCAAGCACGCCCGCTTGAATAGATGCACCGATTGCGACGCATTCATCAGGATTGATGCCTTTAAATGGTGTTACAGGGATTTCTTTGCTCAATGCTTCAACAACACAAGGAACACGTGTTGAACCACCAACCAAAACTACGTTTGCGATGTCAGTTTTGCTTAAACCAGCATCTCTAAGAGCGTTACGTGTGCAAACCAAAGTTTGGTCAACAAGGTCTGCAATCATGCTTTCAAATTTAGCACGAGAAAGTGTGTATTCCAAGTGTTTTGGGCCTGTTGCGTCTGCTGTGATAAATGGCAAACTGATTGTTGTTGAACTTAATGTTGAAAGTTCAATTTTTGCCTTTTCTGCAGCCTCTTTAAGACGTTGCATAGCAAGTTTATCTGTGCTTAAATCAATGTTATTTTCCTTTTTAAATTCTTCAATCAAAAGGTTCATGATGCGGTTATCAAAGTCGTCGCCGCCAAGACGAGTGTTACCATTCGTTGAAAGAACTTCAAACACGCCATCGCCAATTTCCAAAATAGAAACGTCGAATGTACCGCCACCAAGGTCGTAAACCAAGATTTTTTGGTTCTTTCTGTCTTGTTTGTCAAGGCCGTATGCCAATGCTGCTGCGGTAGGTTCGTTGATGATACGCAAAACTTCAAGACCAGCGATTTTGCCAGCATTTTTTGTTGCTTGACGTTGGCTGTCGTTAAAGTATGCAGGCACTGTGATAACTGCCTGAGTTACCGGTTGCCCCAAATATGCTTCGGCGTCAGATTTAAGTTTGCTTAAAATCATAGCGCTGATTTCTTCAGGGCTGTAAAGTTTGCCGTCAATGTTTACTTTGTAATCTGTGCCCATTTCACGTTTGATTGAGTAAATTGTGTGTTCTGGGTTGGCAACCATTTGACGTTTTGCCACTTGACCAACTAATCTTTCGCCACCTTTGAAAGCGACAACGGAAGGAGTGGTTCTGCTGCCTTCACTGTTTGGGATGACGGTTGGTTGACCGCCTTCCATAACTGCAACACAACTGTTTGTTGTGCCCAAGTCAATACCAATTATCTTACCCATATATATTATATCTCCTTTTACTATTTTCAATTTAATCTTGTGTCCCCTTGTGAGGGGAAGGCTGGTGTGCGAGTCTTGTCCGCACACCAAAGGGTAGTTATAACAACCCCACCACCACGTCGTCATCCATCGCTTTATCAGGACTCCCGCAAAAGCGTGAGATTTTGTGGGATAAGAAGCAACTGAGCAAAAGGCTTATGTTTGCGAACAGCAAACTAGCAAAAGCGACAGTTGCGACGTGGTCCCCCGCCCGCTCACTAGGGGCGGACGAGAAAATGTTTTTTGTTTCAATTTTAAGATATGCTCGAACTTCGTTCCCGATATGACATTCAACTTTAAATTATGTGATGTTTAAATTTCCTTTTATTTTTTAACAACAACTTGGCTGTATCTTATCACTTTGCCATTGTAGGTAAAGCCTTTATAGCACTCTTTCACAATGTCGCCAGACTCAAAATCCGGTGCATCCTCAGTGTCGATTGCTTGGTGCAAATCTGGGTTAAACTTGCCAGTTGCATCAATTGTTTCAACACCCATTTTGTGGAGTGTATCCAAAATGCCTTTTTCGATAAATTGAATGCCGATAAGTGTGTTTTTGTCGGTTATCATGGCAGTTGCCATTTTAAAACTGTCAAGTGCTGGCAAGAACTGAGTTATTGCATCCATAAAGCCGTCCTGCCTTGCGTCGCCCAGTGCGGTAACCATACGTTTGCGGTAGTTGTCAAACTCGGCTTGCACACGTTGAAGTTGATTTAAGTAGTCGGTTTTGTCTTCGCAACAACTGCAATTTTCTGTTTCGCAAGTTTGGCTAGCGCAGTTGCAGTCTTCGTTGCATTTTTCTGTTTCGCAAGTGCAATTTTCCTCACAAGTGCAGTTTTCGCCGCAATCGCAATTTTGCTCGCACTCGCAATCGTTTTCATGTTCGTGTTTGTGTTTAGCCACTATTGCCTCCTTTTATGTTGTCAATCTGGTTTACAATAAATTTCAACGCAGCCGCCACATTAGCGTAGTCCACACGTTTTGGCCCCACCAAGGCAAGGCTTGCGATTGGCACCCCGTTGATAACAATCGGTGCACTCATCATCATGCCGCCTTTCAACTTGCTGTCGGTTGAATTTTCGCCTATCGTAAAGTTGAGGTCGTTGGTGTCGGTTTTTACCACGTCAATGATATTGTCCGCATCTTGCAAGAACTCAAACACGTCCTTTGCCTCGTCCAAATCGGATTTTGTTGCACCGTCCAACATTTTGGTTGGGTTTTCGTTTGACACGTCACATTTGGTTTGAATAACTTGAATGAGGGCATTTGCAACACCGTCAATCAACTCTTTAAAACTCAAAATCTGACTGCCAGCCGACAAGCAAACCGAATTGATGTTTTCAATCATATACCCGATTGTCTTGCCTTTGAAATGCTTGGTTAAATAGTCCCCCGCCTCAATGCAGGCGCTGCGGTCGATGTTGCTGTCCAAAGCCATGTTGTCGTCAATGATGCCGGCGTTTGTTTCCACCAACAACAATGCGTCCTTTTGAATGAGCGGTATGATTTGAATGTTTTCAATTTCCAAATTGCTTAGCCCGTGCTGAACCAACACCGCCGGATAGTTTGTTGCCTTGCTTAGCCTTTTTGCCAATGTTGACAAAGTGCTTATCAAACTCAAAGACCTGTTTTCATAATTGGATTGCACCTTTTTGATTGAGTCGTAATCCAATTTGTTGCTGCTTAACATACTTTCAACATACTCTTTGTAAGCCAATGCTGTTGGCACTCGCCCGCCAGAGGTGTGAAGTTGTTTGAAATAGCCCATGCTTTCAAGTGCGTTGAGTTCGTTTCGCAAGGTGGCAGAACTGATATCTTTAAAATGTTCGTTAAGCCCACCACTCGTTACCGGCTGTGCGTTTTTGATAAAACTGTCAACCGCAACCAATATGATTTGATGCTTACGCTTGTTTTTTTCGTCTGCGTTCACATTTCACCTTCTTTTTTTATTTTTTTAGCACTCTTATTATTTGATTGCTAACTCTATTTTATGCACACTGCTAACAAATGTCAACTAAATTTGTCAAAAAAATAAAAAAATTTTTAACATTTATTGTAAAAATATGTTTATTAAGGAAAATACTATTCCAAACAAACAAAAATCCCGTGCCCCCTTACATATGATTGGTTAATAGTCCTAATTCTCGTGTCCTCTTGTGTTATTCTAAATGAACCAAAATCTCGTGTCCCATACGGGGTCCCCTAAAAACAATTGTTTTTTGGGGCGGTTGTCTGGGGAAGTCCGATTGCCTCGTGTCCCCTTGTGAGGGGAAGGCTGGTACGAGTTCACGAGTACCAAAGGGTAGTTACAATAACATCCTTATTTAAAAGCCAAATAAATGAGGACTTAAATAAACTACCCTTTGGTGTTCATTACATTCACACCAACCTTCCCCTCACAAGGGGACACGTGATATGTAGTTTGCTATACCTCTTCTGTCATCCTGAGCGGAGCGAATGACCTGAACAATTTTCGTTAGAAAATTTTCAGATCCTAGCGTAGCCGAAGGATCTCGGGATAAAAGATAAGCCTTTGCGAAGCATGGAGATGTTTCGACTTCGTTGCACTACGCACACTTATGAACTCGTAAACTCGTTATTCATGTGTTTTGCTTCGTTGCACTTCGCTCAACATATGAACTCGTAAACTCGTTATTCATGTGTTTTGCTTCGTTGCACTTCGCTCAACATGACATATAAAAAAAGTGCTAACTGAGGTCAACACTTTCTACCAATATTTCCATAAATATACTATTGCCGCCGAATAGGTTGGATACGCTTGAATAGTCTATTGCAAATGATTGCATCAGATATTTTGTCGTAGGCGTATCTGCTGTGGCAGGCTCAAACATTACATTTTTGCCGCTATTATTTCGATAATAATACCAGCCGTCACTATCATAAACAAAGCCATTTGTGTCGGCAGTTGGTGCGGTCATGCCAGAGATTGATGAAGTGAGCAACACTTTGCCAGTTGCTGTTGCGGCGTAGAAATTAACTTTATATCTCACACCAAATGATGAACCTAAATCTTCATTTTTCAAAAGCAATTTAAGTTGATTTGTTGCTCCGTCTATTTCTGCACCCGCTGCAAATGCCCCTGCGCCTTGGTTTGTGTAAAATTTACCTTCAACAAGGTCGTACATACCAAGCACACCGCTTGCATTTTTTGCCGGAACAAAATTGCGCACCATAACACTTTCACTGTACATTGTAAAACTGTAAAATCTTACCAACAGGTTCGCACCATAATAATCAGCTTTTAAATGAAATAAGTGTATATTTTCAGTTGTTAATGTCGAATCCGAATATGTTAAAGTTCCATTCCCTAAATTTGAATTTAAAATAGCAGTTGTTTCATTATAAGAATAATCAAAATTAAATGTGTAATAATTTTCTATTGTTGGGAAATCGTCTACAATTGAAGTAGATGCCGAACCAGTTCCTGCCCAAAAACTACCACGAGTCGCCATTAAACCAACAAAGTTGCTATAATGATCACCTGAGCCAAAAAGATAGTTATCTGCACTAGTGGTTGGTCTTTGGAAATATGATTTGCCAACAAATCTCATATTAGAAGTTGGTTTAATCCCAGTGTCAAATTTTTGATTGCCGTCACTTTGCAAATACTCCAATTGAGTGTAGCCTGCTGGCAAGTCTGAGGTTGTAACCTTGTTGTTTGTTTTGTTGCTGTCGTAGGCAAGGTCAACGCCCGCACCTGCCATTGTTTCCGCCCCAGCGGTGAATGTCCCGCTTCCAGCGTTTGTATAGAATTTATCTTCCACAACATCATACATTCCAACGACATTATCACTTTCACGTTTTGCTGGAATAAAGTTACGAACCAAAACATTTCCATCATAAAATTTGCAACTATACATTTTTGTTTCTGAAAATTCACCAGCAACACCATAACGATTTCCCGCAAACATAAAAATTGATAAATTTATATTTTCTGCACCTGTTCTGTCAACTGTCGAAGAGTTTAATAATGCTGACTTACTATAAATTTTGTATTCAGTTCCGTTCAAAATTGCTCTTTGATAAGCATTTAAACTTATCGCAATGTAATAAGCATATGAACCTGTGCATACATATCCGCCAGAGTAACGATTAAGTTGATACTCTACACCTGCACCTCTGGACGCACCAAAAATTTCAGCCGGAGTTTCAGATTTTATTTCAAATTCTATGTCATAATTTAATGTATCACTTGGATAAACACCAGTATCAAAATACTGGGTGCCGGTACTTTCAATATACTCCAACTGGGTGTAGCCGGTTGGAAGGGATTTGGAAAGCATGGTTTGGGTGCCGTTGATGTCCTCTTGATAAACATTTAAGTTGGCGTCGCTGGTTTTGATAACTGTTGATATGGTTTTTGTGTTGCCACTTGTGTCGGTGAACCA
>DHNC01000034.1:26454-39086 GCA_002406115.1 Christensenella sp. UBA4626
GATAGCAAAATCCTAAGGGTTAGGTTATACCCCCCCCCCAAGGATTTTTTGATGTCATTAGCCAAGTTGTTTTGCATAATGCTCTCCTTTTGATTGTATATTTTTAATTAAAAGTGTTTATATTCCTTATGTCATGTTGAGCGAAACGATAGTGAAGCAAAACACATGAATAACGAGTTTACGAGTTCATATGTTTGCGAAACGTAGTGAAGTCGAAACATCTCTATGCTTCGCAAAGGCTTGTCTTGTGCCCTGAGATCCTTCGACTACGCTTTGCTCGCTCAGGATGACGTCGTCGTGCTTTCTATCTAAAACTATTTGTCATGTTGAGCGAAGTCGAAACATCTCTATGCTTCGCAAAGGCTTGTCTTTTATCCCGAGATCCTTCGACTACGCTAACGCTCCGCTCAGGATGACGTCGTCGTGTTTCTCAGAATAACCCGAATAGTGGGCTGTGGTGAGTTATAGCAAGTCTAGGATGATTGAGTTGGAAATGTAGAAGTAATTGTCAGCAACTTTGAGGAAACCGTCAACAATTTCAAGCATTCCAGCGTCGGTGTAACGTTTGATTGCAGCGGCACGAGAATGAAGCAAATCTTCGTGGAAATCTTGGTTGAACTGGTTCAAATCCAAGCCACGTGCGGTGCGGAGTGACAACATAATCCTCTCCGTCCTACGCTCTGCCTCGCCGATAAATTCCCGTTTATATACCGCAGACCTGCCGTCCGCCATTGCGTCGAGGTAGGTGTCCAAACGTTTGGTGTTGTAGAACCTGTAATCGTCAATATAACTGTGAGCGGAAACGCCCAAGCCCAAATAGTTGGTGCCGTCCCAATACTTTTTGTTGTGGCGAGATTCAAACCCTGGGCGAGCAAAATTGCTGACCTCGTAGCGTTTGAAGCCGTTTTTTTGAAGCAACTCGTACACTTTGTTGTAGATTGCAACTTGTTTTTCGTCCTTAACTGGGCGGAGTTTGCCACGTTGCATTTTGTCGTAAAGCAAGGTGTGTTTTTCAATCTGCAAAGAATAGGTTGAAATGTGTTTGCAGCGGTTGTTTATCAAAAACTTGACCGTATCCAGCACCATTTGAGTGGTCTGCCCCGGTAATCCCAGCATAACATCGCCGCTCACGTTTGGAAATTGTGCGTCTTTAAGCAATTGGAAAGTGCGTTTGACATCTTCCATTGTTTGAAACCTGCCGTGGTTGACAAGCACATGGCTATCAATACACTGCACGCCCACGCTGATACGGTTGACGCCCGCTTGGACGTATTCCATAAACTTTTCCTTAGTGAAACTTGCGGGATTGACCTCGATTGTGTATTCAATTTTGTCCGCAAAGTGGAAACTTGAAAACAATTTTCGGCTAAGTGAGGCAAAAAAGCCCTCATACATAATGCTTGGTGTGCCGCCACCGATATAGATTGTATCGAAAGTTTTGCCATAAAAGTTGCTTTTGAGTTGGTCAATTTCAGTGAACAATGCATCAAGGTACATCTGCTGAGCCTTTTTGTCCATGGAAAAAGAAACGAAATCGCAATAATCGCACTTTTTTGAACAGAACGGAATATGAATATACATTCCTAAATTTTCATCAGCCATAAATACCCCTACATTTACGTTTTTGAACTTTTTTTTTAGTTGCAAACTAGAATTTTGTTTGAACTAATTTTTGCGGATACAGCAAAGCCGATTTACAAGTTGTTGCAAAATAAATCGGTTTGTTGCAATTTACTTATTATTTAATAGTATAACCTATTTATTTTTATTTTCATAATAATTTTAACAATTTTTGACAATTTTTTGCTTAATCGTCCAATTTGAGGATGGAAACGAAGGCTTCGCTTGGCAATTCCACGCTGCCCAAACGGCGCATACGCTTTTTGCCCTCTTTTTGTTTTTCAAGGAGTTTGCGTTTACGGGTTACGTCGCCGCCGTAGCATTTGGCAAGCACGTCTTTACGCATTGCCGAGATTGTTTCCCTTGCGATAACCTTGCCGCCGATAACTGCCTGAATAGGAATTTCAAACAAGTGGCGTGGGATGACAGTCTTTAACCTTTCGCACAAGGCTCTGCCACGAGCGTAGGCTTTGTCACGGTGGACAATGATTGAAAGTGCGTCGCAAACGTCGCCGTTTAACAAAATATCCAGTTTGACAAGTTCGCCCGGCTGATAACCCGCAAGTTCATAATCCATGCTGGCATAGCCCTTGCTGATTGACTTGATTTTGTCAAAAAAGTCGTAAACAATTTCGTTGAGAGGCATGGTGTAAATAAGTTTTGTGCGGTTGGCGTCGATATATTGCATATCGTGGAAAATGCCTCGTCTATCTGCACACAAATCCATAATTCCGCCCAAATAGTCCTTTGGTGTGATGATTTCCATTTTGACAATAGGCTCTTCCATTTTTGTGATTGATTGCATTGGCGGCATTTCGCTTGGGTTGGTTACGTCGTATTCCTTGCCCTTGTTGTCGTACACCTTATACTCCACGCTTGGTGCGGTTGTGATGATGTCCAGCCCAAATTCACGCTCCAAACGCTCGGTGATGATTTCCATATGCAATAGCCCCAAAAAGCCGCAGCGATAACCGTGACCGAGTGCCAAAGAGGTTTCCTTTGTAAAATGCAGACTGGCGTCGTTAAGTTGAAGTTTTTCAAGTGCGTCGGTGAGTTCCTGATATTTGTCGCCGTCAAGTGGGAAAATACCGCAGAAAACAACGCTGGTGGCTTGTTTATATCCGTCCAAAGGCTTTTCAACTGGGTTGTTTTTGAGGGTTATTGTGTCGCCAACTTTGGTGTCGCTTACATTCTTTATGCTGGCAGCAATATATCCAACATCGCCCGCTTGAAGCATATCTGAGGCAACGGTTTGAGGTTTAAACACGCCAACTTCGGTCACCACAAACGACTTGCCGGTCTGCATAAACAAAATTTCGTCGCTTGGCTTAACGCTGCCGTCAAAAATACGCACCATGCTGACCGCACCTTTGTAACTATCATAATAACTATCAAAAACAAGGGCTTTAAGTTTGGATGCTGGGTCGCCTTTTGGGGCTGGGACGTGTTTAACAACCGCTTCAAGCACGCTATCTATGTTCAATCCAGTTTTTGCACTGATTTCGCACGCTTCGTCGCAAGGGATGCCTATCAAATCCTCAATTTCCTTTTTTGTGCCTTCAACATCCGCACTTGGCAGGTCGATTTTGTTGATAACTGGGATGATTTCCAAATTTGCATCCAGTGCAAGATACACATTTGCTAGAGTTTGGGCTTGAACTCCTTGGCTTGCATCGACAACCAACAAAGCGCCCTCACAGGCAGCCAAAGAACGGCTAACTTCATACGAAAAATCCACGTGCCCCGGAGTGTCTATCAAATTGAGGGTGTATTCCTCACCATTGTGCACGTATTTCATTGTTGCAGGGGTAAGTTTGATTGTGATGCCACGCTCTCGTTCAATATCCATACTGTCCAAAAGTTGGTCTTCCATATCTCGCTTTGCCACTGTATTTGTTTTTTCCATCAATCTATCCGCCAAAGTGCTTTTGCCGTGGTCGATGTGTGCCACAATGCAAAAATTGCGGATTTTGCTTAATCTATCCATAACTGGTATGGTATCAAACAATATCGGATTTGTCAAACAACTGCGGCTTTGTTTGTGGTTTAGGTGGGCTTTGTCCAGAAATTTTGACAAAACTTTAAAGGTTGGCTAAGTCAAATTTTGACATTGTTCGACATATATTTCCATAGAGGTTTTATATGGTATTTGAAACAATCGGTCAATTTTTGTCTAAGTTAATGTTTTTTCACGGGTTTGTGAACAGCGAAAACGAAAACAACTTCCCCCACCCTTTGACACGTGAAGAAGAGGATAAATATGTTGAACTTATGCTATCTGGCGACAAGGCGGCAAGAGAACTTTTGATAAAACACAATTTGAGGCTAATTGTGCATATTGCAAAAAAATATATGCAATCGGCGGAAAGTGAAGAGTTGCTGTCGGTTGGCTCGATTGGGCTTATCAAAGCCATTGATAGTTACAAGCCAAACAAGGGCTCAACTATTTCCACGTACGCCAGCAGGTGCATCGAAAACGAAATTTTGATGCTTTTGAGGGCAAACAAAAAACATAAAGTTTGCGTTAGCGTTGACGAGATAATCGCCGAAGGCAAAGACGGAAGCAACCTTACATTGCGTGACATTATACCGCAAAATGAGGAAAAGGACACGGATAAGGTTGTGGAAAAACGTGTGTTTGTTGAAGAGATTGTAAAGTTTTTGAAAAACGATTTAAGCAAGCGAGATTTTAGGATTTTTATGCTGCGATACGGTCTGATTGACGGTATCGAACGCAGCCAGCAAGAGGTGGCGGATATTATGGGGATAAGCCGCAGCTATATTTCCCGCATTGAAACACGTGCGTTGGATATGATAAAAAAGGATTTTGAGGCAAATAATTAAATCCACCTTGACAGTTAAAATTTATTTGATATAATCTAGTTAAAGGTGAAGTATGATAAAATCTAGCAACATTTCAAAGATGATTGTCAAAGCGCAACAAAGGCTTGCCCGTCAAGCCGAATTTGATATGCTTGAATACCTAAAAAAGGCGCAAGACGGCGATAAAAAAGCAAAAGAATTGGTTGTTTGCAAAAATTTGAAGTTGGTTTTGAACGTTGTTTATAAATTTTCGGAAAACAACACTTTAACTTACGACGATATTTTCTCTATCGGATTGATAGGGCTTGTTAAAGCGGTGGACAGTTTTGATTGCACTTCCGCTTATAAATTCAGCACTTTTGCATATCACTGCATCTACAACGAAATCGGCATGGCATTCAGGAAAAACCGAGCTGCCATAACCCAAACCGCCTATTTGGACGATATCATTTCCGGCACGGAAAATTCACAAAATCCGTTGAATATTGAACGCACTCTTCACGACCCAAAACAGACCCAAAACCTTTTGGACTGCGAAAATAAACTGCTCGTGGAACAGATTTTGGACTACGCAATCAAACACAAACTTTTAAACGAAACCGAAAGCGACGTTATCAAATCCATTTACGATTTTGAAAACAACAAAATCCACAGCATAGTGGAAGTGGCGCAAAAATTGAATTTGTCGAAAACCCATGTTTCTCGTGTTCACACAAACGCAATTATCAAACTTAAAAACATCGCATCAGCATTGTATGCCCGTGATATGCGGATTAAATAAACAAAATTTTAGATAACACAACATTTTGTAGTAGTAAAACAAAAAACATCAACATCTGGCAAATAAACATTGCTTGGTACTGATGTCTTTTTTTATATCTTTGTCACGATAAACCTGTGCGTTTCGCTATTGCTTTTATCGTGGTTTGTTGTAAGAGCAAAAAAAATGGAGAGTGCGTACTCTCCACCATCCAAAAGGATGAAAGCATTTAGGTGGCAGTTTGGTCTATAAGCCGAGTTCTGTGTTAGACGGTCATCTATCTAGTGTGACAATTGCTTGCCACATCAAGCGGTGTATCTATCCTAGCGAGCAGCCGTAGCGGATATTATACCTTGCTTCGGGTGGGGTTTGCATGGACCAAGTTTGTCGCCAAACCTGCGGTGAGCTCTTGCCTCGCCTTTTCATCCTTACTTTACCGTTTAGGGGTACAGCGGTAATTTTCTGTTGCACTTTCCTTCAAGTTGCCTTGACTTGCCGTTAGCAAGCACCCTGCTCTATGAAGCTCGGACTTTCCTCAAATTGGTTATCCAACTTGCGACCATCTGACCAAGCTGACAGCAACATTATACCGCATAAATATTATTTGTCAATACCAAAAACTGAAAAACTTTACCTTTTTATGTAATTTTTTTTGGTTTTGACAAATAAAAAACACAAGGAAGCCTAATGAAATGGGTCCCCTGTGTAAAGGAAAAACTTAGGTACCAATATCTTTGGAACTTTTTGCAGTTGCTCCGTTTGTATTTTCAAATGAAGTAAATGCTGATGTGGTTACATAATAATTATTTGACAATTTGTCGTTTGGACAAGTATATGCTTCTTTATAATAACTACCTGAATAAATTGCGTTTTTGATGGTACCTTTCACCCCGTTCTTGTTTACGCAAGAATTTGGGTCAAGCCAAACAATGCAATTTTTTATGGTTGGTGTTCCGCTATTATTGCATATAAAGCCGCCAATTCCACCAAATCCCATAAAATTCGATGCGTCGCCCTCCTTGTTGTCAACCTCTATTTTGCCTTTATAAAAGCAATTGGAAATTTCGCCACCTCTTGCATGACCGACAATACCACCTGCAATTGTATAGTCAGCGTTGCCCCTGCCACGAACTTTTACGTCACATTCAACATAACAATCCGTTACCTTTGATAATGTACTGTTATCAATCTCTCCTACTAAGCCACCTGCCGAACAATTACTATTGCCTGACTGCCAAGGTTTGTCTTCAATAGCAACGACTGAACACCCAATCAATTTGCAATTTTGAATTGTTGTACTTTGTATAGAACCAACCAATCCTCCGACATAGTCGGGAGTGTTCCATCCAGAATTTTCTGGATTGGCTTTACTATATGCCCTAACCTCAACATTTTCTAAACATAGATTTTTGATTTCTGACATACTCGCATATCTAATAAATCCAAATCCATTTTGAGACAACCTCTCTAGATTTGTTGATTCATCTAATTGAACAATCATATTTGAAATTGTATGACCATCACCGTCAAACACTGCCTTAAATGAGTTTACTCCACTAAATACAAATCCGCTACTTTCATCGTTATTATAGTCTATGTCCGCACTTAATTTCACGTTTTGAATTAAAGATGAGTTATTTATTAAAAAAGTAAGATTGCTCTTGTTTTTTATATCCTGTGAAAACACGCAATAATAATTTGGCCTAGTGGACGAACTTGATGTGTTTGTGGTTGTTATATAATCAAAATATTTCCAAGAATATGCTGAACCTGATTTTGCATAATTTATTAATTTAAAAACGGTTGCATTATTGTCAAAATATGGTTGAAGATAGTTTTTTAATATCTTTGAAATATAAATTTTGCCGCTATAGGTTGTGCCATCCGCTGTCTCTTTATAATCATAGTAAAAATAACTGCCACTGGCAGTCCCTTTTGTCATAACCTGATTTAACATATTCCCATTTAAAAAGCCTGTTCCATTGCTGGTTTGTATCCTAATGCTATCAGTCTTTGTTGTTGATGATGTGCTTATATTTATGGGGATATAATAGTTTGTGTCGGCGGCGTAGGTGGCGGCGACTGTGTGCTGGATTAAAGCGGTTGTGCCGCAGCAAAAACAAAGTATGCTCAGCATAATCAATAGAATATTGATAATGTTTGCAGATTTAGATTTTTGCATATACCCCTCTAAAAATATTGTACCACCAAAATGGGTTTTTAGTCCAGCATTTTTAACTGGCAATATTTTTTAAGTTTAAAGTTTTGGGTTAAAATTTTCTCTTTAAAGTTGAAAAATATAAAACTATTTAAATTTTTGCTTTAAATTTGAAAAAATTATGCGCATTGCGGTCTGAAATATCCTCCAACTCTTTGGCAGGTATTCCACGCAAATCTGCCACGAAGTTTAAAACATCTTTAACATATTTTGGTTCGTTGCGTTTGCCACGGTTTGGCACTGGTGTGAGATATGGGCTATCCGTTTCAAACATAATGCAATCGGTTGGGATGTTTGCCGCAACCTGCTGAATATTTTTTGCGTTTTTAAAGGTCACATTGCCAGTAAAAGACAATTTTCCGCCCATTTTGATAAGTTGTTTTGCATATTCCAAACTGCCGCTATAACAATGAAATTCAAAGCCATATTGCGGGGTGTGAGATTTTAAAATTTCCATGGTGTCGCCATAAGCATCACGGCAATGAATAACCACAGGCAGATGATATTTGTTTGCCAAATCAATTTGAGAAGCAAAAACTTGTTTTTGTTTTTCCTTATCTTTATGGATTTGATCGCCGTTTTCGTCCAAAAGGTTGTGTTCAAAATAGTCCAAACCGATTTCACCAACCGCCACCAATTTTGGGTCGTTTGCTTGCAAAAATTTTTCCAGCCTTTGCTGGTCGTAAGTTTGACATTCATCCGGATGTATGCCCACCGCATAATACACGCAATCATACTGGCTTGCTATTTCTTTGGCAAGTTGGCAAGCATGAAAATCGCTGCTGGCACAAACCACTTTTGAAATGCCTGCGTCTAAAAAGTTGGCAACAATTTGCTCAACCTCGCCGGCATATTGCTCGTCGTTCAAATGGCAATGAATATCTATCATACTACCCTCTTCTTTTAATCTTTTTTAACTTTAACACTTTGCTTTTTGTTTTGCAACAAATTATAAGTTGGATATTGACTTTTTGATTGTCAGATGATAGAATGCAAAAAGAAAAGGAGCCAATATGCAAAAATTACATACACCAGTTCAAACTGCCAGAAAATTTGTTACAAATTATTTAAAACTTGACATCAGAACTTTGTTTTACGATCAAGGAGATGTCACACTTTCAATCCACGCAAAGGACGCTAAGGAAAACAAATACAAAATCGTTTTTGACGGCTTTGACGTAACTTGCGACAAAATCGGCGATTTGAAAAAGAAATGGTTGAATTTTGTTTTCTATCACGACCCAAAATACTTCAACGAATATTGCGACGCTTTGTTGCAAGAGTCAAAAGAAGTTGTTGAGGACGATAGACAGCACATTGACAATTTGATTGAGCAAGGCATTTATAACCCAGACTAATTTGCCCCATCAGTCCGTTGCATTATCCTAAAAAAAATCCGCAAATCACTTGCGGGTTTTTTGTTTTTTTTAGACTTGTGTTTAAGAAATTTTCTTTCGTTATTTGTTGCTTTCGTCAGATTTTTCCAAATTTTCTGCACTTTGGTTTGTTTCAGGCTGGTTGTTTTGCTCGGTCTTTGCCTCATCTGATGATGATTGCTCTGCTTTTGATGATTTTTTGCCAATCTTTTTTAGCATCGCAAGCAACTCTGTTTTATTTTCCTTGCCTGTGAACAATCGTTTGATGTTCGCACGATGAGCAAACAAAATCAGAACCAAAATTGCGGAAATTAAAATATAGTTAACCCAATTGGCTGGATTTACCAAGCACAACTCCACAACCGACAAAACCACAATCTCCATAATTGTGCAAATTGAGGCGTATTTTATGAAAAGCATACTAACAATCATCGCCACAAAGCAAATGAGGGTCACCCACCAGTTTGCAACAAAGAAAACGCCGATTGCGGTTGCAATGCCTTTGCCACCCCTAAATTTGAAAAGGACTGGGAAAACGTGACCGACTATGCAGGCCAAACCACCAACATATAGTGCTATTTCACCATTAAGACCACAATATTTGAAAATTAAATAGCCAGCAAGTGCGGACACAACGCCTTTAAGCATATCCAAAACAAAGGTGATTACACCTGGCCAAAAGCCATAAAAACGCCAACTATTTAAAGTGCCGGGGTTGCCGCTGCCATGCTTTGTTATATCGTCATGTTTTGCCTTTGCAACTGCCCTTGCCCATGTTACATTGCCCAAAAAATAGCAAGCAACTGCCAAAATTACATAATATAAATATTCCATATATCACCATGATAGCACTTGCCCAATTTTTTTGCAAACATTTTAAAATGTTTCTCTTGTGTTTAATAAAAATTAAAATGGAAAATTTTAAAAATTTAAATAAAAAATTACAAAATTTGACATAAATTTTTTTTAAAAGAAAATTTAGGAATAAAAAAAGGATAAATCAAATATCACCTTTTAAAATAAACCAATTTATTTCGCTATCGCTCATAAATCTGGTTTGTTGCATAAATCATAATAAACCAATTTTTTCGCTATCGCTCATAAATCTGGTTTGTTGTAAATCACAATAAAAAACTATGCGCTAGGCATAGTTTGATTGCTCCAAATGTCAAGCGGTGGCATGACATTTAGTTTTCGTTTTTATTTTTAAACACAACTTTGATTGGTGTGCCGCTAAAATCAAAGGCACGGCGAAGGTTATTTTCAATATACCTTATATATGAATTTTCAACCAAATCGGCGTTGTTGCAATAAATTTCAAAAGTTGGTGGGCAGGTTGCAACCTGTTTGCCAAATATGATTTTCAAGCGTTTGCCGTGTTTGCTTGGTGGTTCAGTTGCACTGATTGCGTTTGTAAGCACATTGTTGAAAAGTGCCATTGGGATTTCCCTTTTTGCGTTAGCAAGCACAAAATCAACCTTTTCCATAATCTGCCCGATGCGTTGACCGGTTGCGCAAGAAACATAAAGCGTGACATAATATTTCATAAACGCCAAATCAGTTTCAAATTGCTTTTCAAAGGCTTTGCGTTGCTCTGCACTATTTTCAATCAAATCCCACTTGTTGACAACAATTACGCTTGGCTTGCCTTGCTCATGCACCAAGCCCAAAATTCGCACGTCTTGCTCGGTTATGCCCTCGCTTGCGTCCAGCACTACAACAACAACGTCCGCACGCTCAATTGCGTTCAAACTGCGGATAACGCTATATCGCTCAATGCTGTCCGGCTGGATTTTGGATTTGCGTCTAAGGCCTGCGGTGTCAATCAAACAATAATCTTTGTTGTTCCATCTAAAAGGACTGTCGATTGCGTCACGTGTGGTGCCAGCCACCGAACTTACAACCACCCTATCTTCGCCAAGCAAGCGGTTTGTTATGCTGGATTTGCCGGCGTTTGGTTTGCCGACCAGGGCGATTTTAACTGTTTCATCGTCAGTTTGCTTTTCGTTGCGGGTCAAATATTTTACAACTTCATCAAGCAAATCGCCTATGCCTTTGCCTTGCTCGGCTGAAATGGCAATCGGATCGCCCAAGCCCAGTTCGTAAAACTCATAAGTCTTTTCAACCTCATTGTTATCCAACTTGTTCACAGCCAAAATTTTTGGTGCCTTTGCCCTACGCAAATGATTTGCAACCTCAATATCATCATGAGTGAGCCCTTGCTTGCCATCCACAAACAAAATTATCACATCCGCCAAATCAATTGCCAAATTGGCTTGTTCGATGATGCGTTTATTGATTTCATCTTCCTTGTTAAAATCCAAACCGCCAGTGTCCACAACTTGGAACTGGTATCCGCACCACTCTGCGTTTGCAAAAATCCTATCCCTAGTAACTCCTGGGATATCTTCAACTATACTAATTTTACTTCCGGCAATTTTGTTAAAAAATGTGGACTTGCCAACATTTGGTTTGCCGACTATTGCTACAAGAGGTTTTTTCATACCATGTTATTTTAACACAAAAAATATATTTTTTCAATCCTTTTGTTCACAAAAGTTTGTTGCAGCCCTATTTTTTGCAGCCTGCACACGCCAAACATTTGGGACGGCGGATTTTTTTTGCGAAATACATAACGGAAAACATTAGAATGATTATGCTAACAAAGATGAGAAGTGCAAACAAAAACCTTTTGATTAAAATTTGATAGACGACAAACGAAAGCATATATGCGATTGTAAACTGGCTTAGGATTGCAAACCACATATAGAACTTGTCGGTTTCCGCTTTTAAAACTGCCAAATTGCTGGCACACGGGCAATACAAAAGCGAGAAAATCAAAAACGACACTGCCGACGCCGGCGAAAAACTTATCACGCTGGCGAACATTGTTAAACTTTTAATAAGTTCGGTGCGGGTTGCGACATTGTTGCAAATTGAAAAAGTGCTGACAACAAGTTCCTTTGCCAAAATGCCGACAAATAGTGCGCACACAACGCCTGCCGAGTTTAGCCCGATAGGCGCAAAAATGAAACTGATTTTTGACGCCAAAATGAATGCGATGCTACTGGTTATATCTTGCGTGTAACGTAAATTGAACATTGTGTGCGTCAAAACCCAAACGATAACACCGACCGCAAGCACTACGCCAAACAGCCTTTTGAACATATCAACTGCACTTGTCACAATTGTTTGCAAGCAATGTTTTATGTCAATGTGTTTAAGGGGCGGAAACTCTAAAAGCAACTCCCCTTTTTCGGTTGGCAAAATTGTTTTGTTTAAGATTAAAGCGAGGACAAGCGACACAACAAAGCCCAAGACATAAATCCCAGCAACAAACCAAAATGCTTTGACACCAAACAATGCGGCAGCCACAACAGAATAAACCGGCAAGCGTGCCATGCAACTGATATATGGATTTATTAGTGCTGCCTTTGTCTTTAAATTTTTGCCTTTGATATTTCGGGTTGTGAGCGTTGCCAAAGTGTTGCATCCCAACCCCATCAGCATGATATATACAATCTTTCCGTTCAAGCCAAACGGTGCAAGAAAATCGTCAATCACATAACACAATCTTGCCACCAGACCGCTGTCTTCAAGGATAGTTAAAACCACATACATCAAACAAATTTGTGGCAAAAATCCGAGTATGGTTGTGAATGCTGAAAACACGCCTGAAGAAAAAAATTCTATAAGCCAAACATTGTCAGTGACCGATGTTAAAAAATTTATAAAAGGATTTATTAAAATTAAATTTAAAAAAGATATAAATAAATCACTAATTTGGGGGCCAATTAAAAAAAATATTAAATAAAAAACGCAAAAAAATAAAAAA
>DHNC01000034.1:39117-39437 GCA_002406115.1 Christensenella sp. UBA4626
AAAAATAAAAAAATAAACGAAATTATTGCAAAAAATGGATTTAAAAATAATTTATCTAATTTATTTTCGCCATAAGCGTATTTTGAATTGTTTTTTAAGCAATTTTTTAAAATAATATCAATAAATTCATATCTTTTGGCTATTATTTCGGGCAAAAATTGTTTTATTGTTGCAATTTGTTCATTTTTTAAATCATTATAAATCCCATTTAAAGCATAAATAATTTGTTTTTCTTCCAGATTTGTTTTAATTTTTATATTTTGAATAAAATTTTTTAAATTTTTTAAATAATTTTCATAAAAAATATCATTTTTATTATT
>DHNC01000016.1 GCA_002406115.1 Christensenella sp. UBA4626
ATAAGCTTACGTTTGCGAAACAAAGTGCAGCAAACTAGCAAAGAGAAGCGATTGCGACGAAGTTTGGTGGTACCACGAATTTTTCGTCCAAGCAAAGTTGATTATTCAACGCTTGGGCTTTTTTTGTGTATATAAAAAAACCACATTTATAGCAAAGCCTAAAATGGATTTTATAGCCACGTTAAAAAGTTTTGTTAAACATAAAAGGAGAAATTATGCAAAATAAAATTAAAGAAATTTTAACCTATGTTAAAGAAAGAATTGAGGAAATCAAAACCAGTGCAAAATGCCAAGCATTGCGTGTTGAGGTTTTGGGCAAATCTGGCAAATTGACCGAACTTTTCCGCTTTATGAAAGACGTGCCAAAAGAGCAGAAACAAGCCATGGGTCAATTGCTTAACAGTGCGAAAAACGAAGCGGAACAATTGATTGATGCAAAGGAAACAATGCTCACTGACGCCGAATTGAACGAAAAGTTGATGAAAGAAAAAATTGACGTCACACTTGATACTTCTGAGGACGAAATTGGTGCGCTTCACCCTGTGACAATCGACTTTATCCGCATGGGCGAAATTTTGACAGGTATGGGTTTCAGCCAAATTGACGGGCCAGAAATTGAGTTGGATAAATACAACTTTGAGTTGGTGAACGTGCCAAAAGACCACCCAAGCCGTGATATGCAAGACAGCCTTTACATTACGCCGGAAATTTTGATGCGTACCCAAACCAGCAACACTCAACCAAGGGCGATGGAAAAAATCAAACCACCTTTCAAAGTGTTCAGTTTTGGGCGTGTGTTCCGTAAGGACGAAATTGACGCTACTCACACCCCAGCCTTCCACCAACTTGAAGGCATTTACATTGATAAAAAAGTGTCCCTTGCTGATTTGAAACACGACCTCAGTTTGATTTTGAAAAAATATCTTGGCGAAGCAACAAAAACAAAATTTAGGGCAAGTTTCTTCCCTTTCACTGAGCCTAGCGTTGAAGTTGACGCAGAATGCAATGTCTGCAAAGGCAAAGGTTGTGCAGCCTGCAAAGGTGCCGGTCAATACGAAATTTTGGGTGCAGGTATGATTCACCCACATGTGTTGGAAATGAACGGCATTGACCCTAATGTTTACAGCGGTTATGCGTTTGGCTTTGGCTTTGACCGCTTCCCAAAAATGCGTTATAAAATACCAAATGCAAAAGTTATGTTCGAAAACGACATAAGGTTTATAGAGCAGTTCAAATAGAATATTTGAAATGATTTTAAACCTTATGGAAGTATCATCGTATTGCCAAATACGATTGTATGATGTAAGATTTATTGAACAATTTAAATAAATTTATTTGATTTAAATTTTTAAGAAATCGAACAGAAGTTTCATTGTGATTTATTCACAATCAAACGACATAAGGTTTATTGAACAATTTAAGTAAGCAAAGGAGAATAAAATGAAAGTATTATTATCATGGATAAATGATTATGTTGACACTTCAAATATCGACCTAAAAACTTTAACAAAGGGTTTGACGGACGCTGGTTTTGAAGTGGAAGAAGTTATTGACAAATCTTTGGGGCTTGACCATGTGGTTGTTGCAAATATCACTGAAATAACCCGCCACCCAAATGCTGACAAATTGGTTGTTTGTCAATGCAAATATGGTTTTGGTCAAACTCAAATTGTAACCCACGCAACCAACATGAAAGTTGGCGATAATGTTGCCTTGGCGCTTGAAGGTGCCTGCTTACCATGCGGCATAAGCATCAAAAATGGTGAACTTCGTGGCGTTGAAAGCAATGGTATGTTCTGTGGTGGGGACGAGTTGGGCATAAACGACAGTATCTATCCAGGTGCAAGTGTGGACGGATTGTTGATTTTAGCCCCAGATTGTGTGCCAGGTACGCCAGTTGCCGAAGTTCTTGGATTGAATGAAGTGGTTTTGGATGTAAATGTGTTGCCAAACCGTGCAGATTGCAATTCAATTTACGGCATAGCAAAAGAAATTGGTGCGATTTTTGGTTTGCCAGTTAAACCTCTTGATTTAACATACACTGCAACCGGAAACAAAAAAGTTGATGTAAAAGTGGAAGCGACAGACCTTTGCCCTAGATATGAAAGTGTGGTTGTGGAAAACATCAAAAATGGTGCCAGCCCTGCTTGGATGCAAAAGAGATTGACACTGCTTGACCACACCCCACACTCACTTTACGTGGACATCACAAACTATGTTTTGTTGGAAGTGGGCGAACCTATGCACGCTTTTGATTTAAGCAAAATTAAAGGCAATCAAATTATTGTCCGCCGTGCAAAAGAGAATGAAAAACTTTTAACTTTGGATGAAAAAGAGCACGAACTCAGCACAGAAAACCTTGTCATTGCAAACGCAAGTGAGCCAATGGTCATTGCCGGCATTATGGGCGGCATGGAATCTGGCACATATGAAACAACCAAGGATGTGATGTTGGAAAGTGCAAACTTCCATTATGCAAACATTCGTAGGTCAGCACACGCTCTTGGTATGTCAAGCGACAGCAGCATTCGTTACAGCAAAGGTGTGAATGTTGAAAACACCGAAATTGGCTTGAAACGTGCGCTTAACCTTATTACAAAACTTCATGCAGGCGATATATCTAAACAAATCGTGGACGTTTATCAGTCCTTGCCAGAAAAACGCACAGTAACAAGCAGCGTTAAACGTATCAACGACCGCCTTGGGCTTGAAATTGCAGCGGAAGAAATGGTCAAAATTTTGAACTCGCTTGACATTGTAACCACAATTGATAAACAAGATTGTGACAAACTTATCTCTATCATACCTTGCGAACGCACCGACATTGAGCGTGAATGTGACATTTGTGAAGAGGTTGGCAGGATTTATGGTCTTGACAAAATTGGCATCGACAGCAACAGTTCAACAGATTTCCACACTGTTGGTGAACTAACTGTGGAACAAAAAAATATAAACAAACTTAAAGTGAACAGTGCTTTGTTTGGCTTTGATGAAACACTCACTTGGCAATTTGGCAGTCCAAAGACAATCCAAAACGCTGGGCTTGATTTGGCAAAACATATCGTTATTGCAAACCCGATCGGTCAAGATTATAGCGTAGTGCGCACCAGCCTCATCCCAGGGATGCTCAACACAATCAGTTTCAACTTGAAACAAGGCAACAAAAATTTGAAGTTGTTTGAATTGGCTCGTGTGTTTATCCCTAAACAATTGCCTTTGACTGAACTCCCTGACGAACACAACAATTTGTGCTTAAGTCTGACTGGCAGTTATGATTTCTACAACTTAAAATATCGTCTCAACAAAATCATGGCAAGCATTGGCGTGACACTTGAATATCGCCAAGCACAAAACCATATGTTCCACCCTGGCATTTGTGCAGATATTTATTTGTACAACCGCAAAATTGGTGAAATTGGCGAAATACATCCAACAATTTTGAAAAACTTTGACATCAATCAAAAGGTATATATTGCAGAATTAAATTTGAGCAATGTAATCTGCCGATTGAACGACCGCCACACTGGTTCCGCCCCTGACAAATTGCCTTATATAAACAGAGATTTGGCTGTTGTGGTTGACACCGATGTGCCAGCAAGCGACATTATCAAAGTAGCATTAAAAGCGGACAAACAAAATATCGTCAAAGCAAAAGTATTTGATGTTTACACATCTTCCACACTTGGCGAGCATAAAAAGAGCGTGGCGATAAGCCTAACAATCCGTCAAGGCGAAAAACCTTTGACCGAGGCAGAAATTTCACCTATCGTTGACAAAGTTTTGCAAGCAGAAATCTCCACATTGCACGCAACACTTCGTGTTTAATTTGGGATTAAACCACGCAAATATATAAGACAAATATATATTAACATTGCGACGCTGTCTTCCTGAGCGGAGCGAATGACCTGAATAATTTTCGTTAGAAAATTTTCAGATCCTAGCGGAGCGAATGCTAGCATAGCGTTAGCGTAGTCGAAGGATCTCACGACACAAGATAAGCCTTTACGAAGCATAGAGATGTTTCGACTATTCAACTTAAATAAAACAAAGTTATCCACAAAAAATACACCGAATGTTTAATAGCGGTGTATTTTTTTATGTCAAAAATTTTAACTAATATGCGCTTTCCAAATCCACGCTGATTTGATAGTCAATTTGCTCCAAATAATTTTCTTTGCCAACTTTATCCGTGTATTTTTTAAACTGCCCATATTTAAAGCAATTAAAATTTTCAAAAACTTTTAACAAATCCAATTTGTTTGTTTTGCAAAATTCAATCGTTTCCGTCATATCGGTTTTGACCTTTTCCTTTATGGCGTCAAGCAAGGTTTGAGTGTAAAACTCCTTGTTACGTCGCATAAAAGTTGACTTTTGTTCGTCCTGCACAATTTCCTCAATATAAAAGGTCAAAGTGTTGTCGATTTTGTAAACTGGAAGGTCATTTTCAAACACGGCTTTAAGTTTTGGCTTGTTTTTTGTTATGTTTATCACCACGGTTGCGTCGTTATAAACATCGTCAGTTATGTGTTCCAAAATCACAAGCCCTTGATAATCCTTGTTTATAAACAAATTGACATCTTGAACCTGACTTTCGTCCATTTCCAAAAGTTTTATGCCTTTTTTGTAAATGCTCATCGTGCCGTCGTTTAGCAAATATAATTTTTCTTGCTGCTCCCCGCCAGATGACGCCTGCTCCGCCGAACCAGACTGGTCGCTGCCCTGAACCTCGATTGCATTGTTCATTTCTTGCTTTTGCACTTTAATTTTTGGCAAAATCCCGATAGTTGTTTGATTGAAATATCCAAGATAAAAATTGTCAATGGTGCAATCTTCAGTAAGGATGTATCGTTTGTCAAAATTGATAACTTGCTCTATTTTTATCTGCTTGTCCGTGTAAAGTTTGCGCACCGCCTCGCCAAAATCCTTGATATCTCCGCCAAAGTTCATAAGTATGGCATTGCGGCTGACTTTTTTAAGCCTGACCATAAAGTCCAAAGCACTTATCACGCCTTGTTCGCTTATATTATCGCCAAAAGCCATAACTTCGCATTGCGAAAAGCCCATTTCTTTGCCTATAGATAAGGAAATTTTGTCCATTGCGTCTCCCAAAGTTTTGCCGCTGGCGTTGTAGATTGTGTAGTTTGCTTTTTTGCCTTCGGCTGGCGTGATGATGCTGGCAGCAACGTTGAAATTGCCCGCCTCAGTGTCCACACACATCATATTTACAATTGCCTCGGTTTGGCTCATGGACGGACGAGTAAATTCCGGCACGGTTATGATGATAAGCAACAAGAACAGCCAAACAACCAGTTTTCGAGGGCTGAAAATTGTTTTAACTTTTTTCATACGTCACCACCTTTTTTTGTTTTTGCTTTGCAATTGCGTTGCCGACAACTAAAAAGATTGGCAACACATATGCAATCACAAGTGCAAACCATGATGTGATTGGGTGATAAAATATTGCTTCTGGATTGATTGCGTGCGTGCCCCAAATGCCCCAAAACAAAATGTAAGCATCCAAAATCAGCACTCCCACAACTGGCGATTTTATATTAAAAAGCATCATGACCGCTTTAACCATGCAATATGAATACAGTGCAAATTGCCCGATTTGAGCAACTATCCACAAACTAACCACCAGCCAAGAAAGTTCGCCAATGCTTGACCTAGACCCGTTAAATTGCGCCACATCGCTTATGCAAAACTGATGCGTTGGGCTGGTTACTCCAAACAACCCATAAAATACAAAGTATAACAATTGCACCAGCAAAACTGAAATTAGTGTAAACATGATGAGGCTGCGTTTTTTTGCATCCTTAAAATCCACATCACCAAAAAGCATAAGCAAAAATGTGGAAGAACCAAACCATGCCGAATATTCAAACGCCGTTTCAAAAAGCGGCTTTGCCCCGTCTTTAAACATCGGAAGAAATGTGGTTAGTTTTACACCTGCAAATGCCTTGACTGCAATGTAGACGCAAGCAAAAAAAATTGGTATCCAAAAAAATTCAAATGTCCTTGCGATGTTGCGGGCACCCTTGTAAACCATAAATCCAACAACTGCCATAAGTGGCAAGCCGTATTCAAGCCAAAAAAATTCTTCATACAAATTTTGGATGATAAAAAACTCCAATCCCTTGCCTATTATTGCAACCGAAATGGCGTAATAGCAGACAAGCAGAAAAAGTATAATTTTTGAAACAACAACTCCAAATGTTTGACGCAAAAAGACCGCAAAATTTTTGGTTTTGTTTTTTTGCATTAAGTCCACAATAATCAAGGCATAAACAAAATCCACCAACATCAAAACCAAACAGACAAGCCAACCCATGTTGTCCGCTTTTTCCCACATCAAGCCAGGCAAAGCCATAAGTTTTAATGATAAAAAACTTGCCATAACCATTATTGACATTTGATGATAACTAATCTTCATTGTCACGCCTCCTGTCCAAATTGTGGCGGTTATTGGCAATGGATTTTGGACGTTTTATCATCTCTTTTATCGTGGTGCGTTTAAACATATCCTTTTGGTCGCTGGCAATGTATGGTGCGACTGGTGCAAAGTATGCCGAATTGTAACTGTCAAAACTGCACAAATATGAAACAATCAAAACGCAGGCAACTATCACGCCGTAAAGCCCCAAACAAGCCCCCACAACCAACACAATCAGACGCAAAACGCTGAACTGCGCTGCCTGACTTGGCACGATATAAAATGTGATGCCAGATAAAGCCACAATCATTACAGCCGGCGGGCTAACCAAACCCGAATTTACAGCTGTTTCGCCCAAGATCAAGGCTCCCACAATGCTCATCGCCATGCCAAAATATTGCGGCATCCTCAAATTTGCTTCGTAAAGGATTTCAAACAACAACACAATAAACAACACTTCCATAAAAGGCGAAAATGGTATGCCTTGCGTGGTGTTCATGATAGTAATCAAAAAATCAATTGGCAAAATTTTATAATGGAATTTTTCAAGAGCGACATACATCCCAGGCAAAAGCACGGCAAGGATAACGCCAACAAACCTTAAAATTCTAACTAATGTGACCCTTATCGGCTGGCTGTAATAGTCGTCGCTATTTTGCAAATCCTCAAACAACACAAACGGCAAAGTAAGTGCAATCGGGCTTCCGTCCACCAAAATGCCGACCCTGCCTTCCAGCATTTTGCCAACCAAAATATCCGGTTTTTCAGTGTCGCCCACCTGTTTAAAAAGCGATTTTGGGTTTTTTTGCAAAAAAGATACAAGATAATGGCTGTCAATCACGCCGTCAATTTTTATATCTTTAAGCCGCTTGGTGATGTGTTTAACAACCTGCTTATCCGCCACCGAGTTGAAGTAAACCAAAGCAACTTGCGTCTTTGTCAGTTCGCCAATTTCCATTGTGGAAACGACCAAATCGTCAGATTTTGCACGTCGCCTTATCATGCTCAAATTGTATTTTATGCTTTCGTTAAAGCCCTCTCGGGGTCCTTTGATAACCACACTGGTTGGCGGTTCTGCAATGGCACGGACAACAATTTTTTCTGTGTCACAAGCCAAAATTTTGTCTGCCCCGTCCACCAAAATGATTGTGTTTCCTTTTAAAATTTTGTCAATCGCCATATTAAAGTTTGCCACAACGCTCACTTGACTGTTTGCCAAAACTTTATCTTTCAATTCCTCAAAAACGTTGTCTGGTTTTTCTTGTTGCGGATAGGCACAAATTGGCAAAATCAATGAATCATCCAAAATTTTTTCATCCGTCAAATCTGCGATATAACAAATTGAAATTTGCGTGCCAAAAAACTGCACGGAGCGTGATTTAAAATCGTCACTATCGTGCAGTTTTGTTTTTATTTTTTCCAATGTCTTAACTGCATCTACTTTCATAGAATTAGTTTGACAAACGAAATCAAAATTATACCAAATTTTAATTTGAGTAGGCCATTGTCACAATTATTGTTGTTGTGTTGGATGCCTTATCAAAGGTTGTGAAGCTATTGACTGAAACAAATTTATCGTCATCTTTTTTATAAGTGTTGTTGATAAATCTTTCGGTCAAACTGTTCAATTGTGACACAACATAAATGCCCAAATCATACTGGTCATTTTCGTCAATTTGCAATTCAAACGAACTTCTGCCCGAATTGCCAGATTTAAGCAAAGTTTTGCCATAAATAAGCATATTCAAGATGTAAGATTGCAGATGTGAAATATCTTTGCCTGAAGCACCTTGGCTCAAATCTTTATCTTTTACATATTCACCAGCCAAATACTGCCTATAATCTGCATCTGGGTCGTATTTTAAGCCGAAAGTTGAGTTTGCCTCCTCTGCCTGATTTGCGTCTTTTGAAGGTTGCAAATATGCCTGCCTTACAACGTTTTGCAAATCGGAATAGGATACAGTTTTGAATGTGTTAAGATAATAGTCATATCCGTTTGTTATCTTGCCAATGATTTTGTTTGTTGGCATTGTTGCGATGTAGTTTTCTGAAATGTTTGTAATCTTAACCGGATTTGTGTTATCCCCCATGTTCAAGTTTGATTGCAGATAGGAGTCGGACACAAGGAAGAACAAATGGCTGGACATATTGTAAGAGTTGTTCAAATTCCAAGCATTGTATCTCAAATCACTGTATGTCAAATCCACATTGTACCAACTCAAAAGCCCGTCATCCATAGCGGACAAATAAACTTTGTTCCAACTGTGAGTGTGGTCGGTGGCTTTTGCACTTGCACTATCTTTATATGTCAAAACGCCATTTATTTTTCTGGTTTCAATACCCTCAATGCCGCAAAGCAAAACAAATGCTTTTGTGAGGGACTCGTCGGTTGCTTGGTCGTTGCCTATCACAATATCGCCGTTTGCATTCATGCCAATATTGTAAAGCAAACCTTCCAAATAAAATTCCGCACGGTTGCCCCAATCCGAAATTTCACCTTCCACATCTACAGCGCCTTTGGTTATCTTTTTTGCATCCAAATTTATGTTGAAAGCAAATTCAAGCCAAGAGAAAATTGCGTTTGTTTTTTCAAGGTCGGTCATGTTTGCAGAAACGATGGCTGTAAGCACCAATTTTGCGTTGTCATAAACTTTTTGAGCCACTGCACAATCGCCCACAAACACTGGTTTGAAGCCATATTGAACCGCCATAAACAATTGTTCGGTTGTTTCCACATTCATCTCTTTGTTGTTGTCGATTGCAAACACGCCGTTCACATTCCTACGCAAAGCCTTGTTGATGTAAGAATATGTGTTTGCGTAATCGGTCATAACTTTGCGATAGTTTGTGTTAAATTCTTTTGCGTCGTCAAGTTTATTTGTGTAATTTAAACTGAAAATGTGGTTTGCTGTGGCTGTGCATTCAAATCCGTCAACAATCGCAAGTTCTGGATAAGCGGAAAGCAGAGATTTGCACAAATATGCCAACAAAGCACTTTCCGAACTGGTTGTGTTTGACAACATATTTTGCCAAGTGGTGTCATTTTCAAAATTGTAAATAAAGCCAACCCCGTTTGTGGAACTATAATTGCTTGCTTGTTCGGCAAGGTTTATAATTGCTTGCTTTGTGGTTTGATTTTCACTGGTTTTGATATAAATATTCAATTTGTAGTTGCTATCCACGCCATAAACCAAATGATACCACAACAAGTTTGTCAATTCTGTAACATCGTCGATTGCGTAATCATATCGGGTTGATTGGTCAAACAGATATACGCCATAACGCTCAAAATCTTGCAACATTGTGTATCTATAAACAAAACTAAATTCTGAACTGTATGGGCTGGAAATGTAAGTTTTTGAACTTTCGCCATTTGATGCCACAACCGCTTTAACTGAAAATCTATATTCACCCTCAACGGTTATGATGTCGTTTATATTTATCAATTTGTTTGTGGTTTTGCGGCTATATTCCTTGCCGGACGGAGTGGATATTTTGATATTATAAATATCTGTATTTTCGTCACCGTCCCAACCGATATAAAACTCGGTGCTGGATTGATTTGCATATTTTAAATCAAACGGAGTTTTTAAATTTTGAAGTTTGCTTACGATTGCATATTCACTTGAACGGTCGGATGAATCATAATAACTGTTGTCATCCCCTGGGTGAGCGGTAACATAGATATAATATTCGCCGGCTTGTTGAACATAGTCAGTGATGTCAAATGCACCCTTGACGTTTGTTATAGGCAAAGTGAGTTTTGGGGTGAGGCTTGCAAGATAGGAAACGTATTCAGTATCGTTAAGTTTTACAATATCAATGCTGTAATTTTGGGCATTGTCTTGCAAATCAAACGACAAAATGTATCTTCCGTCCGTATCGTCTGGGTTGGACACTTGAATATTTGTAACTTGCTTTAATTGGTTCCTCAATTTGTAGACATAAGTGTTAAATTTGCTAGATTGAGTTATTGTGTCATTTTCTTGTGGAAGAGCACGCAAAGTGATGTTGTAAGCATTTGCCATAACCTCGCCATTGATGTCGGTCAAATAATCGGTGATGTCAACGCTGTATGCTGTTGAGCGGTTGTCGTTAAGCACGGTTTTGGTGTTAAAGTTCACCATAATTTCGTATCTATATGCCCCGTCAACGCCGTAGAAGTTCAAAAAGTATTTTCGGCTTCCGTCAGTTGTGATTGTTATTGGATTGCCAAGATTGTCAAAAGCAAATTGAGGCATATCCAAAATTTGGCTGTAACTCAAAATCAAATCCTTGCTAGACAAATCGCTGTCAAGGTAATATCCATATTTATCCGCCACCGCTTGAACTTGAACACGATATTCCTTGCCACGGGTCACATAACTGGACAAATCAATCCTGTTTTCTGCAAAAATCTTTGGAATGCAAACTGCTTGATTGCTTTCTTGTGAAAGGTCTGTAACATAAACTTTATATCCAATTGCTTTTTCAACTGGGTCAAAACTTAACAAATATTTATTGCTGCTTACAAATCCCACATTTTCTGGATATGGCAAACCAATCCTATAAATCGGGGTCATTTGGATAGTGTTTGATACAGTTTGCTCGGCAATGGCTGTCACATTAAACTCGGTTATCAAATAATCCACTGAGAGGATTTTAAACTGATTGGTGTCTAAAAATCTTATCTCGTTGTTTGTTTCGACAACGTAATAAGCGTCCTTAACTTCTGTCCAAACAATACTGTCGCCTTCTGGGCTTGCTTCAATTGTTGTGCTTTGGCAAAGAGGATTTGTTGTAAATCTGCTCAAAACACTATTTTCCACGCCGTTATATCCCAAAGTTTGAACTGCAACTGCAAGATAATCGCTTGGCAACTGAATTGAGAAAATGTCGCTGGTTAAAGCAGTTGTTTCTACCTGATTTGCTTTAAAGATATACACTTTGTAGCCAGCAACAGCATCTTCTTCAACCTTGTCCCATTTCAAAATGTTGTCAGCAGATAAAGTCAGTTGTGGAGCAGCAAGTCTGTTTGTCAAATTTAATACAACATTTGAAGAAACTGCACTGAAAGTGTAAAAATTTTGGGCTTGTGTTTCAAACGTCGCTTGACAATTGACTTTTGCATATTTCAATGTGGAAAAATCAATAGAATTGTTCCTAAACGCCTGATTTAAGTTGACATAAATCAGATTTTCGCAAACTTCGTCTTTTTCAACCGAACTATCTAATAAATCCACCAAAGTTGTTTGGTCGTTGAGCGAAATTTTTAAACTGTTTGCATTTGCATCCACCACGCAAGACAAAATCCAATTGTCCGCATCCTTGTGCAAGGCAAGCCCGGATGGAGTTTGCAATGTCAGATAGTTGGAATAGACCACTTTTGGGCTGAAACTACTTTCAATATAGTTGTTGTCACGGCTTATGGCTTTGACGTAAAATTTGTATTCGCCAGCCTCTGTCAGCATTGAAGAAAAATCAAATTTGTTTGAAGTGTATTGAGAAGAAAATACATTTGCATTTGCAATTGTGTCCGGATCGTCCGCTTCGACCACTGTGGATGGGGTCACAACTTTAACCAAATAACTGCTTGCGTTGTAAACATTGTTCCATGTAAGAGTTGTGCCGGTTATCATTGTTTCCGGTGTTTCGACGTGCATCCTATGCACATAACTTATGGCAGAAGTGTAATCACTATCCTTTTTGTTTTTTGCACATGCTTTAACTTTGATAGAATAACTTTCGCCCAAATTTAGCAAACGAGAAATGTCGTATTGCAAATAGTTGGTGCCGTCTTTATTGAAAAGTTCAATGTAAGGATTTTTATTTGCAACAAAAACATTTTGTTCCAAGCCGTTTATGTTGATGACATAGTACTCGTCATTCGAGATCCTTTCAAAAGTTATTTTGCCGTCCGTTTGAACAACCAAATTTTGTGGCGTTGAAAGATAATCTTTGTTGAGATTTTCACAACCAACAAACGCTAATGGCATTGCCAAGCACAAAATAAATGTCAAAAATCGTTTTTTCATTTTACCCCTAGGAAAAACTAATTTTTAAAGTGTTATCATTATTTTGCTTTTATTTTATAATTGTATCCTTAAACTGAAATTAGTTTTTCAAAATATTATATATATTTATATTTTCAGTATATCTAAATTTTCCTTATAAATCAAATAATTTAGACAAAATATATAATTATTAGTCAACAAAATAAATTCATAAATAATTGTCAATTTAATACATTATTTTAGAGGTAATTATGTATTATTGTAGTGATTTTATTTCTAGTCCAGTGTTGTCCTTGTATGAAGGCGAATTGATTGGCAATGTGGACAGACTTTTGTTTGACAAAAAAATGAAAAAACTGCTTTATTTGGAACTTATCGGCGAAAATGACAATCGCTTTTTGTTGCCGACAAAAAATATTTACAACGTTGGCAAAAACGCAGTGACAATCAAAAACAATACGGCTGTCAGTTTGAAGATTGAAGATGACTGTTATTCAACCTGCCCAGTCGGTGCCAAAGCCTTCAACATCAAAGGTGAATTTTTGGGGATTGTTAAAGAAATTATCTTAACCGAAAAGTATTTGACCGAAAAAGTTTCGTTTGAAAACAACGAAGTCCTTGATGCTGATTTGATTGCTTCTTGCGGCAAAAACACTATAATCTTTTACGACAAATCCAGCAAGGTTGATGTAAGCAGATTTATCCCAAACAAAATGCCAAAAATTTTCAAAACCAAACAGGTGGCAAAAGCAAACATCTTGCCTATTGTTGAGCAAAACGAGGTGGCAAATGACACCGTTGTTCCAGTGACCGCCGAAACAAAAACACCAATCCAAAACAGCGAATTTTTGATTGGCAAAATTTGCACCAAAGACATTTTCAACTTTAACAACGAACTCTTGATTAAAGCCCATTCTGTTGTTACAAAGAAAAATCTTAAAGAGATAAATTTGTACGGAAAATTGCGAGAGCTTATGCTTTATTGCAAATAGATTTAATGTTAAAACAGTAAAAAATATTAAAAAATTGCAAAAAATTAAATAAATTTGCAATTTTTTTAGGTTTTTTGATTAAATTTTTTAAATTTTTAAAAGTTTTTTCGAGTTTGCTTTTTAAAAGAAAATTTTTAGTGCTTATAACTCAAAGTTTATATTGACAAAAATTGAACATTGTCCTTGATTGTTTTAAAGACTTGCAGATGTTTTTGTTCGTCCAAAATTATACGTCCAAACAGGTCTTTTAAACTTTGATTTTTAACTCGTTTTACTGCCTCAGTGTAATCCCTGATTGCAATCTCTTCTGCCATAATGTTGTTGTTCAGCATTTCATGAAGCCTTGGTGTGTAGTTTATGTATCTAGTCGTGAACATATTGCCGTTGCCGTCCTCGTATTTAGGTATACCGCCAAACGCTGTGATAGCGTGCATCAGCATATCTTGGTGGGTCATTTCCACCACCGCAATCTCTTCAAAAATGTCTGCAATATCGGCATGAGTTTTGTCCGCCAAAACCGACTGGTAGATATAGGTTAAAACAGCCTCCAATTCCCCAGTGTTTGAAAATGCCAAATTTTTTAAGATTGCAACAGTTTGCTGGTCTGGTTGAGCATTAACGATGTCCGGATATGGTTGATTTACTTTTACTTCAATATCATCAAAATTCATTTTTCAACTCCTAGATTTAGTTATGAATCAAACCTAAAAATTGTTACTCATATCGAAATTTAAAATATCAATTTAAAGAAAAATTAAAAAAACTTTTTTAAAATAATAAAAAATATAAAAA
>DHNC01000006.1:0-203 GCA_002406115.1 Christensenella sp. UBA4626
TGGGCGTAAAGGGTGCGTAGGCGGTTATTTAAGTCCGATGTGAAAGCCCGTGGCTCAACCACGGAACTGCATCGGATACTGGGTGACTAGAGTGCGGAAGAGGTTGACGGAATTACTAGTGTAGCGGTAGAATGCGTAGATATTAGTAAGAAGACCGGTGGCGAAGGCGGTCAACTGGGACGTAACTGACGCTGAGGCACGAA
>DHNC01000006.1:284-413 GCA_002406115.1 Christensenella sp. UBA4626
GGTAGTCCACGCCCTAAACGATGCATACTAGACTATGGCTTTATCGACAAAGTCAGGGTCGTAGCAAACGCGATAAGTATGCCGCCTGGGGAGTACGAACGCAAGTTTAAAACTCAAAGGAATTGACGG
>DHNC01000006.1:444-13070 GCA_002406115.1 Christensenella sp. UBA4626
TTGACGGGGACCCGCACAAGCAGCGGAGCATGTGGTTTAATTCGACGCTACGCGAAAAACCTTACCTAGGCTTGACATAGGATGCATAGCCGTGAAAGCGGTGAAGTTATAGCAATATAACATCCATACAGATGGTGCATGGTTGTCGTCAGCTCGTGTCGTGAGATGTTGGGTTAAGTCCCGCAACGAGCGCAACCCCTGTCGTTAGTTACTAACATTCAGTTGAGAACTCTAACGAAACTGCCGTAGATAATACGGAGGAAGGTGGGGATGATGTCAAATCATCATGCCTCTTACGCCTAGGGCTACACACGTGCTACAATGCCCATTACAAAGAGATGCAATACCGCAAGGTGGAGCGAACCTCAAAAAGATGGGCCCAGTTCAGACTGTGGGCTGCAACCCGCCCACACGAAGACGGAGTTGCTAGTAATCCCGAATCAGCATGTCGGGGTGAATGCGTTCCCGGGTCTTGTACACACTGCCCGTCACGCCATGGGAGCCGGGGGTACCCGAAGTCAGTGAGCTAACCCGCAAGGGAGGCAGCTGCCGAAGGTAAAACTGGTGACTGGGGTGAAGTCGTAACAAGGTAGCCGTATCGGAAGGTGCGGCTGGATCACCTCCTTTTAAAGAGCATATCTTTAAAGTCGACTTGATAACTTAAAGTTATCTTGAATAGTGTGAGTGAACATAACACTCGTTAAAAAAATATGGGAACAAAAAACGTGATGTACCTTTAAGTTTAAGATATAAATACTAAAAAGAACGAGATTAACCCTCTCGTTCTTTTTTTTGTTTTTTTAGATAAATTGTGGTGAGTGATAGAAGATATTGAGATAAAGGTTGACAAATTTGAAGTTGGAATTTATCATATACTTAGATGGATACCTTTTAAAATCAACGTTTATGTCTGAATTGACTTTGTTTGCACTTAAAGATTTATAATTTTATGTTTTGATATAACTGGATTTGAAAGGTTAGTTTGGGATGTTGGCAATTTATTTTTTTGGCGGAGGAGAGTTTATGGACGAAAAAGAGCGAGAGAAGATGCTTGAAAATATCAAAAGGATGATGAAAAGAGAATTGGAAAGTTTGCCTCAACTTGCTAAGGACAAAGTTCAGTTGTTTATAGACAGATGTGAAGCGAACCAGATGACCGATGAGGAGATTGCTGAGTGTTTGCTATATTTGCCGTCCAAATATGCAAGAATGGTCTGCTATGAGATGACGGATTGCGGACAGGTGATAAAATTGCTGACAAAAATTTACACAAAAGATTTTGTGATTTTATGCAATAAGACGAAAAAGAAAAATGTTGGATTGCCAACTCCGCAAGACTATTTGAAAGACTTTAAAAGCAAGGGGCTTTTGGAAAGATATGTTTCATTTGACGAGTTATACAATATTTGCAACGGCTTGGGCATAAATTGTTATTTCCTTTTTGCAGGTCGTGACGTTGACAACAAATACTACAAACAATTAAAAACCTTGCATGATGAACGTAGAAACACGAAATTTAGGACGGGTGAAGAAAGGATGATACAAAAACTTTTACCAAAATCGCTTGAAAAATGCCTAGATGTGCAGGCAGAAATTTTGGCAAACAAAACCGATGAAATGCTGACAAACTAATGACAATTTGAAGTGATATAAACACAAGCAATTTATTTCACGATGCTTATAAATTTTGATTGTCGTATTTATGTTGTGTTTACAATAAAAAAACACCCCACTTTAAGCCTTTTGGTTTAATAGTGGAGTGTTTTTTACTAAATTAAAGGGTGTTGGGGGTTTGTGTGTCAGACAATTCGTCAATAACACCTTGCAATTGTTTATCGTGGATTTTGTCAATTGCTTCTAGCAATTTTGCTTTGTTGCAGCCCCTTATTTTCAAAAACTTTTTGATATAATGTGTGCTTTGTGATTTGATGCCGCTGTTGATGATGTAATTTTCGATTGCTTGAATGTCGGCAAATTTCACGTCCCTTGCAAATTCATAAGCGTAATGTGGGTCGTTCATATCTAAAACGGCTTTTTGAAGTTTTTGAGTGTTGATTTTGTCAAGTTTCTTGCAATCGCAGGCAAAATAATATGCAAATTCAGCGTCGTTGTAGGCAATAATACGTTCGCACGCTTGGTCAATATCCGCACCTTTTACTGTTTGAACATATTTCAAAATTTCAGCATAACTGCATTTTTGATAAACAAGTGCCTCTAATTCCTCAAATTTTTCAGTTCTGCCACGTTTTGAAAATTCGTTGTTGGCAACTTTGCAAATATAATTTATATCCATTTTTGCTCCTTAAAATGCTGATATAGTACAACAAAAATGCTAGTTTGTCAATATATTGTCGCACATTTAAGCATCAAACTCACTTGTTGTTTAGCATCTGATGTTGAAGTTTGTTCAATATCTTTTTTTCCAATCTAGAAATGTAACTTTGTGAAATGTTCATGCTGTCAGCAACTTCTTTTTGCGTTTGCTCCTCAAAGCCGTTCAGTCCATAGCGCATACACATAATTTGCCTCTCTCGGTCGTTTAAAGTGTTTACGCATTGCATCAAAAACACCTTTTCGCTTTCGAGTTCGATGTTTTCGTAACTAGGTTTGGGGTCGGGTATAGTTTCGCCCAATGTCAGATTGTTGCCTTCATCATCACCTGCGAGGATATCATCCAAACTCATGTCATTCACGCTCTTATTTATTTTCCTCAGATGCATCAATATCTCATTTTCAATGCACCTGCTTGCATATGTGGCAAGTTTAATGTTCTTGTCCAGTTTGTAACTGTCGACCGCTTTTATAAGACCGATTGAGCCAACCGAAACCAAATCCTCTAAATTGAGTTTTTTGCTTTCAAAACGCTTTGCAATGTACATAACCAAACGTAAATTGTGCTCGATAAGTTTGGATTTTGCGTTGAGGTCGTGATTATCTTGAAAAGCCCTCACCAAATCTTGTTCGGCGGTGATGTCCAACGGCTCGGGCAGACTTTCGGCGGTAAAAATATAGTTTACAAGGCTTTCCGGATGCAAAAAATCTGTTTTAAAAATCCTCAAATACAATCTTTTGAAAAACATCTTGATTTTTGCCATTGCTGATTTAATTTTTTGTTTAAATTTCATAATATCTCCTTTTTAAATTTATTAAAGAAATGCCGGTGAAATCAAAGCCTGATATCCAGTTTTGTCAAATTTATCCACGCAATTTACGGCGACAAGCGGCTTTTCAATCTGTTTTAATTTGCCGTTTATTTTTATCTTTAAAAGGTCCAATTCAAAGATTTTAAGGTTGTTTTTGCCCGTTATTGTGGAGGTTTGGATATGTTCGGACGAATTTAGGATATATTCAACATAATTTTGTTTGCTCAACTTTAAATAACTGCTAAGGTCCAATATAAGCACAGGTTTTCCATTTAAATTTAGCATATTGCCAGTATCCAAAAAGGCGTTGATGTTTACAGTGTGATTTTGTAGTTTCAACGTTATAGGATAGACCAAATTGTTGATTTGTAGTTTGAACTTTATATGTTTTGCGATTGCTTCAAACAGATATGTAAAGCCGATACATGAGGCAACAATAAGCCACATATTCACCTTACTGGCAACAATCACGCCAAAAGATGTCATTTTCTGGCTTGTGCCAAAACTTAGCGTCACGCCGCACAAGGCAAAAGAATAGGCATACAAAAGCAAAATTTGGGCAATAAATTGTTTAAAATTAGATTTAAAACACAGTTTAAGCATAACAACAAATCCCACAAATTTAACGATATTTATAAGCAAATTATTATGCAAAATGCCAGTAGAAATTGCATTTATTCCGGCATAGATAAGGCTGGACACGTAAAGCAAAAAGAAACTTGTTTTGGATTTTGTTGTGACCTGCACCAAACGTAGTAGGCAGAAATTTATCAGCATATTTTGAAACAAAAAATCTTCAATATAAACTTGCATAAAAAGAGTATAATTCACAATTTGCGTTAGTGTTTGGCAGTTTAATCGGTTTTGTTGAGCAAATTTGTCGAAAGGTAACATATTTTAACAAATTTAATTTTGCCAGAATAATTTTAAAACTGTTTTGCCACAATAGATTTGAGGTGGATATGTCTAGACGAGTTTATATTTGTGGGGTTGACACTTCAAGTTTGCCAAAAATCACAAATCAACAATCAATGGAATTGCTGCAACGCATCAAATCTGGTGATGAAAACGCAAAAGATTATTATATCTATTGCAACATGAGGCTTGTCCTTTCGATAGCACAAAGGTTTGTCGGCAGCAAAGAAAATATGGACGACATTTTTCAGGTTGGCTGTGTCGGACTTATGAAAGCAATCGACAATTTTGATGTGACACTAAACGTGCAATTTTCAACCTATGCGGTGCCGATGATTATTGGCGAAATTAAACGCTTTTTGCGTGATTCTTCCGCAATGCGTGTCAGCAGAAGCCTCAGAGATACCGCTTATCAGGTGATGAAAAGCAAGGAAAAATTGCAACAAGACCGAGCGGACGAAGTGGGAATCGAAGAGGTTGCAACTGACCTAAATTTGACAATTCGAGAGGTTTACGACGCCATTGATGCAATCAGTTCGCCGTTGTCGCTAGATGATGCGCTGATGAGCGAGAGTGACGAGGAAATGAAGTTGAGCGACCAAATTGCGGACACCGAGCATTCTATCGACAAGTGGATAGACCACACCGATTTGCTTGATGCAATAAAACTTTTGGACGATAGAGAAAAAGAGATTTTGAATTTGAGATATTTTATCGGAAAAACTCAAATGGAAGTTAGTGACCAAGTTGGCATTTCGCAAGCGCAGGTCAGCCGACTTGAAAAAAATGCTTTGGAGCACATCCGCAAAAGTCTTTAAGCGGAAAATTTAACTAAATATCTGTGGTAAAATTGGGATTTCGACATTTATTTGCTGAAATCCTTTTTTTGTGTCAATTTAACATAAAAAAGTCTGTCATTTTTCGCTGTTTTGCCCAGTATGTTGTGTTATATTAGGAAGGTATTCGTGAAAAAGAAATTTTTAAAACTTTGGATATTTCCAGTTTTGGCAACGTTGGTTTTGATTTCTGGCGTAGTGTTAAATTACACAAACATCTTGCCAGTTTCTGCAACTTATTTTGCTTCTGGACGCAGGCTGCCAATCTATGGGGTCAAAACAGATGAAAACAAAATTTCAATCTCGTTTGACGCTGCCTGGGGAGCAGATAAGACCAGCGAAATCATGGATATTTGCGATAGTTATGGCATAAAAGCGACCTTCTTCTTGGTTGGCTTTTGGGTTGAAAAATATCCAGAAAAGGTTAAAGAAATTTACAATCGTGGTTTTGAAATTGGCATCCACAGCAACACTCATCCGGATATGACAAAACTCAGCAAAACCCAAATCAGGGAAGAGTTAAGCACAAATATGCAGATGATACAGCAAATCACGGGCGAAACGCCAAAACTGTTCAGACCACCTTACGGATATTACAACAATAACCTTTTGGAGGTTTGCGACGAACTGAAATTGAGTTGCATTGAGTGGAGCGTGGACAGTTTGGATTGGAAAGGGCTTTCTGCAAGCCAGTTATCCGCAAGGGTCGTTGGCAAGGCAAAGGCAGGCGACATTGTGCTTTTCCACAATAATTCAGACCACATAACCACTGGGCTTAAAATGGTGTTGGAAAGTTTTAAATACAAAAAACTTGAAGTGGTGCCGATTGGACAATTGATTTATTATAGCGATTTCACAATAAATTCACAAGGGATACAAATAAAAAAGGGGTAGGAGAAACAAATGAATTACGAAACAATGGATAACAAGGGATTGGACGCAACAAAAATTTTTGAAAACAACAAGGTGTTTTTGCAAGGTGTTGTTGAAACTGAACCAGCATACAATCACACCGCTTTTGACGAAAAGTTTTATACTTTCAATTTAAAAGTGGCAAGATTGAGCGGTCAATTTGACATTTTGCCAATCAATATTTCCTCACACATGAGCGGCTTTGAACAGATAAAAGTTGGTGCGGAAATCGCTTTGGTTGGACAATTCAGAAGCCACAATATGCTGGACGACCAAAACAAAAGCCGTTTAATTCTTTCTGTGTTTTGCAAAGAGTTGTGTGCGCTCGATTTCAACGCCAATCCAAACGTGATTGAAATGAGCGGATATATTTGCAAAAATCCTATTTTCCGTGTTACGCCATTCAATCGCCAAATTTGTGATGTCTTGCTGGCAGTAAACAGGCAGTACAATAAGTCGGATTATATCCCTTGCATTTGCTGGGGTAGAAATGCGGAATTTGTCAGTGCAATGCCGGTTGGGGCAAAGGTTACAATCACGGGACGTATTCAATCAAGAGAGTACAACAAGGTTGTTGAGGGCAGCGCAACTCCTATAAAAAAGACCGCTTATGAAGTGTCCGTAAACAGGGTTATTGAAGAAAATCAACTTGAAATTTAATTGGGTGAAAGCCCAATTTTTTTTTAAAAATTGTTTGAATATTTTAAAATCTATATCTCTTAAATTTTTAAAAATTTTATTCTGAATTTGACAAGCGAATTGCGTAGTGATAAAATAAAAATAATTGGCGGATTTGTGTTTTTACTTTGCTTGATTTTGTTGGTTAAAAAAAAATCGGCTCTTTAAAAATAAAAAATAAAAAAGCAACTAATTTTAAATGTTTTTGTAAAAAATAAAACAAATGTTCGATAAAAAATGTCAATTTTGTCGAAAATTCAACTAATTTTAAGGTATTTTTGTAAAAAAATGTCAGATATCCTTGACTTTTGAGGTTTTTTAAAATATACTTTTTTTAAAAATTAGGAGAGGTACATGATTGATATTTATGATTGCGAAGCACTGGTAAAAGTTTACAGGTTGTTGGAAAAACGATGCGCTATTATTGACAAATTTATCAACAATCATGCTTACTATTGCGGGCCATACAGTGAAGAATATAGCGCTGTGGATGTATATAACGATATTTTGGATTTGATTGAAAGGAAAAATCAACTTATAAACATAAAACTTATTATGGATGAGGCAATCAAAAGGTTGCCTTGTGCGGACAAAAAAGTTGTCTATGCCAAACTGAATTACAACATTTCAATGGCGGAATTTTGTGGCATTTTAAATTTGAAAGAGAGGACTGCGTTTAGGCGTATTGAGCACGCTTTTGACAGCCTTGCAAACGAGATAAACCGTTCTAGATATATCGACAAATTAACAGGAATAATTGAGCATCAAGAGTGGATTAAAGGGGTAAGGCAAGATGTCAAACAACGTAGGCAAGCGTTCAAAAGTGCGCCGGCTGAAATGCTGCTTTAATAGTCGATAACTTCCTTTTTGCTGGCTCGTTTGCCGGTTGAAATTTTGGAACTTTTAAACAATAAATACACAAACAAACATGCGGGTATTGAAAGTATTGCAATCACAATTCCGGTGGCTTTGTTTTCCATTGGGAGGGCGTTTTGATTTTGCTCTTCCTCTTCAAAACTTGGCGCCAAAGTGTATTCCACCTCTTCCGTATTTGTTGGAATTGGAGTGGTGAGTTCGTCGCAAAAATCACTGTAAACATAACCGTAATAATCTTTGTCTGCGGTGTATTTGCAATAATACCAAATGTTTGTGCGGCCAGAAATAAGTTGCTCACCAACAATCGAACCGTAAAAAACCAAATTGCGGCTTAAATTTGGAATGTAAATTACTTGGTTGCTTGACCCAGTTTTTGTGTCTGGGCAAGAGCGCATATCTCGGCTTAAATCGGCATAAACTCTAAAATTCAAATCAGATAGATAAGGTGTTTGTGGAGTTCCCACAACAGTTTGCACCTTATCCTTTTTTACATATCCAAAAAAGTTTTTGTATTTCACTTTAAAAAAATCCTTGCCAGCGTTGTCTAGCAACTGGACAAAATAAGTTTTTGGCAAAGTGAACATAACGTTGGTGTAATCGTCCGCTTCAATCGGCGAAATGTATAATTTGCAATCTGCCTGCATTATGCGAGCGTAATAGGTTTGATTTTCGCCCGCTGCGTAGGTTATTAGATAGCAATTGCTGGTTAAAATCAGAAAACACAATAAGATTGACATAACAACATTTTATCACAACAAATTTTGTAAAAAATGACAGGTTTGGGTTAAATTTGACTAATTTTGGGTTTAATATGCAGGAAATGAATTTGGTAAAAGAAATTTTGGCGATTGAACAAGAGCAAAAACGCCGAATACAAAACAATCAACTCATGTTTTACAACACTGGGGAAATCAAACATCAAAAGCAAATTGAGTTTCATAAATGCAACAAAAAAAATAGGTGGGTGTTTGGCGGCAATCGCACGGGCAAAACCGAGTGTGGGGCGGTTGAGGTTGTGTATATGGCAAGAGGCAATCATCCATATCGCAAAATTGAAAAAGCCACTTCTGGCTGGGTGGTGAGTTTAAGCACACAAGTCCAGCGGGATGTTGCGCAAAGCAAAATCTTAAAATACATAAATCCGGATTGGATTGTGGACGTGGTTATGCTGTCGGGCAGAAAGGATAGTTATGTAAACGGAATAATTGACTACATTTTGATAAAAAACGTGTTTGGAACAATAAGCAAAATTGGCTTTAAAAGTTGCGACCAGGGCAGGGAAAAATTTCAGGGCACAAGCCTAAATTATGTTTGGTTCGATGAGGAGCCGCCTTATGAGATTTATCAGGAATGTCGGATGCGAGTGCTGGACACGGACGGCGATATTTTTGCCACCATGACCCCGCTTAAAGGCATGACTTATGTTTATGACGAAATATATATGAACACGCACAATGACCCAAACGTGTGGTGCGAGTTTATTTCATGGAAAGATAATCCATATTTGAGCAAACAGGCGGTTGCAGCCATGAAAGCGAGTATGTCGCAGGACGAGTTGCGTTCCCGTGAAAATGGCGAATTTATGGATGCAGGAGGGCGAGTTTATCCCGAGTTTGACGAGAATGTGAATGTGATTGAGCCGTTTGAAATCCCGTATGAGTGGCAGGACAAATTGTCCATTGACCCTGGGCTTAAAAATCCGCTTTCTTGCCATTGGTATGCGATAGATTTTGACGGAAATGTGTATGTGGTGGCGGAGCATTATGATAGAGAAAAGGATATAGATTTTCACAGCAGGCGGATACACGAAATCAGCGACGAACTGCACTGGCATCGCAGCAATAACGGCATGATTGAAGCGTTGATTGATAGTGCGGCAAACCAAACAACTTTGGCGTCCCGCAAGAGTGTCGCCGACTTGTTTTACGACCATGGAATTTTGGTCAACACGAATGTCAACAAGGACGTTTTTTCAGGCATTCAAAGGGTTAAATCTTACATAAAAAACAGTTTGGGCGAAAGCAAATTGTTTATATTCAACACTTGCAAAAATTTGATAAGAGAAATGAAAGGTTATCGCTGGGGCAAGGGCGAAAGCCCGGTCAAAGTTGACGATCACAGTATGGACGAATTGAGATATTACATAATGTCACGACCAGAAAACAAACAGCAAAAGTGCGAGCAAAGCGAAATTGCAAGAGAAAAAGAGAGGTTGATAAAACTTATGAGAAGAAGGTGATACGATGCAAAATTTGATTGATTCAACAACTTTAAAAGCAATCAAACAGTGCGTTACGGGCTTAACTTTGCACGAAACCACAAGCGAATATGTGTTGGACGACGAGTCCGGCAAAATGAAACTTGTAAAACAAAAAAAAGTTGAAAAAAACATCCCGCCAAACACGGATATAATCAAGTTGTTGTATCAGAAAAACGACCAGGCGGTTGAGTACGAAAAATTTACAGATGAAGAGTTGGAAAATACAAAACAAAGGCTGTTGAAACAGTTAAAGGAGGAAAATTGTGGTAGTAGAACCAGCAAAAGTAAGAGTAAAGTGTGACGCAAGCGGGTGCAAAAACAAATGCGATTATGTGATTGTAAACAAAAAATTTGTGTTTGACGGAAACGTCTATTTGTGCAGCAGTTGCATGAATTTGCTTTATGGCGAAATCGGAAAATATATGAAGCCAAAAAACGTAAAACCATTGTACAAAAAAGGAGGATTGGATGAAAATTAACAAATTGGTTGAAGAAGTGGTGAATGATTACAATGCGAGGAGAGAGGCAAGAAAAAGTTTGGAGATGCAGTGGCAACTCAACATCAACTTTATGATGGGCAATCAATATAGTTACATTGCGTCTAACGGCGGAATTAGAGAGGACGAAAAACAATATTTTTGGCAAGAAAAAGAGGTGTTTAACCACATTGCACCGATTGTGGAAACTAGAATTTCAAAAATTGCATCCAGCACGCCAAATGTGACGGTTGTGCCGGCAAGTATGGAAGAGGCGGACTTTCAAAGTGCCAAACTCAGCAAGCAAATTTTGGCATCGGTGGCAAACAGACTCAACCTTATCGACATCGAAAAAACCGCAACAACTTGGAGTGAACTTTGCGGCACCGCTTTTTACAAGGTGCTTTGGAACACCAACTCGGGCAAAATGGTTGCAACGGACGAACTCGGCAACAAAATAAAGGAAGGCGACGTTCAAATTGAAGTGGTTTCGCCTTTTGAAATTTTCCCGGACAATTTGTCTTGCGAGCGATTGGAAGATGTGAAATCAATTATCCATGCACGTGCGGTGGACGTCGACCAAGTCCGTGCCGATTGGGGAGTGGATGTTGAACCAGAAGATGTTTGTGCTTTTTCGCTTGACAACACAACAAACAATATTGGTGGACTAGGCTATAATGCACATATCAACAAAGTGGCAAATATTCAACTCGGTCATCATTGCGTTGTGATTGAGCGATATACCCGCCCAAGCAAAAATTTGCCAAACGGCAGATTGACAATCGTGGCAGGTGGAAAGTTGTTGTTTGACGGCGACCTTCCATATCTAAATGATGAGTTGGATGGCAGAACTTTCCCATTTGTAAAACAAATTTCAAACTATATGCCGGGCAGTTTCTTTGGCGTGAGTGTGGTTGACAGGTTGATACCTTTGCAAAGGGCATACAATGCGGTCAGAAATCGCAAACACGAATATTTTAACCGCACAGTGATGAACGTTTTGGCGGTTGAGGACGGAAGTGTTGACACCGATGCACTTGAAGTTGAGGGGTTGAGCCCTGGCAAAGTTCTGGTGTATAGGCAGGGTAGCAGAATGCCAGAAATTATGCAAAATCCAAAGACTGTTATAGATTTTGACGAAGAAGAAAACCGCCTTTTGGACGAGTTTAAAACAATTTCTGGCGTGAGCGATATGATGACAAAATCTGTTGCTCAATACACAAATATGTCTGGCGTGGCACTTGAATTGTTGGCAGAACAGGACAACACAAGGCTGGCAACAGCAATAGACTCCACAAAATTGGCTGTCAAAACAGTTGCAAAATACATTTTGCGTCTGTACAAACAGTATGCAGTTGTGCCAAGGCTATTAAAAATAAGCGGCAGCGGTGGGGCAGTCGAAATGTTTTATTGGAACCAAAACGAAATTTGCAGTGACGATGTTGTGTTTGACACTTCAACCGACGCAAGCGACTCACTTGCTCAGCGTAGAACCATGCTTTTTGACCTCATCGGCAAGGGGCTTATGTATGATGATGACGGCAAGTTCAGCCAAACAATGCGTAAAAAATGTTTGGATTTGTTAGGCTTTGGAATGTGGGAAAACAGTGTGGATTTGTGCGAGTTGCAGATAAATCATGCAAGAGAAGAAAATTTGGCTTTTGCAGACTTAAAACCTGTGGAAATTTTGCCGATTGATGACCACAAATTGCATATCGACCAGCATATTGCTTTTTTGCTTTCTGGCGAGTTGAAAGACAAACCAAACAAAAAACAAATTGAACAAGAAATTTTAAAACATATTGAACAACATAAGAAAAATTTAAAAGAACAAGGAGAATAAAAAATGGAAGAATTGGAACAACCTATAACCGAAACAAACGTAGGCTCCAAAGAGAATTTTGGCAAATTCAAAGATGCTGAAAGTTTGTTGAAAGCATACACAAATTTGGAGGCAGAATTTACCAAAAAAAGTCAGCGTTTGGCAGATTTGGAAGCACACAACTCGCAAGAAGTTGAAAAGCAAAATCGCCAAGCCGAGATTGACAAAAAAGTTGATGAATTTGTAGCAAAATTTGACGCAGTCAAACCTTTTAGCAGCGCACTGAAAGAAACTTTGACAAACACTAACGACGCTAATTTGGCAGAGGAGAGTGTTAAACTTTTGGTCAAAAACTACAAACGCGCAGAAGACTTTGCAAGTGATAGCGAATTTTTGAATAATTATATTTTTTCAAACACAGAAATCAAAGATAAAATCATCAAAGATTATGTTTCAAAAATAACTCAATCATCACCTATCAAAATGGAAAGTAGCAGCAACATCCTTTTGTCAAAACCAAGTTTGCCAACAACAATTGCCGAAGCAGGCAAGTTGGCAAAATCAATTATAAAGCAAAAATAATTTTGCATTTGCAAAAATGGTTGTAAATTCAAAAATATATTTCTTGCTTTAAATTGAGTAAAAAATAAACTAAATTTTAGAACCGAAAAAATATGGTTTATTAAAAAAATATTAAAAAATTAAATA
>DHNC01000045.1:0-19116 GCA_002406115.1 Christensenella sp. UBA4626
ACCTTTTAAATTAATTTATATTACTTAATTTTATGGTATTAGTTTGTGGCAATTTTGAAAATTTATTTATTTTATTTTTAATTAACTTTAATTTTTGTTATAATGTTTTTATGGAAGAAATTGTTATAAACAAATCTAGATTTTTGGCTTTTAAATTTGAATTGCAAAGTTTAAATCAGGTTAAAGAAATCCTTGCATCTTTAAAAAAGGAACATAAAAAAGCAACACACATTTGCTTTGCTTATGTTTTTAACAAGGATATTGTAAGCGAAAAGGCGTCTGACGATGGCGAGCCTAGCGGGACGGCTGGCTACCCCATTTTGAATGTGATAAAGAAAAAAAATTGTGTCAACACCATGGTTGTTGTGGTTAGATATTTTGGCGGCGTAAAGTTGGGTGCGGGCGGTTTGACAAGGGCTTACACAAAAGCGGCGGCAAGCGTTTTAAATTAAAATATATTTTAAAATTTGCAATAAACTCAAACTATTGCAAATTTATTTTTTTTATGCTATTATTAAGCCATGAATATTAAGAAAGTTATTGCGGACAGCGTTGTTTTGGACACTGACCAAAATGTTGAAAATTTGATTATTGAAAGTGCAAGCCCTGACAAAGGTGATTATTGCTTGCCTTGTTTTTCTTTTGCAAAAATTTTGCGCAAAAGTCCTATAATGATTGCGGACGAGATTTCAAAACAAATCAAGCCAAATCCTATCATTGACCATGTTGAGGCTGTGGCAGGATATATTAACTTTTTTTTGAACAAAGCGGAAGTTTCAAAAGAGGTTTTGTCAAACTACAAAACTGAGCAAGATTTTAAACTTGATACCGGCAAAGGCAAAGTTGTTTGTGTGGATTATGGCAGCCCTAACCTTGCAAAATATCTTCACATTGGACACTTGAAATCTTTGATTGTTGGCGAAAGTTTGTGCAGATTGTGTGAGCAATTTGGCTACACTGTCAAGCGCCTTGATTTTGCGGGCGATTACGGCACCCCTTTTGGCAAAATTATTGGCGGGCTTCAACTTTGGGGAAGCATGGAAGATGTTAAGGCACGTGGCAACGACGCTTTGCAAGAATATTATGTGAAATTTAACCAGTTGGAAGAAAAAGATGAAAAGGCCTCACAACTTGCACGTGACATTTTTAAAAAAATTGAAGATAGAGATGCGGAAATCTACCCTATTTATCAACAGATTGTTGAGATTGCACTGAAAGACGGCGAAAAAATGTTTGACCTACTTGGCGTTAAATTTGATGATAACCGTGGCGAAAATTATTACAACCAGTTTGTGCCAGAAGTTGTGGAAAAACTTAAAAAAGCCAACCTACTCACAACCAGTCAAGGTGCACAAATTGTGGATTTATCCGCTTATAACATGGCTCCTAGCGTGATTTTGAAAAGCGATGGGACATCTCTTTATGCAAGCCGTGACCTCGCCGCCATTATGCATAGATATGACGATTACAAATTTGATAAAATATTTTATGTGACCGACGTGGCTCAAACTTTGCACTTCAAACAATGGTTTAAAATCGTAGACTTATTGGGATTGCCTTACGCCGACAAATTGGAGCATATTTCTTATGGCAGATTCAGTTTGCCGGACGGCAAAATCAGTTCAAGACGTGGCAAACAAGCTGTTTTGGTCGATTTGATTGAATACGCACATAACAAAGCGGTTGACATTATAAAAGATCGTGAATTTAAACTTGAAAACCCAGAGAATGTGGCAAACAAAGTCACAAGTGCGGTGTTGAATTACAGCGTGCTTAAAGTGGAACGTGTTAAAGATTGTGTTTTTGATATGGAAAAATCGTTCTCTTTTGAAGGCGAAACTGCCCCATATATGCAATACACTTTCACCCGTGTTGAAAGCATTTTGAGGAAATATCAAGAAGAAGAGGCGACACCAGATTATACATGTTTTAACACAGACGCTTTTGAACTTGTAAAATTTATCAACAATTTTGAGCAGACTATGCAAATTGCACTTGAAAAGCGAGATATAAGCATTGTGGCAAAACGTGTTATGGAAATTTGCAAAACCTTTAACCATTTTTACACCACTTCCAAGGTGCTTGACGGCAACGCTGCCACCACAAAAGCAAAAATCAACCTTGTGAAAAGTTTGAGGGAATGCTTGGCAACCGGTTTTAAAATTATATGTATCGAAACTTTGAAAGAAATGTAAAAATATTTTAAACTTAAAATTTATTAAAAATGTTTTATTAAACACAAAAAAACTCTGACAAACTTTGCCAGAGTTTTTTATCACAAGCAACAAGTCAACACAACATTAGCAATATTTTTGAACAAAAACAATGAGTGTTGGCAGTTTTTTTATTTAAACCTTAATTTTTATTATGCTTTTACAACCAAATCTGATGCTTGAACGCTAACTGAACCAGTGGTCAACGACACATTGCCCCTAGAAATTATAAAAGCAACATTGTCGCCAGGACGCACGCTCAAAAGCATATTTTCCAAATAGAAATACCTATCAAGTTTGTAAGTTTTGTCGTTTATGATGATGTGAGTGATGATGTCGCCAGTTTGGATATAGGTTGCTTCCTTGCCGGTTTCTTGAACCTTATATTTACGGATGAAAGCGTTGAGTTCTGGGTCGCTTGCCACAACAATTTGGTCATAAATTACGCATTCGCCAGTGACTGGATTGTAAACTTGTGAAGTGTTTTTGTCCACATTGTTAAAATATACGCCAAGTTGAAGTTTGTAGACAGTTGAGAATTTTTTGTTGACTGAATAATAATACATCAAGTTGTCTGCAACGCATTTTACGTTGTCGATTGGCAAAGCATATGCCATGCCGTCAATAGGCGTTGTTTCATCCGAAGCCGCATAAACAGATTTTGAATTTACAAGCCCAATCAACTCGCCATTTTCGTTGAAAACGCCGCCGCCTGAATTTCCACCATTGATTGCCGCATCAATACGTGCAACCCTGAATTGTGAAGTGCTATATCCGTCAACTGCAGTCATTTGAATGTTTTCACTTTCCACAGAAACGATGCCTTTCGTGATGCTTATACCATCGCCTTCTGGATTGCCGATTGCGTAAATTTGGTCACCAGCATGATATGAAGTTGCGATGTCTGCAGCCCTAACTGTTGAGTTATTTTTAACCAAATCGGCAGTTTTTACTTCAACAACTGCCACATCATAAGTCATTGACCCCGCAATATATTTGCCAAGCACATAGTCACCTTTAATTTCTTGTTTGTTTGTCCTAGAATTTGTGACGATAGAACAATCTACTCCATATTGGAAGATATAAACGTCATCAACAAAATCGCCTGTTTCTGCAACCAAAGCATTGTACAAAACATGATAGTTTGTGAGGATGTAACTGTATGTTTCGTCCATTTGATAGATTACACCCGAGCCGCAAGCAATTGCTGTTGAGTTATTAGATGGCACGATTGTGTAGATTGAAACTGCAGATTGAAGTGCTTTGTTTAAATTATTGTTTGCCTCAATTGTGGAAGAAGAATTTTTTGTTAAATCCATCAAAAATTTTTGATACCCCGCCAAATCGTCCGTGTAAGCACCACGTGCAACACCCATTTGGAACAAGGCCTCGACATCAAAATTGCTGCCGTCCTTGCCATTTTGGATTGTTATGCTTGAAGTTGTGCCGTCCGAATAATACACTGTGTAAATATCCACCAAATCGGTTGAGTTGGTTTTTTGAATGTCTACGATTGTAACCTTGCCGCAAGCCGTAAAAATGAAAGCCATTGGCAATATTATTAAGACAAGAAGCAATGATTTAAAAAATTTTTTCATATTTCACCTTTTGTATATTATATCTCAAAACAAGTTTTATATATCCAACAAAATATAGTTTAACAAGTTTTTTGATAAATTTTAATAACTTTAAAAAACAAGATTACAAAATCTGTTTAATATAAAAATTATATTTCTTAAATAAAAAATAGTCAAGCAAATCATTTTACAACAAAATGATACAAATCTTTAAAACTCTCAAATATCTATACAATTTTGCCTCAATTTAAGCAATACGCACACGAATATGTTGAAATATTTTTAAGTTTGTGCTATCATTTTCAACAAGGAAATTTGTAAAGGGCATCCTTTACGCATATAAGAACTTTACGCAAGGTTAAAAATGAAAGACAATGATGAAAATCGGCAGGCGGTTGACCACACTGGTCATCGTCAACGCATGAAAGAAAAAATTGCAAAATACGGTTTACGTTCGCTTGAAGCACACGAAGTGCTTGAATATCTTTTGTGGTTTACAATCCCAAGGAAGGATACAAATCCGCTCGGTCACAGATTGATTGACAAATTTGGCTCGATTGCAAATGTGTTGAATGCTGACCCAAAATATTTGGAAAAGATTGAAGGTATAGGCAAAACCACTGCTCAATTTTTGACATCGCTGCCAGATGTTTTTAGTATTTACAAGGAAAGTGTTGCCGACGGAAAACTTGATGTGTTAAACGACGTCAACGCTTGTGTAAGATATTTTAGAAACAAGTTTGAGATACACAAACAAGAAGATTTTTACATTTTCTGTTTGAACGGTTTAAACAAGATTATCAAATACGAAGTAATTAAAGGTGCTGATGATATTTGCATAAATATTGACACAAACTTTTTTGGAGAATTTATAAACGATAAAAATGTTGTGAGCGTTTTGGTCTGTCACACTCATCCTATGGGTCAAACCTTGCCAAGTCAAGAAGACATCAACACAACAAAAACTTTGATTGATATTTGCAATTTGATGAGGAAACAATTTTTTGACCACATTATTTTTAACGAAACATCTCACTTTTCTTTTGGTGTAAATCATTTGATTGAAAATTTGAAGAATAAGGCGATTTTAAAGAATGTAAATTCGGATTTAAGGTCTAAAAGGATTTCAACTTTCTCCTATCTTGACGACGATGTTGAAATTGGCACAAAGTTTCAGTTTTAATGATTTCAATATCACAATTGCGGCGTTAAAAATAAATACACAAAAATAAATTTGCAACAGTCTTATAAGTATGTAAAAAACACAAAAAACCCACCAAAAACTGGTGGATTTTTTTGTGTTTAATTTTGTTTTGGTTTAGGTTACGCCAGAACCATTGGTTTTTTAGCCAAGCAGATGCTTACGATATCGATAATCCAAAGGATTGCCCAACCGAGCAACAACCAAAGGATACCACCAAGCAAAATGCCGGTTTTGCCTTGAACGGCGCCTTTTACGATACGATAGATTGCCCAAATGATATCCAAACCAGGCAATGCCAAAATGATTTTTACCCACAATGGCAAGTTATCCATAGCTTTTACAAATCCCATAAAACCCTCCTACTTTTACAATTATATTAAATATATTCATTTAAATCAAACTTTTTGCCCCAAATTACAAAAATTTACAAAATTTTTAGTATTCGCAATTGTTTGGTGTGCGTGGGAATGGTATTGCATCACGGATGTTTTCCACTCCTGTTAGGTACATCACTAAACGTTCAAACCCCATGCCGAAACCAGAGTGAACGCAACTGCCAAATTTACGCAAATTCAAATACCAATCAATTGGCATTGTATCAACGCCCATTTCTTTGCAGCGAGCGATGATTTTTCCATAATCCTCTTCACGTTGGCTGCCGCCCATAAGTTCGCCCGCACCTGGAACCTCCAAGTCAACCGCAGCAACCGTTTTGCCGTCTGGGTTCAGTTTCATATAATACGCTTTGATGTCCTTTGGCCAGTTTTTAACAAACACTGGGCCGCCAAAATGTTCGGTCAAATATTTTTCATGTTCTTTTGCGATATCGCCGCCTTCTTCCGGCTCAAACTCCCATTTAACTGGGGCTTGTTTAAGCAATTTGATAACGTCGGCATGGTCGATGCGGACAAAATTGCTGCTTACCACTTTTTTGAGTTTTTCGATAAGACCTTTTTCCACAAAACTATTCAAAAATTCCATTTCTTCTGGACAAGTTTCAAGCACATAGTTGATGACATACTTCAACATCTCTTCTTCAATGTCCATAAGCCCTTCAAGGTCGCAGAAAGACATTTCAGGTTCAATCATCCAAAATTCGTTTGCGTGAGTTTTGGTGTTGCTGTTTTCTGTCCTAAAAGTTGGGCCAAAAGTGTAAATCTTGTTGAATGCCAAAGCAAATGCCTCACCATGAAGTTGACCAGAACCTGTGATGTAAGATTTTTTGCCAAACAAGTCTTTACTTGTGTCAAGCGCACCCTGTTTTGTAAGTGGTGGATGCTCGAAGTTAAGCGTGGTTATCTTGAACATTTGGTCGCTGCCTTCGCAGTCGGTTGTTGTTATAAGTGGAGTGTGGACATAAACATATCCATGCTCTTGAAAATATTTATGAATGCCCATTGCAGCAACGCTTCTAACACGGAAGACCGCACTGAACAAGTTTGTGCGTGGACGAAGATAGGCTTGCTCCCTCAAAAATTCCAAAGAATGGCCTTTCTTTTGAAGTGGATAAGTTGCATCTGTTTCGCTGAAAATTTCAACTTTCTCCGCTTGAACTTCAAAAGGTTGTTTCATTTCTGGGGTCAATTTTACAACACCAGTCACGATAATTGTTGAGCCAGTGTTTAAATGGGCAAGTCTGTCATAATTTGCCAACTTTTCTGCCGATATAACTATTTGAGTGCCTTTAAAGCTTGTGCCGTCTCCCATGTCGATAAAGCCAAATTTTTTCATATCTCTAACGCTCTTAACCCAACCGGCAAGCACAATAGTTTTGTCTGCAAATTTTTGGTATTCTTGTTTTAATTGTTTAATATCTAATTTTTGCATAATTACTCCTTAACATCAAGTTTAATATGAACATCGCTCAATTGCTTTTCAGTTACATCATTTGGTGCGTTTGTAAGTGGGTCGCAACCGTTTTTGTTCATTGGGAAAGCGATTACATCACGAATATAATCGTTGTGTGTGAGCAACATCATTAAGCGGTCAAAGCCTGCACCCATGCCACAGTGTGGTGGTGCGCCATATTGGAAGGCGTTGTAAAGCGCTGGAAATTTGTTTTCTACAACTGACTTGTCGTAGCCCGCAAGTTTAAACAACTCAACCATAACATCTGGGCGGTGGTTACGCACTGCGCCGGACAAACTTTCATAGCCGTTGATAACCAAGTCGTATTGATATGCTTTTGCAGCAAGTGGATTTTTCTTAACCTCATCAACATCAACCTGTGGCATACTGAATGGGTTGTGGCTGAATGCAATATTGCCGTCATCGTCAAGTTCGTAGAATGGGAAATCCACAATCCACACAAATTGATAGTCATTTTGGTCAATAAGCCCAAGTTTGTTGCCAAGTTCGTTACGCAAAACGTTTGCAAATTTGATTGCTCTATCCTTGTTGTCTGCGATAAAGAAAATTGTATCGCCAACCTCATAATGCAACAAATCTTTAAGTGCTTGTTTTTCAGTTTCGGTCACAAATTTGGAAATGCCAGTTTCAAACTCGCCTTGTTCGTTGACCTTAACATAAGCCAAGCCTTTTGCTTCACGGGATTTTAAAAATTCGGTGAGAGCATCATAGAACTTACGCCCTTTTTCGCCGCAATTTGCCTTGATTGCTTTAACCACATTGCCATGGAAAGCGTTAAATGCACTATCTTTGAACAATTCTGTACAATCCGCAACTTTAAGTGGATTTCTTAGGTCTGGCTTGTCGCTACAATAATCACGCATTGCTTGTTCGTAGGTCAAGCGAGCAAATGGTGTTGTTGGACGCTTGCCAGCAAAACGCTCAAAAATGCTTGCGTACAATTCTTCGGTGATTTTAAACACATCCTCTTGAGTTGCATACGCCATTTCCATATCTATTTGATAAAACTCTGTTGGCGACCTATCTGCACGGGCATCTTCATCCCTAAAACATGGAGCAATTTGGAAATATCTGTCCACACCGCTTGTCATAAGCAATTGTTTGAATTGTTGTGGCGCTTGTGGCAAAGCATAAAATTTGCCTGGGTTTAAACGGCTTGGAACAAGGAAGTCCCTTGCACCTTCTGGGCTGGAAGCGGTCAAAATTGGGGTTTGAACTTCCAAAAAATCGTGCTTGTGCATAAATTCACGCACAAACATCATAAGGTCGCTGCGAAGTTTTAACATCTGTTTGTTGTAATCCGCACGCAAGTCCAAATATCTATATTTCAAACGCAAATCTTCAAGCACGTCTTGGCTGGTTTTGATTTCGAAAGGCAAAACATTTGTACATTTGCCCAAAATTTCAATTTTATCCGCCACCACTTCGATGTCACCTGTTGACATATTTGGGTTTTTGCTGCTGCGTTCAAGCACTTTACCATGCACGCAAATATTATCCTCTTTGTTAAGTTCAACGCCAAGTTCATCTGGCACAACAATTTGCGTTTTGCCATAAAAATCACGCAACACAACAAAAGTTATGCCGCCCAATTTGCGGATAGTGTCCACAAAGCCAGACAAAGTTTCCTCTTGTCCAACATTTTCAATTCTCAATTCCCCACAGTCAACTGACCTGTATTTGTTTTTTGCTATCATATACATTTCCTCCTTTAAATTTCCAACACTGTATTGTTAATTTTATTTTCTGAATAATCGCCTTTCAATTCACATATCTCTAAATCGTCACACAATTTGTAGCATTTTTTATTTTTAAACAACAATGTTTTGCCAAACGCTGTTATTTGATTATTTTTCACTTTTATAAATCCACCATCATAGATGCCATAATGCGGAAAGGTTGCACTATCTTGCACACACATATCAAAGGTCGTTGCCCCATCTATTTCATCTACCCTTGCACGATTCATATGCGGCATAATGTTAAAATCAATCAGTCCCAAGCCCTGTTGTTGCTTTTTAAAATTCTTATCTCTAAACTCTTCCTCGCTCTCTGGTTGAATGTAGGCAAGTTTTGCCATATCCATGCTTCCTGCACTTTGCCCAATAATCACGCCTTGATAATGTTTCAAGATTTCGGACAAGTTGATTTTTTTAAAGTATGCCAACTGTGTTGGACAATGCCCACCCATAAGGAAAACCAGATCGGCAGAAATAATTTCTTGTTTTAAATCACCCGTAAAGCGATTGTCAACGACTGTAACATCTTCAACTCCAAAACCATCAATTTTAAATGATTTAGTTAGGATTGAAGAATACAAATCAGTTTTTTCAAAGTTTTCTGGGGATGAGCATATATAAACTATTTTTTTAATATTTTTAAGTTCTTTTTTCAACTCATCAACAAAATGATTGGTATTATCAATTTGCGTGGATATGTTTGAACTCTTATCATAGCAATTTAAATTGCTTGTTAAGAATATCGTCGCCATAGCCCTCCTTTTATAAACCGCCATTAAAACAAAAAAGCCCTAATGCAATCATGCATTAGGACGAGAAACTACTCCCCGCGGTGCCACCTAATTTGCCAAATCCATTTTGCTTTTCAAGCGTAAACCTGCAAACAAAATAAATTTAACCACTTTGAAATTGTCCGTATAAAACGGGTTCCAGACTCAAAAGTGTCTTTCATCAAACGCGTCAGACAAGTTCTCACTATCCTTATCTCACTTTGTGACGTAGAGTTTGACTACTCTCTTTCTCAACATCTTACAAAAATTATAAATATTTCCACCCCACTTGTCAAGATTTTTTGCAGACAAACTTTTGAGTCAATAAAAAACTAATCCCATAAAACTAATTGTTTAAGACGTTGGCTGAACTTGGTTTTTCAAAAGAATATTTCACTATCTCAACAATAAACAAAATCAATGCAATAATTTCAACAATTGAAAAAGTAATAGAAACTATTGCTGTTAATCCCCATTGTGCACTTATCCAAGAAAACAATGTGTTAACAAATTGAGCAATATAAAATGCGTAATTAACAAACAACATTTTTTTGCTTTTTAAAATGCAAGTTGAAATCAACATTGGCGAAATTGCCGCCAACATATATCTTTCGTGCATGTTTGTAGAAAGCATAAAAATTGCAGCAAAAACAAAGCCTGTTAAAACAATTAAATTTTCATTTGTAGGGCGCTTGATATAAGACACAGCTGCAAACACATATATAGCAATCAAAATCGTGTAGTTAATATATTTATAAAAGTCTGGATATGTAACAAAATTTAAGTTAAGTGCCCTATACAAGTTAAATGCATTTGCACAAAACATTTGATAATGACCGACTTGCTCAAACAAGTTTGTTATTATAAAGAAATAATTGTGTGCTTGATATTGTTCAATTGAAAATGGCAGATATATTAACAAATAAATTGCTAAATTGGCAAGAAAGTAACATAAGAGTCTCCCCCCCCCTTAACTGACTTTTCTTTTATTGCCCTAACCAATAATGCCAAAGCAAAAATTGGCAAAACAAAAATAAACTGCAATTTAACGAGCATACCTAATGCACACATTAAGATTGTTAAAAATTGTTTGTTTTTAACAAAGCATAACAACGCAGCAAGCACAAAGAAAAGTGTAAAGCAATCGGCTTGACCCCACATTATTGTAATCATAATTGCAGGTGCAAAAGCAAATATTGCGCTTAATATTAAAGAATTTTTTAAAGATGTGTAATTTGACACCAACTTGAAAAAAACATAAATACTTGCCAAAACAAAGAATACTTGTGGCAACCTTACAATGATATATGTAAAGTATTCATTAGCATGAACAACCCTTGCAAACCAGCTGAACAAACCACAAATTAAAATTGTTAATGGAGGATATTCGTTTGCAGTGCCATAAGCATGTGAATAAAATTTTGTTGTGCCAAAATCAAGCAAATCGCTACCCCATCTCCAAAAATAATAGCAATCATTATGATGAGGCACTATAAACAATAATGCAACCGCAACAATAAAAAAACTTAGAGCAATGTAATTTAAATACTTAATTTCTTTCTTGGTTTGCATTTTTAAAGTTCCTTGTTGCCAACACTTTTAAAGAACTCTTCAATTTGTTGTTTGGTTTTATCGTACATATTTTCTTTGTCTATATATGCATTGGTCCAATCCGCAATTGTTTGAATAGTTTTATCCACATCATAAATAGGTTTAAATCCCAAAACTTTTTTGCTTTTTTCAATATCCAAGGTCAATTTGCTTGCCTCATGCTTTGCATTCGGTTGTTGATTTATGATATATCTTGTTTGTGGCATATATTTTTTGAATGTTTGCATAATATCCAAAACACTAACACAATTTTTGATGTCCGGTCCGATATTATAATTGCCAATATATTTTGGATTTTCATATTGCAACATTGCAAGTTTTAAATACATATATAAAGGTTCCAAAACATGTTGAAAAGGACGAGTCGAAAATGGATTTCTTATTACAACCTCTTCGTCTTTCAATATGCTTTTAACACAGTCTGGTACTAAGCGGAAATCAGCCCAGTCACCCCCACCAATAACATTGCCTGCTCTGCATGTTGAAATAGACATATGATGCTTTTCAAAATCATTAACATTAAAAAAGCTGTTTAAATAAGAATATGTAACCAACTCGCTGCAAGATTTGCTGTTTGAATATGGGTCATATCCACATAATGGGTCGGTTTCTTTGAACGCTTTGCCGTCGTCATTATTCAAATAAACTTTATCAGTAGTTACATTTACGACGCTTCTTACAGATTTGGTTTTTCTTACTGCTTCAAACAAATTAACTGTTCCCATAACATTTGTTTCATAAGTATAGTGAGGTTGCTCATAACTTGTAATCACAATTGGCTGAGCAGCAAGATGCAAAACAATTTGTGGTTGAAAATCGACCATTGCTTTTGTCAATTTTTCACAATCTCTTATATCCGCTTCAACATACTTAACAAATTTTTTCCCGCCAATAATTTCAAACATGTTTGGATGAGTATTTGGTGCAAGCGCATACACGCAGACATCAGAACCAAGTTCATTAAGCAAAGTTATAAGCCAACTGCCTTTAAAACCAGTGCCACCTGTTACAAACACTTTTTTGCCTTGATAAAATTTTTTTAATTCCAAATAACCCATGGTGCTTTTCCTTCCTTATAAATATTTTCCAAAGTAGTTTTGTCCTTCAATGTGTCCATAGGCATCCAAAAACCTGAATGTTTAAATGCAAACAATTTTCCTTCACTTGCAATTGTTTTCAAAGGAACATCCTCCCATGGCATAGAATCACCTTCAATATAGTCAAATACGCTTGGCTCACACACAAAGAACCCCGCATTAACCCAAGAATTTATTTGTTTTGGCTTTTCTTTAAACTCTGTTATTGCTTGATTGCTATCTATATTTAATTCTCCAAACCTTGCAGATGGATTGCAAGCGGTTAATGTTACCAAACCTTTATGCGAGTTGTGGAACTTGATAAGCTCATTGATGTTTACATTTGAAACGCCATCACCATATGTAAGCATAAAAGGTTCATTGCCTATTATTTCCTTTGCACGTTTTAACCTTCCACCCGTCATTGTGCTCAAACCTGTGTCCAAAACAGTAACTTTCCATTTTTCACAGTTTGAATTATGTACTTCTATTTTGCCGCTGTTTTGAAAATCAAAGGTGATATCGCTATTTGAGATAAAATAGTTTTTGAAATACTGTTTTATCATCTCTTGTTTATATCCGCCTAAAATTATAAATTCGTTAAATCCAAAAGAGGAATAATATTTCATAATATGCCACAAAATTGGCTTCCCACCAATTTCAATCATTGGTTTTGGTTTATACACACTTTCTTCACCAATCCTTGTGCCCAAACCACCTGCAAAAATCACTACTTTCATTTAACCTTCCTCCTTTTCGGTTTGATCTGTCTCATTTTCTGTTTTTACTTTCTTTTTAAATCTAAATACAAACAATTTTTGTCCAACAAAACTAACAATCATATTTGTAATAGTTGTAATTATTGAAATTGTAAATTGATTGAGCGTCCCCAATTTGCCCAAACCAAGCTTTAAAACATACTCAAGTCCAAAAACAACCAAATATACTATTAAAAACCTAATTGTTTCTAAAACACTTTTTTCTTTTACTTCAAAAGTGAAAAATTTGTTCCATAAATAGCTGTGAATAACTCCAATCACCTGACTTATTAAAGTTGCAATAACAACAAACTTAACTGGCGCGGAAGTTGTGTCAAAGATATTTACTTTAAAAATCACCAAGACTAACAAATAGCTTCCAATACCAACTATCGTGTTTAATCCACCGACTAATAGAAATTTTATCCTATAATCCAGCCCTTTTAGCCAATTAAATAATTTCTTAAACATCATCTTGCTCCATGTTGATACGACTTTCTTCAATCACAAGAGGACGATGAAGCATACGAACATTCATATTTACCAAATATTCGCCTAACATTCCAATAAAAAACATATTGATAAAAGATAAGAAGCAAACGCCAGACACTATTGGGAACAAAACACTAAATCCTTTTATTGTGCACGACAATATTGTGAAAACAATTGTTGATATAAAAGTTAGCCCCGACATCAATGCGCCCATAATTGTTGCAACTCTTGGAATTTTCTTTGTGTAAGTTGTAACCGAAAGCATTGCAGCGTCGTATAAAGTTTTGAAATTATTGCTTGTTTTGCCAGCTTTACGCTTTTGTTGTGTATATTCTATGGTTGCCAAATTTCCACTCAACTCTGCAACGAGACCTCTTAAAAATGGGGTTGGATCATCAATTTTTTTCAAATTGTTGATAAATTTGTTATCATATAAAGCAAATCCAGTAAAATGCTCAATTTGAGAAATTGAACTCATGTGTTTGATAAGTTTATAATATATAGTTCTCAAAAAGCGTATAAATTTGTTTTCTTTGCTTTTTGTTTTGATGCCCGCAACAACATCATAGCCCTCTTCCCATTTCCTTACAAACTTTTTAATCATATCAACAGGATCTTGAAAATCTGCACACATCAATATGGTTGCATCACTGCCACCACCAATATCATTCCTTATTAAACCATAATAAGGAGAGTTGAATTGACCAAAGTTTTTAGCGTTAAATATTGCTTTTATCTTTTCATTTTGGCTAGCCATTTCCTTGATAACTTGCCTTGTGTTGTCCTTACTCTTGTTGTCTATAAACATTATCATATAATCATATTCAGGCAGTTCTGTTTCAAAGTGCTTTATAATGCAATCGGCAAGTTCTTTTACATTCTTTTCTTCATTATAGGTTGGTATTAAAATCCTAATTTTTTTCATTTGACTCATCCTTTTCTATATCGTTATTTCCAATTTTCAATTCTACAATCTTTCTAATTCCTTCGCAGAACGGTGTAAACTCATTAAATCCTGTTTGTATCAATTTTGATATATCTGGGTCAATGCTAACCATACCTGTAGAAGGATAAGGAATTGCACCAAAATTTAATTTTGATTTTGAACCTAAAACAGATTTAATCATTTTGACATAATCTTTCAATTTATAGGTTTCTGTCGAACCAAAATTAAACACTCCTTCAAAACCATTTTCCATAAGATAAACCAACGCCTTAACACAATCGTCAATATATAAATAATTCCAATTTTGTATTGCTTGTGTGTAATCACAGTCTTCATTGTTGAGCATTTTATTTATAGACATCTCAACAAGGGTGTTTTTGTAGTCACCATAGCCATAAAGAGAGAAAAATCGTGGCATAAGAAATTTAATTGAATCAACATCCGCTTGGCTTTGTAGATAATTTGTAAACAACAATTTGTATCTGCCATAAGCAGTGTTTGGTTCTGGCTGGTCGGTTTCTGAAATTTTTTTGTTCAGCACCCCATATTCCGCCTGTGATCCCGCACCTACAAAATACTCACAACCTAAGATTTTTGCTGTGTTATATGCCAAAATTGAGTTTTCATAATTTTTTAATTGCCTCAGTTCATCGTTCCTTGATTCACCTCGAGTTCCATCCCAAGTAAAATTGAAAAATGCAAAACAAGGCTGACTTATAATATCTGCCAACTTATAATATTCGTCAAAATTTAGATGTATCATTTGCACATTTACATCTTCGCAAACATAACTTGATCCATCTCTAACCACTGCATAAATATGATAACCTTTTTGTGATAACAATTTTATTAAAGGTTTTGCAATAAAACAATTTGCCCCAGTGACAACAATATTTTGCATTATAATTCTCCAATACTATCAATTAAATTTTTTACAGCCGTCTTATCAATGTTGTAAACAGCTCTTAACTCCTTTTGTTTGCCAACTTTGGATGTAAATTTATTTTTCAAAGCCAATGGGTATATTTTTGAATTTAAATTGTATTCATTTTTTATTTCACAAAGATATGAATATAACCCACCAGTGATTTGATGTTCTTCCAGTGTGATGATGTTTGAATATTTTTTTAGTTTTTCAGCAATCAAATCTTTTTCTTTAAAATAATTAACCAAAGAAAATATGCTAACATGTTTTTCATTCTCACGGTCATAATCCAAAGCTTCTTGCAAAATTGTGCCAGAAGCTACTATGCAGGTTTTGCCAGGATATTGTTTTACACAATTGATAGTTGTGCTTTCACAAGGATATTCGTCTGCACCTGATTTATTTAATCTTACATAACTTGGACCACCTTTGCTGCAAATTTCGTTCATAACAAGTTCTGTTTCACCTGCATTAGATGGTGTATAGATTTTCATATTTGGGATAGCTCTAAGGCATGAAATATCTTCAGTTGAGTGATGAGTTATCCCAAGTGAGCCATATTCAAATCCAGTGCCAACATTCAAAATATTTACATCAAGATTATGATAACATATATCATCTCTTATTTGTTCCAAACATCTCAATGTTGGAAAAGTTGAGATGCTATACATAAACACCTTATTTCCTCGAGAAGCAAGTCCAGCAGAGAAACCTGCCATATTTTGCTCTGCTATGCCTACATTGATATATCGGTCAGCATATTTGTTTTGGACAGGTTCAAAAGCTCCGAACCCTAAATCACCAGTAACAAAAAATGTTTTGTCATTTGCGATTTCAACCAATTTATTTACGACAGTTTTTCTCATATTCTTTCTCCAATTCGTATATCGCCTTTTTCATATCCTCATCGCTTGGATTGCGATAATGATACAAAAGTTGATTTTCCATAAATGACACACCTTTGCCTTTTGTTGTATGGGCTATAATCGCCGTTGGTTTGTTTTGCTCAATAGTTGTCATAGCATCATATAGTTGTTCAATATTATGCCCATCACATTCTATTGTGTTTAAATTAAATGCTTTAAATTTATTTGATAGACTATTTAAATTCAGTATGTCTTTTGTCCAGCCCAAGGCTTGCATATTATTTCTATCAACAATAATGTGAAGATTGTCCAATTTTAGTTGCACTGCAAGCATAATTGCTTCCCAAACAGAGCCCTCGTCACATTCGCCATCACCCATAACCACATAAACTTGGTTTGGCAAGTGATTTACTTTAAAATGATATGCATTGCCAACCGCCAAAGACAAACCATGCCCCAAAGAGCCTGTCGTAAATTCTACCCCATTAACTTTATGTGAAACATGCCCTGATAAATTGCTACCCAATTGATAATATCCATCCAAATCAGATTTATCAATCGCCCCAATTTCAGCCAAGGCACAATAAACACTTACGCCTGAATGACCTTTGCTTAAAATAAAAATATCTCTCTTTGGATCGTCAACATTCGTTGGATCAAAATTCAAAACCAAATTGTAACAAGTCGCCACAATGTCAGTGACGGATAAAATAGCACCTATATGTGATGCTTTTGACTTGTTTGTCATTTTTATGGCATTGATCCTCATATTTTTGGCCATCTCAATGGTGTTTAATATCTGTTTTTTTGTTAACACATTATTCTCCTTATTTAATTTCAAGCGCTGTCACTCTAAATGACCATCCCAATGACTTTGCTGTGTAACTTTCTCCGACGTCAAAGTATTGACTTAATTTTTCAATCGGGGTCTGTTTGTCGGATGTTTCCACAAAATAATAAGTTTTGCTTTCATCTAGACTTTCTACTTCTTTGCTTAACTGCTTAACACTTATCAACTCAGACACATTTGTTGTGTAGTATCTTTTGTTGGTTTTATTATCGTAACCAGTTCTAAATCCTACATCAAACATCTGAGCATCGGAAAGTAATACCACATTGGATGAGTAATCAACTTCTTTCAAAATTTTATCAAACGCCAAATCATAGAATGTCAATTGGTTGTTGTATACACTGCTATCAAATATTTCAAGTTTCATTCCGTCACTATAATTAAACCCTTGTATGACGGAATAAAGATTTGTACCAGTATTCATCTTATTTTTACTAATTAACATTAACGGGTCAATAGTTGTAAAACACTGAATAGATGATATAATCGATACAATTGCAACCAAAGAAATAAAAATATTTCTTTTATGGATTAAGTTGTTTTCTTTGACATAAATAAATAGTTTACAAATCCCTATCAATGCAATAACAGTTATGATTAGTGATTCACATAACTCATATCTATAATATGGCCAAGTTATCACAACAAGATTGAGTATCAAATGAACAATGAATATCAAACCCATCTGCAGATAGACAAGATTTATTTTCTCATTGCTTGCTTTTATTTTCTTAAAATAAAAAATCATTGTAATTAGACTTATTATAACAAATAGATATTGGAAATTTACAGCGAACAAATTTAACAAAACTATGGCAATATGACCCATGTTCAATCCAAATTCGTGCCAGCCAGACCACAAACCGCTGAGATATGCTACGATGAAAACAACTAATAAAGCTAACAAGCTTAAAATATAAACCAAATTTTCTCTTATAAATTTTTTAAATTCCTTAGACTTAATTGACTTAATAAAATCAATTATAACCGGAAGAGCAACCAAAATGGCTACATTGAAGATTGCAAATTCTTTTGTAAAAATTGCAAATACTGTTGATAAAAATATAAGGTCTCTATCTCCTTTGAAAACAGCCGCAAGCATAAACATCAACCCAAACATCATGGCACAATCCAAATAAATGCTTGCACTCATGCCAGAAATTAAAGGCAGACATACAAACACTAAAGACAAAACGTTGTTTAAATTAGAATTTATATCGCAAAAAACTTTTTTAAGAATTGTTTTCATTGAATAAAATGTGAATAATATCATTATCAGGTTGAATGCTATTGCCGCATAATATAGGTTGCCCACAACACAATAACTGATATATATCATTATTGAATAGCTCATACTAACATGGTTACACAATTTTAAAGCTTCAATTGTATTAAAGTTGAAAATATTTATTTCCGACAGTGGATAATAATATTCAGCACTATCATACTTTGCATAGCCTAAGAATGATGTGTAGTTAAAAGCGAAAATTATTAAAACCACACCGCAAAACCAAATAAGATTATAAGCTAGGGTTTTGTTGAATTTTAAATTATTGTTTTTTAACAATACAACAAAGTAAAAAACAAATCTCAAAGTTGTATAAATTATAACAGAAATTGAAATAACTGATTGAATTAAGTTAAAATTTCTTGCAACAACTACAATGATAAAAAAAGAAACAATAAAATTCATCGTACATAAACGACTTAACGATTTAACATCAAAAAAATTGAATCTATTTTTTACAAAAAATATAGTTATGTTCAATATATCTAAAAACGCCAACGCTACAAAAAAAATCAAATAAGATCCAGAAATAAATGTTAAAAACATAACAATGGCATTTAATATAAATAAATCTGAACTTTTTGATTTCGTCATGTGTAAAAAATCCTTTTATAAACTACTTGTATACTCCCATATTTTATAGCTGTAATTATACTATTGGACGCAGATTATTGTCAACAACTTTATACTTTTTGATAAAAGATTGAAAAGATTTTATAACAATTTACTGAATGATGGCTCACTTACGCCAATACAAATATAACCATTTTAAACAATTTAATCATTATCTGTGAAAAGTCCTCTGTTTTTCCCTTGACAAACGAATGTTTTACTAATATAATGTTTGAGGTGATTTGATAAATCGCATTGATATATCAACACATCCGCCACCAATTAAAATCATATGCTACTGTGGCTCAGCGGTAGAGCAC
>DHNC01000045.1:19254-23694 GCA_002406115.1 Christensenella sp. UBA4626
GCGGTAGAGCACCACCTTGGTAAGGTGGGGGTCACGGGTCCGATTCCCGTCACCAGCTCCATTAACTTAACCCCTTGAAAACCTAGTAAAATAGGCACTTTCAAGGTTTTTTTATTTTTTTAAATTTTTGATAAATTTTCGTTGAAAAAACATTTGCTGTCAATTTTTGGTGCAATTGCTGTCAAAATTTGCTCCAAAAGAAGATTAAAAATCTTCTTGCGTGCCTAAAAAAAGACCGATAGCCATAATTGGGCTATCGGTCTAATTCTTTCGTAAACTCTCTAAAACTGGTACATTTGCTGTCAATTGCTGTCAAATTATTTACATTCAATTAAATAAAATTTTTTTGAAACTTTTTCCCCATACAATCCTGTTAACTTGAATTTTAAATATGAACATCTTAAATCTTTAACAGAAAAATTTGTGTTAAATTTTTCGCCAAAATTATATTTTGTATCTAACAAATTTTTATTTTCATCAAACCATTCAATTTTATTAGTTTTGTCACAGGTTATAGATATAGTCCCTTGGTAATTATCAATATTGACATCTAAAATTCTAGGTGCAAAACCACATTCATTTTTAAGTAGGTTTAATTCATCTTGTTTATATTCTGATTTAATTAATGGAATAACGATTTCTTTAATTTCAATATTTTTGCCACCAAACTTTTCTAAATTTGCAATCATCTTCCATCTATAAATTTTATTTCTTTCTTCAAAATCCATTTGACCTTTGGCTAAATGCTTCGCAAATTCCAATTCATTACAGTTATTAACTTCCATAAAATGTCTTTTTGCATTTTCTCCATATCCCAACCTTTGCGAATTTCTTATATGTTTAACTCCATGACATTTACTACAAATAGCAATTATATCTCTAAGAGTTTGAGTTTTTGTTTCAACATCAAAATCCCAGACTTCATGAGCATCTAAATCATCTGTTTCAAATCCACAAATTGTGCATTTGTGATTTGCTTTATCGTAGCAAACTTTTCTTAAAATATCCCAATCTTTTTTAGCCAATGTTCTACTAAAATCATTACCCCAAGCACCCTTAGGCAGTAATTCAATGTTTAATTTCAAATCTTTCATGCTGTGCCTACCTTGTTGGATATAACTCGCCAGATATATATTTCTTCATATAGTTTTCAAAGCCCATTTTTGCAATTAATTCTTCTTGATTAAACGGACTAATAGCCTTAATATTTCCTGTCATTTCATCAAACGGTGTTCCATAACAAATAATTCCAATAGGTTTAATTACTTCCAGCATTTTATTATAACTTTTCATAAACTCATGTTTATATTCTTCTCTACAATAAGTTGATACTGCAACTACAGAGCCCTGTTCTATACCATCAAAACAAAAATCATAACTATCATCGCCAGCACAGCATACTGTCGGTATCACTTTCATTCCATGCTTTTGAAAAAACGCACCACACCATCTATTTTTAAATGTACTAAAAATTTGAAGCGCCTTTGGCATATCCCAGTATAAACTAAATTCTGGAGATAACACTGCATAATATTGTTTTAATTTTTCCATTGCTAGTTCTGGTTTTTCATAAATGTTTTCAAATAGCCAATCATAAGTAAAAAAGTGAATTGTTTTATTCTTGTTATCTCCATCGTTTAATTTTGTCTTTGTGTAATTCCACAAATCGATTTTCTCTAAATCAATTTCTTGCTTTTTAATTAGTGGCATACCATATTTACCAACTGTTTTAAATTCATTTCTAACTAGTTTAAGTTTTTTCGTTAACTTTTCTTTTTCATATTCAGTTTTTTCTTGTGTTAAATTGTTATCAACTTCATATTTTTCCTTCATAAAAACTCCTTACAAAAAAATCATAGGTTAAACTTAATTCAACTTATGATTTTTATAATTTTTTTCATAATATTTTCTTGCTAAATCAATTGCTTTAAAGCAAGTATTGTCAGCATTCAAAATTTCTTTTTTATTTTCTTCCCAAAATTTCTTATATTGATTAAAACTCATATGATTTGCACCGCCCATATAATCTGGCTGTTCGTTTTGAATATCATCATCTTCCCAGCCGCAATATATACATATATCGTGAATGAAATTTATATTTCCCATTCCACATATTTTGCATTTGTTTGCGTGGGTTGTTTTATCTTCAATTTTTTCTTTCATAACTTTCTCCTTTTAATTCCAATAATCTCCATATTTATCAAATTGACTATAGAAATAATCAATTCCGTCTTCAGGTAAATAATACGTAACAATTTTACCATCCCTAGAAATAATAATAAATTCATTCGTTTCTACATCATATTTGTAAGTTGAATGAAATTTTTTTTCATTTGCTGTAAAAGATATTATATTATCTCCCTTTTTTAACGCAAAATTTATAGCCGCTTGTGAATAATCTGTTATATATGTATATCCCATATCATATGCATGAAAATAAAAATGATTTACTTCAGCATATTCACTTGTCCAGTATTCAGCATAAGTACTAGGACCTTTCTCCATTTATTATATCATACCTCCTTTTAGAATGCAAAAGGTTGAAGAACATTGCGTTTCTTCAACCTTTTACTTGCATTCTATCATAAGATTTTTCAAAGTCAATACTTATGTGACACACTTTCTACATCTCAAAATCTTTTTCTTTTCTTCTGCGTTTGCGTTCTTGCAATTTTTCAAGTTCACGAATTTGGCGTTCAATTTCTTCATCAGATAAATCATCATCTATTTCTTGTTCAACCTCTCGCTCTTGTTCGTGCTCTTGAATTTTAGTGTTTAATCTATCGGTTGCTTCTCTTACATATTCGCTATTTACCGAGTTATAGACAGTGATTGTAGTTTTAACATCACGGTGTCCTAAAAGTTGTTGAATTACTTTTGGATTTTCGTTCATTTCAAAAAGCATATTTGAGAATGTATGGCGAAGTCCGTGAAAATGAATGTGATATTTATTTAATCCGTTTCTTCGTTTAAACCTATCAAAGATTACTCTTGTGCCATAATAAGTCCTATAACTTCCATTATCATTAGCAAACACAAATGATGTTGGTGCAGTTAAAATCGCTGTTACATTTGGATTTGTTTCTTGTCTTTTACCTTGCTTTTCTTTCCATTGTTTTAATGTTTCTAGGACAATATCCGTAACAGGTATATCTCTAACACTACAAGCAGTTTTTGTGTCACCAATAACTGTTGTTCTGTCTTTAACATTGCCTTGTTCATCAAACTTTAATGTTTGTGTAATTGCTCGTTCAATTTTTATTGTTTTATTTGCAAAGTCAATGTTTTTCCATTTAAGTGCCAAGGCTTCACCAATACGAAGCCCGGCAAACATAAGAGTAATACAAAGTGGTTTAATAAAGTTTGCTTCATCTTTATTTAATGCGTCTAAAAATTTATCTCTTATTTCAGGTGGCAATGCTTTGTATCTTTCATCACCATCTTCTTCATAAACATTTCTTTTGCCTTTAACTTTTACTTTCAAAGTTGGGTTGGTGTATATCCATTTATTTTCAATGGAATACTCAAAAAATTGATTTAGTAAATGTTTACACTTTTTTATGGTGTCCACACTGTAACCTTGGTCCAAAAGAATATTTACAAATTTTTGTATTGTGTAATTATCAATTTCATAGACTTTCATTTTGCCGATATGTGGAACAATATGCAACTTAAAGTTTCTAATAATACCTTCAAATGTTCGTGGACTTACAGTGCTCTTTTTGAATGTCATAAGATATTCAAACATCAATTTTTCAAGGTCACTATTTTCAACAAGTTCATAAGAATTGCTTTTAACTCTGCCACTTATTTCAGACAATTTTTTAGCAACTTCGGCTTGTGTTTTTCCATAAATTGTTTTCCTAATAATCTTGCCGTTTTCATCATAGCCCATAGTTAAGGCTCCGCCCCAACGACCATCGCTTCTTTGAAATATTGAGCCTTCGTTGTTGGCTCTGCGAGTTTTGCTTACAACTTTCTTTCTAGCCATTTTGCACCTCGCTTTGGTTATTGTTAAGTATTAGCCAAGTAACGAAATTAAGCACACTTACAACTTGTCGTTTGCCAACTTTTGTTGTTGGAAAACTTTTGCTTCTGAGTAAATTTCTAACATTATCTCTGCCAAGTCCAGTGATTTTTATTAGGTCTTCGCAATCCAAAAAATCTTTGTTATATTTAGTTGAAATACGGTCAACTTCCGATTGTATTAAGTTGTTTAAATTTAGATTTGTATTGTTTAAATTCATAGTTTAATTTTCCTTTCATAGTTTAAATTTAACTCCTTTCTAAAACATATTTTTTTATCTCTTTCTAAATCTAAATTTGTTAAAATCTATCCGCATCGAGCGTAATAGAAGTGGTGGTTTATTACCATTAAAATGTCTACTGGGTATCCCAGTAGGACACATAAATGACGAGAAAACATAGTAAATTTAAGTG
>DHNC01000014.1:0-5335 GCA_002406115.1 Christensenella sp. UBA4626
TCAATGCCATTTTCATCTAGTGGTTCATACTTCCAACCTTGCGAGTAAGAATTTAGGTTTATTGGGCTTTGTTTATTGATTAGTTTAGTGATGAAATTTAGCAGTGCTTGATTTATTCTCACATTTGCATTTGTGTCCACAAAGTCCATTTTTTGGTTTGCAGATATGGTCGTAAGTTTGTCGTTTATTTCTTGCAAGTTCTTTCTAATCTCACTGAAATTTATGCTTTGGTTTAGTGTATTATCTCCAAGCATTTTATCAGCGCCGAGCAAGGCAAAATATTTTATAGCGTCATTTAGGCTATCAAACTTGTCCTTAAACTTTTCAAGTGCTCGTTTAAAAATCTCATACTCATCTTGATTGTAAACTCTTATCATATATTGAGTTTTCAAATCTTTTGTTTTAATTCTAGCCATTTTAGCCTCCTAATTATTTTCTAGTCTTTCTATGTAGTAGGAAATTTCGCAAAAGGGCAAATCTCGTTTGCACATTTTGAGATATTTCCGCCCGTACCAAAAATTCGTAGAATTTTTATATCTCTTTCTATTTCTAATTAAAGGGGCAATGATTTTTTTTTGTTTGCTTTTACATTCTTAAAATCCTCCTTTTGTTTGAATTTACTTATACGAAAAAATACCTATCAGGGTAATAGGCGATATTTCATTTTATCTCTTTCTACTAAATCTCTAACAAGAAAAAACTAAATCAAACTTGCGACTTCTCAACCGAATTTCTTTCTTTATCAAATTTTCTTTCTTTATCTAACAAAGCAAGAAAAATATATATTTTAATATTTATTGTATATACAAGTATGGGCAACCATTTTTTCTTTGTTATATATAAAATTGGGTTTTCGGATTTGTTGGTTGGAAACGCAAAGTTAGTATCTTTTTTTATTTGTTAGAAATTATTTTCTTTCTACAAAAACAAAAAATACAATGCGGGAACAAAACATTGTATTTTCCTACACCTATATAGGTTTTTCGGCTGTTTTTGCACTCATCTTTTTGATTTTTCTTGTTAGGTTTAATGATTTTTACAATAAAAAAAGTCCAAACAATATGCCTAAACTCCTTTATTTATCGCATATTTTGAACTTTTCAAAAATTTTTTGAAAAAAATTTTATTTTTTTATAAAAAAGCATACATTTTCAAGGATTATTTCACCCCTAAAACTCTCATCGCTTGATGTATTCCTTTGTTAATGTAATACTTCTTAATTCGTCTTGGGGCAACTTTCAAACTAATCCATTTTGAGAATGTTCTAGTTGGATACATTTCATCTAAAATGGTTAGTGTAAAGAAATATTTATTTCTATATTTGCGATTTCTTTTTTCATCTTCATCATAGTATTCCCCATGAGTTAAATAATCACAAATAACACCCATATACTTACCATTTACTTTTTGCTTGAAATATTCTTTGGATAACTCTTCTGTAATTTTTTCTTGATTTTGTTTATCGGTTAAAAGTTTTTCATGCAGAAAAAAGTCATAATCATCAATTTTAACTTTATTCTTTCTTTCATCATTGGGATAACAACCCATTTCAACACAAACATAATAATTATTATCTTGTTTTGCAACAAAGATTGGCATAATTGATTTATCGCCACCATAGGCAAGTTCTTTTTGTTTTTCAGGGTGGACTATGTATGAGTTTTTTGTTTGTCTACCTTTGAAAGTTTTGTTTATTTGTCTTTCAATGTAGCCATTATCTATCAAAAATTTCAAATCACTTTGTATTGTTCTTTCAGTTACTGCAAATTTCCACGCCAAATCTCTAACAAAAACCTTTTTACCATTCAAATATTTGAGATATGCAAATAATTTTTCTCTACGCAAATCTCTTGTGAAAACGCACTTAATTTGTGCTTCTTCATCTTCAAAATAATCTCTATCATAATAAAGCCTTACGCCACGCTTGCCTTTAAGATACGAGCGTCTTTGAGCTTTTATATATTTTATTCGTTCTTCTCTCTCCAATTGTTTGCGTTTTTCTATATTCTCTCTATCAACAGGGTTGCGATAATCCAAACCATCATCATAATACCACATAATCTCTATTACCTTATGGATAGTATAACATATATTTCTAATTCAATAAATAATAATAAGCATTTAATCATTTTTTGATAAAAAAATCCCTTTACGATTTTAATCATAAAAGGATATTTTTTTACTTAGTAATTTTAATAAAACTAATGTGAATTTCTTCCATCAAAAGTAGAGCAAGCATTTGTTCTAGCCCAAATAGGGTTATCACCAGACTCCAATTGAATATCACTCTTTAATAAACCATAAGCAGACATCATTGCTCTTTCTGCTGCGTACTTATTGTTTTACATAGTGCAATAATTCAATTGCGACATTTTGTCCGCTTCTGTTAATAAGGTAGAATGTTGACATTTCACTTGGCATTTTTGTTTTCCTCCTTTTATTTTAAATTTATATAACAGATTGTATTTATGAAAATAAATTTTATTGTGATTTTTCATTTAATATGATATAATTTATTCATAACATTACATAAAGGAGTAATTATGAAATTTTTTAGAGGTTTAAAGGCAACATTTGAAGCTATCGGAAAACTTTGGAGAATAGAAAGAAAAAGAGATACCGAAATCAATCGCAATCCAACAGAAGAAGAATTAAAAGATAACAAAAAAGGGAAATTATCTATTGTTGTAACTATTGTAAGCACCATTGTTTATTTGATTGCATTCATATTGGTTGCTAGTTCATGGCAGGTAAATATTGGCTTGGGTATTTTTGTTTTAGTTTTGGTTTTGATTTTTACACCTTCAATTCAAATAAAAGCAATCAATTTAGCCAAACAACAAAGAAAAATCAATGGGAAAGGCACTACAGCATTGATTCTTGCAAATGTTTTACCAACCATTGCATTGGTTGGTGGTGTGCTATTCTTTGCATTAGGTGGAATGCATATTTTCTTTAAATAAGAAAACAAAGCAAAAAAAATACAACCTTGCTCGGTTGTATTTTTTTTGCTCTCATAAAGAGTTGTTGTATTGTTAGTTATTCTTATATATTTGAACAAGTAAATATTGTTCAAAATTATTCCAGTTGTCATCATTAGAAACAGAAATTTTTATAACTAAATTATAATAATCATCTGTGTTTCCAACGGTTGAGTCTGTTGTTAAAATAAACTTTTTATAACTTGAATTTTTACCTTCTATTGGTTCAAATCTTCCAGTAATATTGCTTGTAACATCGTTATTGTATTTATCTTTATAAGTTCCAACTGCCATTGCTTCCCAAACAAAATTTACATCTTTGTAACTATCATATTCTCCAAATTTTAATTCAACAGTATTATCTGTATTGAATTTAATTTGTTCGCCAACGTTTGAAGAATAACAATATTGTTCAGTAATATCTCCTTTAGAAATTGTCCAACTATATTCAATATATCCTTCATTTTCGCCCGTTTTATCGTGTTTTGTGATTGTTATATTACTATTAGAATGAGTTAAATTTTCATTATTATAATATAAATTTGGATTAATATAACATCTTATAAAATAACTACCAACAGCTGAAGAACAAACATAATAGTTTACATTGTCTTCTTGTTTTTCAAATTTAGCATTAGTATAAATACAATAAGCTCTATTCGCTTTTGTGTCCGTCAAGTATTGTGCAAGTTCTGTTTGCGTTGCGTCATAAGGAATCAATGCATAATTTGATACATCTAGTTCGAATTTCATTTTTTCAGGATTACCACTAGAATCGGTTGAATACTTAAAGTCGGTCAACTCGTTATAAATAGTTAACGTAGGCGCTGAACATGCAGTTCTGTGAAGAATAATTGTAATATCAAATTCTTCAGATTCAGCATAAACTTTTTCATACCAATTTTCATCTCCTTTAGGCACAAACTTAACCTTGGTTGTTATTGTGTTTGTTTCACCTTTAGAGCTATCAAAGTTATATGTTTTAGGATTGACTTCTGCAAGGGTGCCATAAATAGCAATTCTATCATCAATTTCGCCAGACAATGTAAAATCCCACTCGGAATCTTCAAAATTATGCCATATAAATGTTTCTCTTGTTAATTTGTTATCATTTACTAAATTATTATTTTCGTCTTTAAGGTCAGAATTGAAAAGTAATGATAGTTTACCATTTATTTTTGAATTACCGAAAAGTGAATAACCATTACCATTTGATATGCCATGCAACATTTCATCAAGAGTGACACCTTTACAAAAATCTTGGATAAAGGTGAAATCAATCTTAAAATTTTCTGCAGTTGCAACGATTGGTGATCTTTTTACAACAAGAGTTTGATAATCAGAATATGATTTAAGGTAATTTCCTTGTTCTTTTATTTCAGCAAAAATCAAATATTTGCCTGGTTTAATATTTTCTAAAATTGATATTTCATTTGATAATTCACCGACATGATAATTTTCAGAATCAACAATTTCGTTTGGTTTTGGCAAAGCGTCAATTTCTTCTTGTGTTAGTGAAGAAATGTCATAAGCATAGTATGTTGAATCCTCTAAAATACAAATTTTCTCAACCTTACTATTATCTAATGGAGTATTGCCATTTAAAACGCTATAGTCGATACCTTTAAACTTTGTTCCATAGTAAATTTGATTTTTACCAATATTTCCCACTCTACTTGTAACATTTAAAGTGTAGTTGCTATTATCGTTTACTTTTCGAACATCGATATTAACTGGGAAAGAATTGTCTTTATAATTTAAAGTTAACCTCCAAAAAGCCAGCTGTAAGATTTGAATCCTCACACATTTGAGTGTATTCTTCAAAAGTTTTAGTAACTCTACTTTCCTCGGAACCATCAGCCGTAAAACTTACGGTTATTTGAACATTAGACAATTCAACATTTTCATCAGAGCCATCTGAATAATATGCTTTTATTTTTATATTGTCAAGTCCAGTAGTATTACCAAAATCTCTGGTCTCGTAAATTGATGCTGAATATTCACCATCAACCAAAGATACTTGAATGTAATTTAACTTTTTATCATTTCCACAGGCACTTAACAAAAATATGCAAGGAATAATTAAGCAAAAAGCAAAAATAAAACTCAATAATTTCTTTTTCAATTTATTTTCCCCCTTAAAATTGAATTTCTATTTTTATTATAGCATATATTTTAAGAAATCTTATACAAAATTTTAATTTTTTCAAAAATATTTTTGTTTAATATTATATTCATAAATATATACAATTTCTCACAAATAAAAAATAGCATTAGGCTTTGTTCCTAGTGCTATTTTTTTCAATTATATACATTTATTTTTTATTTATCTTCATCAGATTTTATTTCAAGTA
>DHNC01000014.1:5403-69787 GCA_002406115.1 Christensenella sp. UBA4626
CTTATTTTTTTATCTTCAAAAACCTTAATGTTAGACATAACATTTTCTCCTATGGTTTGATTATATCATAAACGACTCCTTTTTGTATTGAATTTTCGTAAATTTTATTTCTATATATGTCAGTATAATTTGTAAATTTTTATATGGTACAATAAACCATAACTTTCTTCTAAAAATGTATGAAAAATAGAAAAAAGAGATTTTTAGGATAAAATAAGCCGAAAAATATTATAATTTTACAAAGTTTTTCTAGTTAGAGTAGAAAAACTATTGCATTTTGAAAACCTTTTTGGTAATATATAGTCATTAAAGGAGAATGCAATATGATAATAAGACCAAATTATATAGAAAAGTTAAAGCCATTTATAGATGTTAAATTAGTTAAAATACTTGCAGGAATTAGAAGATGTGGCAAATCTACAATCTTAGAGATGTTAAAGCAAGAACTTCTTTCACATGGTGTTGATGAAGAACACATAATCACAAGAAAATATACTAGCGAAGATTATGGTAAGTCTTTTTCTTCTAAAAAAATGTATGAAGAACTAAAATCTTTTATGGTTGATGGTGATAGATATTATTTCTTGCTTGATGAACTTCAAGAAATAGCAGGTTGGGAAAAAGTTGTTAATACTTTGCTTGAAGATTACAACACAGATATTTATGTAACTGGCTCTAACTCAAAACTTATGAGTAGTGAGATATCCACTTATCTAACGGGTAGATACATCACAATCCCTGTGTATACTCTTTCATTTAAAGAATACTTGACTTTTAAAAACAATCCAAATAAGTCAAACAAAGAACATTTGCAAGACTATATCCGCTATGGTGGCTTTCCATTGGTTGCAAGCGCTAACTTTGATGAAAAGGCAACATATTCAATAGTAGAAGATATATATAATTCGGTTGTGATGAATGATATAACCAACAAACACCAAATATCTAATATTGATTTATTCAATCGAGTTGTAAGGTTTATAGTTGAAAATGTTGGAAAAACATTTTCCGCTAATTCAATCGTTAATTTCTTAAAATCCGAAAAAAGAACTATATCTGTTGAAACAATATACAATTATTTAGAATGGTTAGAAAAAGCATTTGTAATCTATCGCTCAAAAAGGTATGACTTACAAGGCAAAAATGTTTTAAAAACACAAGAAAAATTTTATCTTGCAGACCAATCTATAAAATATGCTTTGTATGGGTTTAATCCAACAAGTATTGCTTCAACAATAGAAAATATTGTTTTCTTTGAACTCAAACGCCGTGACTATGATGTTTATATAGGAAAGAATGCTGACAAAGAAATAGACTTTGTTGCAACTTCCCGTGATGAAAAATTATATATTCAAGTATGCCGAGAACTTCCAAAAGAGTCCGACAGAGAAATTGCAAACCTTTTGGAAATAAAAGATAATTATCCTAAAATGATTGTTACACTTGATGATTATGCAAGTGGCAATGTTAATGGCATAAAAATTGTTCATCTTGCAGATTTCTTGCTTGATGATTAAAAATCTCGCAAAAAGTGTTATGCAGTTTTAGGCAGTTTTATATAGTTTTAGACCACATAATTTTGAGTTAAAGTGCACATTTGATGTCAACTGATGTCAAGTGTGCATTTTTTGTTGACATCAAAAGACTTTTTTATATGCTCAAAAGCCTTTATTTTAGGGACATTCAAGGGTGTGCGTATAAACCCACTTAAAAACATACACTTTTCTGATAAGGTGGGGGTCGGTGGTTCGAGTCCACTCATCTCTACCATGAGCGAGTGTTTGGTTTATACCAAACACTTTTTCTTTTATAAAACAAGTGTCAAAAATTTATTTTTGGAAACGAGATTTTAGAAAAGAAATATAGTTTGCTTGCAAACTTGCGAATGTTTTCATGAGTGCAAAGAACCAAACTTAGGAGACCCCCAAACTTATATATCTATATAAGGTGAGGGATTTTCTCATCTCTACCAGAAAACACAATATATTGTGCTGAATTAAATTAAGCATACCATAATTGGTATGCTTTTTTCGTATCATTTTTGCAAGTGAGTAGAATTTGAGTAGAATTTTGAGTCATTAAGTATATTATATTCAATTCACCAAAAGCCAACTAAAACTCTCTAAAACTGGTACATTTGATGTCAATTGATGTCAAAATTGATGTCAACTTTTTATTTCTTTGAATTAACAAAATCTTCTATTTGTTTTACTATGTTTTCTTCGGTGTCATTTGCGTTTATATAAAGGTTATAGTTTTCTTTTTCGCCCCAAACCTTATTTGCAACCAAAGAATAATATGACTTGCGAGCAGTATTTGATTTCTTAATGTGTTCTATTGCTTGTTCTCTTGTATCGCCATACATTTCCATAACTTTATTTATCTTAAATTCTTCATCAGCATACAAAAATACTGTTACTAAATTTTTATGATTTCTTAAAATATAGTCGGCACATCTACCAACAATCACAAACGACTCTGTGCTTGCAAGTTCTGTGATAATTTCACTTTGTGCAATAATAGAGTCCTTGTTTGCGTCAAGTGAAAGATAGGCATTATAACCATCTTCATCACTATTGTCTTTTACATATTTTTTATCAAGTTCTCTTTTCTTTGCTTCAAGCATTGTAAGTTCTTTGTCATAAAACTTAATGCCAAGTTTATCCGCAAGCATTTTACCTATTCTCTTTGCTCTTGTTCCGTGCTGTCTTGAAATTGTAATGATAAGGTTGTCGCCTGAAATTTGTTTTTCTTCCAAGGTGTCAATTTTCTTTTTCATCACATCTTTCAAAATAAAGAATGAAACAACAGCTGTTAATACTTCTGAGATTGGCAATGCCCACCAAACAATGTTTACAACGTTTGGAGATAAAGTAAATAAGTACGCTATTGGTAACACAAATACTGCAAGTCTAAGTAATGCTGTTAAAAAAGGTTTAAATGCGTAGCGAAGTGCTTGCAATACACCTTGCACTGCAACACTAAATCCCATAAATATATAGCCAATCGATGCTATTCTTGTGGCTTTTTCACAAACTGAAATAAGTTCACTAGATGAACCACCAGAAAGAGCAAATAATTTTGCAAGTGGATTTGCGATTATTTCAAACAATATCGTTATGATAATTGTAACAATAAAAGTGTCAACAATTCCATACTTTATACAATCTTTTGAACGTTCTTTGTCTTTCATTCCATAGTTAAATGATAAAATCGTAATTATTGTGTTTGAAAGTCCAAAACAAGAAAATAATGCTATTTGTTGAATTTTATAATAAATTCCAAACGAACCAACAAGAATAGTTGGATTTGCGTTTGCTGAGCCTAGAATAATATTCATTCCAGCCATCATAACTGATAATAACGCTTGCATAATAGCAGCAGAAATTCCAATTGCATATATGCCTTTGATTATGCTACCACTAGGTTTAATATACTTCAAATTTCCGTTGATTTCTTTATTTTTTGTGTAATGCAATATCATTGCAATAATTAGTGAAACAAACTGACCAAGAACGGTTGCCCAAGCAGCACCTGCAACACCCATGTTAAGTGGAAAAATGAAAATGTAGTCAAACACAATATTTACAACAGCACCAGAAATTTGTGCGATTGTAGAATATATTGTTTTTCCAGTTGCTTGCAAAAATCTTTCATAAATTGCAAAGCCAATTGCTCCAAGTGAAAGACTGCTACAAATCATTAAGTAGCTTCCACCCATTTTGATAACTTCTTCATTTTTAGTAAAAAGTGAAATAAACCAATTTGAACCAACAAGTCCAAAAATTAAGAATACAAGATAAATAACAAGTGCTAAAAATATTCCGTTTCCAGCAACTTTATTTACTTTTTCTTTGTTCCTTTCTCCTAAACTTTTTGATAGTAACGCATTGAGTCCCACACCTGTTCCAACACCTATTGCAATAATTAAAATCTGGATTGGATAAGCGTATGTCAATGCTTCGTTTGCGAGTGCTCCTGTGCCTTGCATATTGGCAACAAACACACTATCAACAACATTGTATAGTGCTTGCAAAACCATTGAAACTATCATAGGTAGTCCCATTTTCCAAAACAATTTTTTAAGTGGTTCAACTGCCATTTTATTTTGTTTTACTTCTTCCATATATTCTCCTTATTTTTGTCATAGAACAAAAAAATGTGTAAGTCCAATAATCAACTGGACTTACACATTTCTGTTACGCATTGACCCAAGTATTTTAGCAAAAACGAAAAAATTTTTCAAGCAATGAAACAAAAGTTTTTCCAATTTTTTTTATTTTATAAACACTTTACATTACAAAATCGTGCTATTTTTACTACCTCAATTTATTATATTCTTCATCAGTCACCGGCTCGCACCACTCGTTTGACGCACCCTCCGCTGGGATTTCAAGTGCAACATGGGTGAACCATTCATCTTTGCCCGCTCCATGCCAATGCTTAACCTCTGGTGCGATATACACAACATCACCCGGCAAAAGTTTTTGAGCAGGTTTACCCCACTCTTGATACCAGCCTTGTCCATCTGTGCAAAGCAAAATTTGCCCGCCTTTATGGTGGATGTGCCAATTGTTGCGGCATTTTGGCTCGAAAGTGACATTAAAAGTGCCAACACCTTTTGTACATAACGGCTTTAAATAGCTTTTGCCGATAAAATATTTTGCAAAATTGACATTCTCCTCACCCAATCCAAAAAGCGAGTCTGACGGATTTGATTTTTCCTCTGCATAAACCTCTCTAACGATAGGAAAAACTGCCCAAGCGTTTGGCCAGCCCACATAGAACGCTAGATGAGTGATAATTTCCACCATTTCAGTTTTTGTTACGCCGTGATTTTTGGCGTTTTGAATGTGGTATTTTATTGAATTGTCGGTTATTCCTTTTGTCATGAGTGCCGAAACGGTGATAATACTTCTATCCCTCAAACTCAGTTTATCTTCTCTTGCCCAGACCTCGCCAAACAAGACGTCGTCATTGAGTTCGGCAAACTTTGGCGCAATATCTCCCAGACCTTTTCTTCCTGCTGTTTGTTTTTTCATATTCCCCTCTTATTTCAAAATGTTTTGTATTTCATCAACAATCTGTTCCGGTGTCATGCCAAGTTGCTTTAAAAGTTCGGTTGGATTGTATCTATCATAAAATTTCTTTTCAAGACCATAGTTTTTGACAAGCAGATTAGAACCACCGAGAGCAGAAGCCACCTTTTCGCCAAAACCGCCCGAAACAATCCCGTCTTCCAGCGTCAACACCAATTTATGGTCTTTTCCCAACTTTTTCAATAGGTCGATATCTACGCTTGAAGCAAATCTAGGATTGATAATGGTTGGTTTAAATCCAAGTTGCTTTTTGATTTCTTTTGCAACATCTTGCCCCAGTTTAAAGAAATCCCCAAGGGCTATAATTGCAACATTTTTGCCTTTTTGCTCTACAACAAATTTTTGATTATCGAAGTTTGTGTCAACTTTTCTATCTTGAACTTCGCCACCCGGAAGCAAGATTACAACCGGATGCTGTTTTTGGCTGGTTGACCAATCAAGCATCGCCAAAAGTTCGCTTTTGCAAGTTGGTGCCAAAGTGATTAAATTTGGGATGTTTGAAAGCATAGAAACGCCAAAAATGCCGAGGTGAGTAACATCTGTTAAACTTGAAAATGATGAATAATTAAGCAAAATTGTGACTGGGTTATCATTTATGCAAACATCTTGATGAATTTGGTCAAATGCACGTTGGATAAAGGTTGTGTTGGTGACAACAACTGGTGTCATGCCCGCTTTTGCAAGCCCAGAAGCCATGGCAACCGCCTGCTCTTCCGCAATGCCGACATCCACAAATTGAGTGCCAAGTTTTTGCCTATCGTCAGGTTTTAAGCCGAAACTTGAAGGCATATTTGGCGTTACAACAACAAAATTTTTGTCCGCCTTTGCCTTGTCCATAATAAAGTCGTGTGCGACTGACACATAACTTTCGCCATAAAAAGCAAATTTAGATTTGCCCGTAGCCCTATCAAAAGGCATGGTCCAGTGCCACGCTTCCTTGTTTTCTTCGGCAAGTTTAAAGCCTTTTCCTTTCAGCGTGTTGATGTGAACGACGATTGGATGGTCAATATCTTTCACCTTTTTAAACACTTTGATTAAAGCCTCGATATCGTTGCCCTTTTCTTCATAAATGTAGTCCAAATTGAATGATTTAAAGATATTATCCTTGCATTTGCCGTGGGTTTTTCTTAACTTTTTCAAGTTTTGATAAATGCCGCCGTGGGTTTCCGAAATTGATTGCTGATTGTCGTTTACAATAATTATCAAATTGGATTTTATTTCGCTGCCCGCCACATTCAAGCCTTCCAAAGCCTCGCCGCCTGAGAGTGAGCCATCGCCAATCAAGGCTATAACATTTTCTTTTGTGCCTTTTAGTTCTCTTGCTTTTGCCAAGCCAGTTGCAAGCGAAATAGAGGTTGAGGTGTGCCCAACATTAAACAAATCGTGCTCGCTTTCGTTTGGATTGGTGTATCCAGAATCGCTGGAAAATTGGCTGTCGTCCGTGTAACCCAGCCTTCTGCCTGTAAGCATTTTGTGTGGATAACTTTGATGGGAAACGTCAAAAACAAACTTGTCTTTTGGCGAAGAAAAAACATAATGCATCGCAATCTCGCATTCGACGATGCCAAAATTTGGTGCACAGTGACCGCCAACCTTTGTCAGCCTGTTAAACAAAGCCTCACGAATATCTGCCGCCAGTTGTTTAAGTTGTGGAAGTTTAAGTTTTTTTACATCTTCCGGTGAGTTTATAGTGTTTAAAATTTCGTACATATTTTCTCCTAGTTTAAATTTTCAATATATTTAATATGCTCACTTGCACTCTTATTAAACAATCCTTGCTTTACATCAATATTTTTGTCAATCTTTTTAAAATCAGCAAGTGAATTTTTTGCATATTGTGGGTCGTTTGTATAACTGTTTTCAAACAAAACTACCTCACCTTTATATCCTTTAAGTTTTTCAATCAAAGTTGCCACCGGCATTGGGAATGTGTACCACCAAATTGGGAAAAACAACAAAATCCTATCATACTTGTTTACGTCTTTGTTTAGCCCAACAATTTCCGGATGAACACGCTCTTGCCATTCTTGCTTTGCTTCCACATATGCGCAAGTGTTGTAGTCTTTTGAATATGGTTGCTTCCTTTCAATCCTCACCACATCAAAGCCAAAATGCTTATTGGTTTCTTTTACCAATCTGTCTGTGTTGCCAGACCAAGAAAAATAAATAATTAAGTTTTTCATACTCTATTCCCCTTTTATTGACACATCTATATTTTTGTGTTACTTTAATTTTAAAACCAGGGAGTAACTCACGGTCAAGCGATTTAAACAAAAAATTTGAATTTTTAGGAGGAATTATGTATTCAATGCATGAATGCTGCAAACTGACAGGATTAAGTTACGACACTTTAAAATATTATTGCAATCAAGGGCTTGTGCCAAATGTTAAAAGGGATAAAGCCAACAATTATCGGGTGTTTGATGAGGACGACATTGCTTGGATAAAAAGTTTGATATGTTTGAAAAAATGCGATTTTTCGATGAAAGAAATAAAGCAATATATCAGCCTCTGTCTGAAAGGAAAATCAAGCATACCAGAACGACAAAAAATGCTTGAAAATCACAGAAAAGAAATTGAAAAAAAGATAGCTGCGTTAAATGAAACTTTGTCATTTATTGATTGGAAAACTGACCTTTACAACAAATTTTTGTCAGGCGAAATAGAGTATTATTCTCATCTAAACAAATCCGAAAATTAAAATTCATATTTATATTTTTCAACTTAAAGCACGAAGAAAAATTAAAAAAAATTTAAAATTTTAACAAAAAAAATGAGTTTTTTATTGAATTTAACCCATTTTTTATATTTTTTTATTTTTTTCACGCTGACAACAATCCAGATTTATAAACGTTAGAATATAAATTGGTTTATTTATTTTTTAAAGATTTTTCTAATTTTAAAAGTTCTATTTTATTTTTTATTCCGCCGCCATATCCAGTCAAATTTCCGTTTGCACCAATAACTCTATGACATGGAATAATCAAACAAATTGGGTTCCAACCCACTGCTCCGCCAACTGCCTGAGCAGACATTTTTTTGATATTTAGCTTTACAGCAATCTGCTTTGCAATATCATTATAACTAACCGTTTGCCCGTACGGAATTTTTTGCATAATTTCTGAAACCGAATCTCTAAAAGGTGTGGAATTATTCAACTTAAATTTTGGTGTGTGATTTGGAATTTTGCCAGCAAAATAATCATCTAACCACAGTTTTGTTTGTTCAAAGATTGGGACTGATTTTTCCTCACAATTTGCCGGAAATTTTTGGCAATCTTTTGACCCAACAAAGTACAATCCAACCAAACATTCTCCGTCGCTTATCATCACCATGTCATCAAATTGAGGTGGCGTTTTATAAAATAATTTAAACATATCTACAACCCAAAATTAGTTTTGTGCCTCATTGAAATATGGTTTGAATGCAATGTTTATAGCAGTTCTGCCATCGCCTAAATCATCCGCACCGCTGTCGTCAATGCGAGTTATTGTTGGAATAGAAATTGTAACTGTATCAACAAATACACCGCTGATACCAAATATACTAATTTCCAGTCCGTCAAACAACGATTGCCCATTTTTGTTTTCATAAAGTTGAGCATCAAAAGTGCCTACATATATTAGTCCACTTTGATTATCGTTAGGCTTGATTTGATAAATCGAAGTAATGTCTTCTATAAGACCATAATTGACATTATTGATTGTTATAATTTGTTCTTCTTTTGAGCCTATCTTAACAATAACGCCTGTGCAATAATTGGTCAAAATGTCGCCCGCTCTATTCTTTAAATTAGTGATAAATTGATCGGCTGTAACGTTTTCACCGCCAAGTGCGGAAAGGTCAGTGGTTATTCCATTTACAGTTGCTTCAGATAAGTTTAAGTTGGAGTATTGAGCCTTTAATAACTCCCCTTTTGCACTGCCACCATTCACTTCGGTTGCCAGATTGTTGAGAACAGTCCCTTGATAGGTGAAAGTTTTGCCCCATGCATATTTGATTGTTGGTGGTTCATCTCCGCCGCAAGCCGTGAGCAACACGGCAGGAATTGCAAGCAAAATTGCCAACACAAAATTTATTATCCAATTTCTTTTTTTCATATTCCCTCCTAATTTGATTATAACATATATAAACACTTTTTCAAAATATTTGGTATTTAAATTTGCCTTGATTTATTTGCTGAATAATGTCAAAAAAAATGTAATAAAATATTTGTCAAAATATGTATTTTTGCTAAAAATTTTTAAAAAATCATAAAAATTTAATAAAAAATAATAAAAAACACCCATTTTGAGGGTATTTTTTAAAAATTATTTTAATATTTTTAAATTTTTACTCATGGTCGGCATGACAGCAACAAGCACCGTTTGGACAAAATTTTGCTTTGTCGTATTCAATATTATGTTTGTCGTAATAGTCTTTGATTGCCGCTTTTATTGCCTCTTCTGCCAAAACTGAGCAGTGAATTTTGTGTGTTGGCAAACCGTCCAATGCTTCCACAACCGCTTGATTTGTAAGTTCAAGTGCTTGGTTTAATGGTTTGCCTTTTATAAGTTCGGTTGCTATTGAACTTGTTGCAATTGCACTGCCACAACCAAAGGTCATAAATTTCACATCTGTTATTATGCCGTCATTGACCTTTATATACATACGCATGATGTCGCCGCATTTTGCATTGCCGACTTCACCAACGCCATCTGGATTTTCCATTTCGCCAACATTGCGAGGATTGCGGAAATGATCCATAACTTTTTCACTATATAACATGATTTAATTCTCCTTTTTTTAGTTTATCCCAAACTGGGCTTATTGACCTTAAATACTCAACAATTTTCGGCACCTCTTCAATTGTTTTAGCAATCTCTTGCTCGGTGGTGAATTTGCTTAAAGTCAAACGCAAACTGCCGTGAGCAATTTCATGAGGAAGCCCAATTGCCAAAAGCACGTGGCTAGGGTCCAGTGAGCCGCTTGTACAAGCCGAACCGCTCGATGCGCAAATGCCTTTATCGTCCAGCAAAAGCAGCAGACTTTCGCCCTCAATCCCTTCAAACGACATATTGAAATTGTTAGGCAAACGATTTACGACATCGCCATTTATCTTTGAATGTGGTATTTTGCCTAACCCCTCAAACAATTTGTTACGCAATTTTATTTCATGCTCGGTGGTTTCTACCATCTCTTTACAAGCCAAGTCAAGCGCCACACTCATGCCAACTATGCCAGGCAAATTTTCAGTGCCTGCACGTCGGTTTTTTTCTTGTGCTCCGCCATGAATAAAACTAAACAATGGTGTGCCCTTTTTGCAATACAAGGCGCCAACCCCTTTTGGCCCGTGGAATTTGTGCCCAGACATACTGAGCATATCTATATTCATTTCCTTAACATCAATAGGCAAATGCCCCACTGCTTGCACTGCATCAGTGTGGAATGTTACGTGTTTTTCGTGGCAAATTTTTCCGATTTCTTTTATCGGTTGGATTGAGCCAATCTCGTTGTTTGCAAACATAATTGACACCAAACAAGTTTTGTCTGTAATGGCATTTTTGAGGTCTTCAATGTGGATTATTCCATTTTCGTACACCGGCAAATAAGTCACCTCAAATCCCTGCTTTTGTTTTTCTTGCAAAGTGTGCAAAATTGCGTGATGTTCAAACTGAGAGGTTATGATATGATTTTTGCCTGTCAACTTGCCAAATTTGCAAGCAGTTTCAATCGCCCAATTGTCGCTTTCGCTGCCGCCAGAGGTGAAATAAATTTCATCCGCATTAGCATTCAAACAATCTGCAATCTTTTGCCTTGCTTGCTCCAAATGTTCTTTTGCCAACTGCCCAGCAGAGTGCAAACTGCTTGCATTGCCATAAATTTCATCAAAGTATGGAAGAATTGCGTTTTTAACCTCTTCCCTCACTTTTGTTGTGCCAGCGTTGTCAAGATATATTGTTGTTTTGTTCATTTTATCTCCATTTTATTTCATACTGTTTTGGTATGAATTGACCGTTTTTAAAAACGCCTTTGACGGCGTATTAAAATTTTTTGTTAAGCAAATCTTCAAGAGTGATGCTGTTTAAATATTCCACAATCATGGCGTTGAGTTTTTCCCAACAACCGATGCTGTCGCACTTGGCGTACATCTGGCAATGTTGCCCCTTTTCCATGCATGGCGCAAGGCAAGGCAAGTCGTCCGTGGCTTTAAGGATTTGAGCAACTGTGTAATCTTTTGGCAACTTTTTAAGTTTGTATCCCCCAGCAGCGCCACGAGCACTTTCAATCAACTTGGCTTTGTTGAGCATTGAAATCACCTTTTCCAGATATTTGACAGAAATATTTTGTTTTTCGCTAAGTTCTGCAACCGAAACATTTTGCCCCGGATGCTTTGCAAGTTCTGCCATTATCCTGACAGCATATCTGCCCTTTGAAGAAATTTTCATATTTGCTCCATTTAATTCATACTCAATTGGTATGATTTTATATTAAAACAAAAAAGTGGAAATGTCAACAGGTTTTGTTTGAATTTTTTAAAAAAAACTCCACGTATTATTGGTGGAATTTTTGTATATGATAAATACCAATTTTTACAATCAAAAGCAAAACATACTTGTTTTTAACCTTTTACTTTTCTTGGCAAGTATAGGTCAAAGGGAGGTTGTAAGTTTGCTCGTAAATATTTTTCCATAAATCAAAGTTGAGTTGTTTTAACTTCTCGATATTCTGTTTATCATCCAAATTTTGGTCTGCATAAATAGGTTTTTCAATATGCATTGTATAAATTTGAATAGGAAATCCGTCTGGCCCGATTTGTTCGCTATCTTGCATAGTCACAAACATAGGAATCACCGGAACATGGTTTTTGACGGCAAATCTAAACGCACCATTTTTAAGTGGTCTTGGTTTGCGATAGTTCCACCACATTGACTCTTCTGGATAAACAAGCACAAAATTGCCCTTTTGCAAAAGTTGATTTGTGGCACGCAAAAACTTTTTCATCGTTTCCTTATTTTGACTTAAAGGCAAAGTGTCACAATTGCGCATGATAGGCGCAAAACCTTCTGGCGGATTTGTGTAATTGCCTTCACGTATCACCTTGTACATACGTTTGTGTTTCATTTTTGCAGCCCTGAATGTTTGGTCAATCAAAAAACTGTCAATGGCACCAAAATGATTGCAGGTCACAATTGCACCGGTCGAAACCGATTGAATATTTTCAAGCCCAACAATTTTTTCAAACCTAAACATCCCCGCTTTTTTGAGATTGTTAAGCATTTTGCCTGCCGCTTTGTATGTGAAATATCTTTTGAGATTGTTAATCAATCCCCTTTTGAAATAGTCAATATCTTCCGGTTTAAGTTCGATTGTAGGCGGGTCGTTTTCCACATCCTTGTCAAAAATGCCGTTTTTTTCAAGTTCTTCAATCTTTTTTAAGACATCCAAACGGTCTTGTGCCTTTTTAATCTCTTCCATAATTTCTCTCTTTTTCTACACTAAATTATTACATAGAAACAATGTCTATTTTCCAATTATAACACAAATTTAAAATTTGACAGTAACAAAATATAAATTATTCATTGTTATATATTTAACAATTTAAGCATTGACTTTTTTTTCGCTATTCACAGCATAAGCGTTTTTAGAAGTAAATTTAACTAAATCTGATGCTTTTGGCGGATTTTTTTCAATTGATTTTTTAAAGTTGTTAGGATCAGCAACCACTGTCATAGAATATGAAATCATATTTGCAGCCGCAGCAAAATCATTTTGACGTTGTTCTTCGGTATACATATCTCTTTGCTTTAAAAGATATGTGTAATAATCTGTTTTTCTAGCCGCCTGCCAAAAATATTTATCAAACATTACATTATAATACTTCCAAGGTTTTTTAAACATATTATAATGGACAATATGCAGGTCTTTCTCATCAAACTCATTATCCTCAACAGTCATTTTGTCCCAGCCTTTTTCCATGTAAAGTACTTTATTTTTACAAAGGAAATTAAGATAGTCTTGGTCTGGACACATTGAACTAAACGGATAGTTATTTAGATAATAAATAAATTTATCTTCAATACTTTCCTTTCTAAATTCTTTTAAATTCATAAGCAATATTCCAGAGTTGAAATATTTATCAGCATCAATACCGACCGCTTCTTGGACATAACTCTTAAACTGTTCATTTGAATTAGCCACTTCGTCGACCACTGCTCCGACAAGTTTATTGTTTAAATCTTTATTAAACATATTTGCAATGTTGTCAACTATCGCAATGTCACAATCCAAATAAATCGCTTTATCAAATTTTGGAAACAACGATGCTATAAAAATTCTATAATAAATTGATGGTGAATAATAGTCACGCAATTGTGCAACTAGTTTGTCACGAATTGATTTTATTTTATTGCTCACGTTTACAAATTTAATTTTAACATTTTTAGTTTCCATCTTTTTTAGTGCAAACATATTTTCAATCTTCAAATGTTCATTAAGCACATAAACACAAATTTTTTGTTTCAGTGGTGTTGTATCAATGAGCGACCTAATTGAAACCGCCAAATACGGCACATAATTATCATCCGATGAAAAGAAGACCGGAATGATTTGATTTTGTTGATTGTCTTTTAATTTATTCATATTATCCCCTTATAGTTTTTTATTTTGCTATATTTTGTTTTTTACAATGACGGTTTTCTTTTTCACCTTCATTGTTGGACACATAATACAATTTGTTTACGCAAAAATTCAAGAGAGAATGCCAAAATCGGTTATAAACCCGACCGAGCAAGAAATAGAGCAGTTTTTGTCTTTTCTACTACGATTAAAACCACTCTCATAAAAGTAGAATAACCTTAAAATTCGCTCCACTACAATTAGAAAATTGCCAAAATTAGGCAGATTTATACTTGTTTTTAAATTTTTTGTGGTAAAATCAAAAAAGTTGATATGGTTTTTATGTCTGATTTAAAAAATGTTTAAAAAAAAGAAAAAGAAAGTTGATGTTATCAAAAAAGACAAAAAAAATAAAAAAGTTGCCCTTGTTTAGGAGTAAAAAAATTGTATTTATTTGACAAAAACGGAAATTTGGCTAATTTTATTTGCGTTTACGAATATTTTGTGATATAATGCCAGTATAAATTCATATCAATAGTTGGTTTCTTTTAGGGCTACATTATTGATTAAATTATTGGTCTTATATCAATATTTGTGCGTTAATTTCCTTTTTTAGAGGATTTGCATCAATATTTGATTGTATCAATAATATTTGGAGGGAAAATATGGAAAAACAAAAAATGAGTCATGAAAAACTCTATCGTTTGATTCAAACAATCGCAGTTATAGGTTTGTTTGCGTCGGTTGCGCTTGCAATCATGATGTCTTTCAAAGTGTTGCCTTATTCCACCGCAACGCTTTCAATCGTTTTGGTTGTTTTGGTCATCAGTGCATCATGTATGATGGTTTTGCCTTGGGTTAAACAACTTTCAAAAGGCGAGTTTAAAATACTTTGCTATGTTATGTTTGGCGTGGCAGCAGCAAGTTGTATTTTGTGGACGGCTGATGTTATCGTGGGCGTAAATATGGTAAACACAATTCAAGATAGTTCTTCCGCCGCTGCCATTTCTCAACTTAGATTTTTAAAAGTAAGTTTGATACTTTCTTTCCAATTTATCGTTGCCTGCTCTGTTGCATCTTTTGTTGTTAAATATCGCAAAACCATGGTTGCTTTCCAAGTTATTACATACATCAGCAACTTGTATATCGACTTCTACGGTTCTTACGCTTTGGCGTGCATTAAAATCACAAACGACGGTCTTTCATTTGTGGGCAGCACCGCATTTATCGGGAACAAATTTGCAATAATGTTTGCAGTTATGGCTTTGGCATTTGTTTCAATTTCAAACGCAGTTATCCGCAGCATGGATAGACGTCGTCAACGTGAAGCCCTTGCCCCAGTGTTTGAAAGCCAAGAAAAACAAACCGCAGCAACTGCATTAAACGGCAAGTCTGTGCAAGAAAAATTGAAAGAACTTAAATCAATGCTTGACGACAAACTTATCACAGAGGAAGAATACGCAAAAAAGCGTGATGAACTTATCAATCAACTTTAATTACAATCGGCAAATATTTTGATTTATAATTATGGTGCCAAATTTAAAAAAGTCACTTAAAAATAGTGGCTTTTTTGTTGGCAATGCACACAATTTTTTGCGGAAGCGAAATAAATCCATTTATAACAAAATTAAGGTTTGCGTAAAAATTAAACAATCCAATGGTCATATTGACATACTTTTAAAAAGAATGTGACAATATTCAATCCAATCTTTAAAGTTATATCTATGATATAAAGTTCAAATCGCTAGACAAATTTTTATTAGTTTGTTAAAATATGGAAAGTATTTAAAAAAGGATATTTTTTTATGGGATTATTTTCTTACTTATTTGCTTCTGACAACACTCGAAGTCTTAGAAAAATTGAAAAAATTGTAAAACAAATTGAGGACAAAGCGGACTACTATTCAGCCATGCAAGATGCTGAGTTGCAAGCCCAAACTCAAATTTTGAAAGACCGTTTGGCAGGTGGTGAAACCACTGACGATATTTTGCCGGATGCTTTTGCCGTTGTGCGTGAAGCCGCAACCCGTGTGCTTGGTATGCGTCACTTCCATGTGCAATTGATTGGTGGCGTTGTTTTGCACCAAGGTCGTATTGCAGAAATGCGTACTGGTGAAGGTAAAACTTTGACTGCAACCACCGCTGTTTATTTGAACGCCTTGACTGGCAAAAATGTGCACGTCATCACTGTCAACGAATATTTGGCAACCACACAAGCGGAAATGATGGGCAAACTTTATAAATTTTTAGGTTTGACAATCGGTTGCACACTTGCCGGACAACAAGCGCCTGAAAAGAAAAAGGCATACGAATGCGACATCACCTACGGCACAAACAACGAATTTGGCTTTGACTATTTGCGTGACAATATGCAACGTAGCAAGGAATACAAAGTGCAACGTGGACACAACTTCTGTATTGTGGACGAAGTGGACTCCATTTTGATTGATGAAGCACGTACCCCACTTATCATCTCTGGCGCTGGCGGCAAATCTACTGACCTTTACACTGTTGCCGACAATTTTGCAAAACGTTTGCAACCGGAAGATTATGATATCGACATCAAACACAAACAAATCCGTTTGACTGAAACTGGTGTAGGCAAGGCAGAAACTTTCTTTAAACTTGAAAATTTGAGCGACATTCAAAACCTTGAAATCAACCACCACATCAACAATGCTTTGCGTGCAAATTATATCATGGAAAGAGATATTAACTATATCGTTAAAAACAACGAAGTCCTCATTGTTGATGAATTTACTGGCCGTGTTATGCAAGGCAGAAGATATAGCGACGGTTTGCACCAAGCAATTGAAGCAAAGGAAGGCGTAAAAATCCAAGAAGAAAACAAAACTCTTGCAACAATCACCCTTCAAAACTACTTTAAGTTGTATTCAAAACTCAGCGGTATGACAGGTACTGCAAAAACGGAAGAAAGTGAATTTAACAAAATTTACAATTTGGACGTTGTGACAATCCCTACAAACCGCCCTGTTCAACGTATTGATGAGCAAGACCTCATTTTCTACACCGAACAAGCAAAATACAACGCCATTGTTGAAGAAATCAAAGAAAAACACGAAAAAGGTCAACCTATTTTGGTTGGTACTGCGTCGGTTGAAAAGTCTGAAAGGATAAGCAAGGAAATCAAAAAACTTGGCATCCCTCACAACCTTTTGAACGCAAAAAATCACGAACTTGAAGGTCAAATTATTGCTCAGTCCGGTCGTGTTGGTCAGGTTACAATCGCAACAAATATGGCTGGTCGTGGTACAGATATTTTGCTGGGTGGCAATCCAGAATTTTTGGCAAAACAAAAAATGCTTAACGAAAATGTTGAGCCTGCCGTTATGGAAAAAATCACATCCTACAACGCAGATTTGACTGACGAAGAAAAGGCATTGAAAGACAAATATCAAAAATATTATGCAGACTTTAAAAAAGTGACCGATGAAGAAAAGAAAAAAGTTATCGAACTTGGCGGTCTTCACATCCTTGGCACCGAAAGGCATGAATCCCGTCGTATCGACAATCAGTTGCGTGGTCGTGCCGGACGTCAAGGTGACCCAGGTTCAAGTATCTTCTTCATCTCTTTGGAAGATGACCTCCCTCAACGCTTTGGCGAAAACAGAATGAAAAACTGGTTCTCCATTGTGTTTAGAGGCAACGAAGATATGCCAATCCAATCAAAACTCCTCACCCGCTTCTTTGAATCTGCTCAAAAGAAAGTTGAAGCAATGAACTTTGGTATGCGTAAAAACGTGCTTGAATATGACGACGTATTAAACAAACAACGTCAAATCATTTACACCGAACGTGACAAAGTGCTTGAAGGTGTGGACATCCACCCTCAAATTTTGGAAATGCTTAAAGAATACACTTTTGAAACTTGCGGAAATTATCTTGACGACTCAAAACCATACTACGAATGGGACCTTGAACCTCTTAATAAGGAATTGGAAGCAAAACTTTTCAAACCTGGCACAAACCTTGTTACAAGCGAATTTGTTGACGGTTTAGATTCCAAACAAGTGGCTCAAAATGTTTATGAAAAAGTTTTGGAAATTTACGAAGAAAAAATTGCCGAAGTTAAAAAATTGAACATTGATTTCAGCATTTTGGAACGCAACGTTTTGTTACAAGTTGTTGATAAGTTCTGGACTGACCATATCGACGCTATGAACACTTTGCGTAACGAAATTGGTATTATGGCGTACGGTCAAAAAGACCCTGTTGTTGCATATAAGAATGAAGGTTTTGAAATGTTTGACAAAATGATTACGGACATCCGTGATTACACCGCCGAAACATTGTTTAAATCTCAACTTAAAATCGAAGTTGTTCAAAAACGCCCTGTTGGCCCAGTTGCTGCTGGACAAACCAACAAAGGTGAAAATGTTCAAGCCCGCAGCCGTGACGCACACATTGGTAGGAACGACCTCTGCCCTTGCGGAAGTGGCAAAAAATATAAAAACTGCTGCATGAACAAAGACCAAAAATAAGAATAAACTAATTTATTTCGCTGAGGCTCATAAATTTAGTTTGTTGTTAATCACAACAACACAAAAAAAATCCACAATTTGAGTTGTGGATTTTTTTTGCTTTAACGCTTTATAAATAATTTAATGTTTGCCCCATATTTTGAATAAGTTTAAAGCCTTTTTGCTTAAATTAGTCATTTGTGTAATTGACATTGAAATTGTACATTTCTAGATGTGTGCCTTGGGCGTCTGTGACGCTTGGGGTATAATATTCAATGGCTGTCAAAACATCATTTTCGATTGTGAGGCTGACATATTCTGCCTTATCATACAATTTACCGTTTAAACTAACTTGAATTTTAAATTTTGTTTCGCTTAACTTGGAATAATCCAATGATACTGTATCATCAACATGGTCCTCAAAATTGCCGATGAGAGGAATAATTACAGATGCATCGCTGTTTTTGTAACCACGGATTGATTCAACATATGTGAAGACGTCTGATGAACTGCCAGTTTTAACCAATGTGTGTTTTGTTGTTTTCAATGCAGACATCAAACTTTTTGCTTTTGCCAAGCCAAGAGTTGTGTCCAAAACGCCGCAATCAATATCAACAAATTCCTTTTCTACATAATCAATATACATTGTGCTTTCTGATTTGCTGCCGTTGTGATCATTTATAGTTTGTTTGAAACTCAAAAGTTTTGTGTCATCATAAACCAATTCATAAACATAAGTGTCGTAGTTATATGCATCTTGCACAAATCTGTATTCCAAAGTTGCATTGTAAATATTTTTGCCATTTGTGTATTTTTTGAATGTGTAAGTCTTTTTAATGTTTGTATATTGGCTTGAATCCTGAGATGCACAAATTTCAAGTTGTTCATTTAAATTGAAACCTACCATAATTGCCTGTGCAAGGAGCGCTCTTTCGCCGCCAAAATATTCAACGTGAGTGTTATAATCCGTAACATTAACACTAGCACAAGTCCAAGTATCATCCTCATATAGATAAGTGTTAGTGTACATATTTCCGCCATAAGATTTAATTTCTGTCATATCTGTGCTTGTGCCATCGTTACTAACCATTTGCAATGAAAAATTACTCAATGAAGTATAATGATAATTGTGGCGATAAGTGTATGTTGAGTTTAATTTCATTGTGCCACTGTTATTGTCATAGTGCGCTTCTTCAAGTGTTGAAGTGTGAGTTGTTGTGAAGAAATATTCATTTGCGGACAACAATTTTGCTTCAAGTTCGGCATCTGTCAAACTGCTGTCAACCTTATAATAAACGCCATAAACATTTGTGTCGCCTGTGATGTTGTCGGTTGCCCTATCCCACTCAACAAATGTGTATCCTTCGCATTTCCTCAATGCTTCTGACGGAAGAGTTGACGCACCGCCATGTTTTACATTGTCGTCACGATAAATCATGTAACCGTAAGCATTGTAAAATTTAACTGTGTGAACGGCAGCTGATTCAACAACGTTTACATTAAATGTTGTTTCTTGACCATTGAATTTGATTGTTACAATATAACTGCCAGACTTGTTTAAAAATTCCTTGTTGGTTGCATCGACCATGTCAAGAGTTACATCTTTTTGCTCTATGCTGCCGTCTTCGTATTCAACTTTGATTTTTATGCCAGCTTCATCAAATTTGCCCACTTCGATTTCCGCCGGAACAGTGGAAGACACAACAGAGATTTTTACGATATTTTTATTGGCTTTTGCGCACGCACTCATCCCAATTGAGAGCAACAAGAATGCAATGGCAACAAACACTTTTACCAATAAATTATCCTTTGTTTTTGTCATACTTTCTCCTTTTTTTATTTTTACTAAAAATTAAATTTTAGTTTTGTTTTTTGCTGTTTTAGCGTTTGGCATTTTTTTGTTTTTAAATGCCGTTTTTAAAAGTAATTTAAAAAAATTCAAACTATGAGGCTTATTTTTTAATTTTTAGTAAATATATTTTTATTATATCCTACAAAATGTAGGAAGTCAACAAAATGTAGGATTTATCGTAGAAAATATTAGAATGAAAAACAATAAATTTGGTCAAAACTTAAAGCAATTGAGGATTGAAAAAGGGCTTTCGCAACGAGAGTTTGGAAGTATTTTTAATGTTGTAAACCAAACCATAAGCTTTTGGGAAAATGGTTCAAGGGAGCCTGACCTTGACACTCTAGTGTTGATTGCAAAATTTTTTGATGTTTCGGTTGATTATCTGCTTGGTGTTGAGCAAATTTAGCATAGAAAATTTAAAATTTTATATAGAAAAAATCCACAATTTGAGTTGTGGATTTTTTGTGTGTGTTTTACATTTCTCGGCGAGATTGAAGTGCTTTTGAAAGTGTCATTGCATCGGTATATTCCAATTCGCTGCCCATGCTGACACCCTGAGCGATACGTGAAACTTTTACGCCAAGAGGTTTGAGCAAATTGGCAATATACATTGCTGTTGCCTCGCCCTCGACGTCTGGATTTGTTGCAACAATAACCTCTTGTGTGTGTTCATTTTGCACACGGGACAAAAGTGATTTGATGTTTATATCATTTGGGCCTTTGCCTTCAAGCGGATTTATAACCCCATGAAGCACATGGTATGTGCCGTTAAATTCACGCACTTTTTCCAAAGCGGTGACATCTTTTGGCTCTTTAACCACGCAAATAATATTATCCTTTTTAGGCTTGGAACAGATGTCGCAAATTTCTTTATCAGTAAAATTTGCACAAACTTTGCAATAGTGGATAGTTTCCTTTGCGGTGACCATTGCATCTGCAAAATCTTTAACTTCGGCGTCATTCAGCGACAACAAAAAGTAAGCATATCTTTGTGCGGTCTTTTTGCCAACACCCGGAAGATGCGAAAATTCGTTTACAAGCCTTTCCATTGAGTCAATCTGGTTCATTACATCAACCCGCCTAAGCCGCCCATGACACCCATTTTGTCCTTGCTGAGTTCATCTGCCTTTGCGATTGCGTCGTTAAAAGCAACCACAAGCAAGTCTTCAAGCATTTCAACATCGTCTGGGTCAACTGCGTTTTTGTTGAGTTTGACTGATTTCAATTCCTTTTTGCCAGTCATTGTGATTTGCACCATATCTCCGCCAGCCTTGCCAACCACCTCAGCGTTTTCAAGTTCCTGCTGAGCCTTTTCCATTTGTTCTTGCATTTTGCGTGCTTGTTGCATGATTGCGTTCATGTTCATTCCGCCACCAAAACCACCATATGCCATAATACATTTCTCCTTATAAATTATTCTTTAAACTTGATTTTTGACCTAAAAGCGTCTTTCAAATTATCCTTGATATCTTGCGTTGATGCGTTTGTTTTATCATATTCTATATCCACATCTTTGATGCTTTCGTCAAACAAATTTATCAGTTCCAATATTACATTAAGACGCTCTTTGTTGTCAATCATTTGGTAGCACCCCAAATCATTTGTGTGCAACACCATGCGATTTAACCTTTTTTCAACCTTGATAACAGAGGTTAAGGCATTTGAAAGTGCAAACAAATTGCGTTCCTTTGCTTTGATAAGCACATTGCCCCAAACACGGTCGGTTTCGTTGGAACTTACTGCTTGCGGCTCAACTTTTGGCGCCTGTTCGACCGCTGTTTGCATTTGAACAACCGGCTGCGTTACATTCAAAGCCACTGGAATGGACACCAAATCCAAACAAGTAGACTCAAACAAATTTTCTGGATTTATGCTGTATTTCAAATCCAATTCAACCGCCGCAAATTTGCTGAATGCGGTTTTGAGATAGTATAAATCAAACTTTTCAGCAACTTCTGCATATGACGCATATTCTCCCGGCAAAATATCCAAAACTGAATAGTCACCCACGCCAACTTTTATCATAATCAGATTTTTAATATAATCAGCCATTTCTTTGCAAAGAACTTGGATGTTTTTGCCCGTACCTAATGCTCGGCGGATTGCGACGAACAATTTGTTCATATCCTTGTCAGCAATGCAGGTCAAAATCTCTTTTATATTGTCCTTACTTGACAAACCTATAACACTTTCGGTTTGAGCATAACTGATTTCATTGTTGCTATATGCTGCAACACTGTCTGCAATTGAAAGCATATCACGCACGCTACCCTCGCCTGCTTTAGCAATTAGGTGCAAAGATTTTTCGTCATATTTGATATTGCGTTTGTCAAACACATTCTTTAAATGTTCGGCAAGAATGTTGATTGGCAAAAGTTTGAAATCAAAACGCATACATCTGCTTAAAATCGTTGCCGGCAATTTGTGAATTTCGGTTGTCGCCAAAATGAAAATTGCGTGTTGCGGTGGTTCCTCCAAAGTTTTTAACAGAGCGTTGAAAGCGCTGTCTGTCAGCATATGAACTTCGTCGATAATATACACTTTGTATTTGCCAATCAATGGTGGGAAAGCAACCTTTTCACGCAAATCACGTATCTCTTCCACCCTATTGTTTGAAGCGGCATCAATTTCAAAAATGTCAGTGTTTGGCTGGCTCAATGCAACGCATTCCGCACACATACCGCACGGATTGCCGTCCACACTATGGGTGCAATTGACTGCACGAGCAAAAATCTTTGCAGTGCTGGTTTTACCTGTGCCTCTTGGCCCGCAAAACAAGTAAGCATGGGATAAATGCCCAGTTTTTACCTGATTTTTTAAAGTCTGAATGATGTAATCTTGACCTATAACATCGTCAAATGTTTGTGGTCTAAACTCTCTATAAAGTGCCAAACTCATTGAACTTCTCCTTTTAAACGTTTTAAAATCCTTTTGATTGCTTGCAAGTTGTTGTCAACCTGCTTTGTTGTTATGTTTAAGGCTTGTGCCATTTCGATATAACTTTTGCCATTTAAAAACATCTTTAAAAGTTTGAATTGCTCGTCAGTCAGCAACGCTTTGACCTTGCTCATGACAACCGTGTTGAGTTCCTTGTTTATGTAATTTTGCTCAATATTGCTGTCGTCATCGACAAGCACAAGTTTCAACTTTTCTTCGTCATCGTTCCTATCATCAAACTGACTTATTGGCACATAACTGTTGAGAGGATTGTTTTTAAGCCTGTTGGCATTTTTTATCGCCGTTTGGATTTGCCTTTCAATGCAGAGCGAGGCATAAGAGCCAAAATTGTGGTTTTTTTGAGCATCGTAACTATACACCGCTTTAAACAGACCTATCATACCCTCTTGGATTATATCGTCAAAGCCAGCACCAACCAAAAAATATTCACGTGAAATGGCGGTCACTTTTGCACGAAAAAGATTTACAATGTTTTCCATTGCAATTTCATCACCTTGTTGCGCTTTTAAAATCAATTGGTTGATGTCTTCCACTATTAAATATTCCTTCTTTGCCTTACAACTTCGTAAATAGCGATTGCACCCGCACATGAGGCGTTCAAACTGTTCACCAAGCCGTACATATCAAGCGACAAAACCTCATCGGCAGTTTCTTTAACCAAACGTGACACGCCTTTGCCCTCGCTGCCAATGATAAGTGCGGTTGGGTAACTGAAATCCGCATCATAAATACGCTTGCTGCCCGCTTCCAAAGCATATGTCCAAACACCTTGTTGTTTTAAATATTCAATTGTCCTTGTCAAATTTTTGACCAATGCAATTTTTATGTGGCTGACTGCGCCAACGCTGGTTTTGTAAACTGTTTCGTTCACCAAACAAGCACGATTTTCTGGGATAATCACACCGTCAACGCCGGCACATTCGCAAGTACGGATAATGGCACCAACGTTATGTGGATCAACAACGCTATCAAGGATAACAATAAACGGAGCCTTACCCTTTTGGCGAGAAACCTCCAAAATTTCATCCACATCGGCATAGTGGAAATTGGGAACAAACGCCAAAATGCCTTGTGTTTTGCCTTTGTTGATTTTTTCCAACTTTTCCTTATCCACAATTTCAACTGGGATATTAAGTTTTTTTGCAGCGTCAACTATATTATTTATTTCAAAACTATTGGTTTTTTCTGCCAAAATTTTGTCAACATGGGAACGTGAACTAATGAGTTCCCTCACAACATTTATACCTTCAACAATCATAATTTTTCCTCAACAAACCTTTTAAACATACTTGTCAGTTTTTCATTTTCTTCATGTAAATACCAGTACCCCACAAGTGCCTCAAATTGTGTTGCCAAACTGTACTCCAAAAAACTTGAATTTTTGGCTTTGTTGTTTGGATGAGCATTCCTCGCCCGCAAAACCAAGTCGGTTTCAATTTCGTCAAGTTCCGGTTTTAAACCTGTCATGATAATCGCTTGATTTTTTGCACATACAATCTGATTTGCCATCTTGTTGAGCCCGTTTGCTTTGAAATCCGTGTGCAAAAGCAAAAACTTGCGCACCATCAAAGTGAACACAGCATCCCCAAGGTATGCCAGCGACAATGCATTTTTTTGAAAATAACTATCTTTTGCACAATCATTCATGTTGTTATATTAGCACAAACCAACAAAATTGTAAAGTGGATGAAAAACTTTTATATTTTTGCAAAAACGTAAAAAAACGTATAAATTGTCGAAAAAATTTTATCTTTTGCTTTAGTTTCTTTGACAAACGCTCAAAAATCATTTAAAATACTTCTAACGAGGTAGTTTTATGGAATTCATCAAACGAATGAGAAAACGTGAAAATATTGAAATGGGGCTCAAAACAGCAATCGCTGCTTTTGCTTGCTTTTTGGCTATTATTTTGATGTGCGGTATGATTTATTCAATCGGCATCAAATCATATATGAAATATGGCAAGGGTTCCATTGCTACAAACACTTCAACAATCGCTTATTGTGTGGAAGTGGAAGATGACAAATATTTTGTTTTGTACTATAACCCAGAAAATGGCAGTTCAAGATTGACCGCTAGTGCTATCACTGACTCAAACCTTAAATCAAAGGCAGAATGCACAAAAGAAGGGCTTGCTGTTAAAGAGGTTGTATTTGGTGCACCAAAAGCAAAAATCATTTTGGACGAATTTGTTGAAGGTTGGCACATTGCAATCGTAGCAGTCATTGTCGCTGGCGTTATGGGATATTTTGTTTACAGATTTATCAAACTCAATTTGGACTATAAAAAGGTTGTTAAAAAGTTTGAAGAAACTGGCGAAATCGAAATTGAAAACGTTTAGAGTTTTGCCGTTGATTAAAATATAATTTGATATTAAAAAAAGCATCAAACGATGCTTTTTTTGTTGCCCTAACATTAAATAAACCTATTTATTACTACATTTATAAATATGGTTTGTTGTGATTACAATAACAAAACAAAAGGATGACATCTTTTATTTTTTTTGCCTCATATCGTTTATCTCAACATTGGCTTGCTTTATCAGCGGCAAATAATCCTCCCACATATATTCCCTAATTGGGATTGGTTTGCTTGTGCTGAAATATAAAACCATTGCGGGATAAATATGATGATATTCATCAAATATTGTAACACCAATCAATTGATTGGCTTTTATCAAACTTTTTGCTTTTGCGTGGAAATTAAAATATGCCATAATTTATTATGGACTAATTTTAAATTTTAATTTCCCTCGCTGCTTCTTGCACTGCTTCTATGCGAGCAAATTAAAATAGGTCATAATTTATTATGGACAAATTTGCTATTTTAATTTCCCTCGCTTCTCCTTGCTCTGCTTTTATGCGAGTTAATTAAAAGTAAATGCCATATACGTAGTATATGCAAAATTATTTCAATTACCCTCGCCTCTCACTGCCTAAAACGGATTAGACAAGTTCGCCAGTATTTATTGAATAAATGTACATATGCTCAACAGTCTTGCCAAACGCTTTTTCGACAGCAAGTTTATATAGACGCAATTGTTCGGCATATTTTTCTTTCAAAATCTTTGCCTTTAAGGACGAAAATTTATAGTCTACAATATCAAAATGGTCGTCAAATTCAATCAACATATCAAGCACGCCTTGGACAAGCACTTTATCCTTTATCTCGCTTGAAACAAGGTCTTGATAAGGCAGATACATCATAAAATCCGCCTCTTTTTTTATGCTTTTTGCCCCGACCACCAATTTTGAAAGCACATCGTGAGCCATTTTTATTTTATCATAATCCACATCGTCAAAGTCTGTGTTTTTGAGATATGGTTGAGTTAAATCCAGCAACTCCAACGCTTTGTGATAATGCGTGCCAATCAGTGCCTTATCTTCTGACACGTCGTATTGACTTTTTGGCGTCAAATAGGTTTTTGTGTCAAAGCGAAGTTGTTCGGTTTGTTTTGTATTCAAACCTGTAACTGTGTTTTTGACCGAAATGGCAAATTTCTCTTTATTTTTATATTCAAAATCCTTGCCCATTTGGCTTATTTCCACGTCAATTCCTGGGTTTGAAACAGTGTTTTCTTCCACGTCATCGTATGTTACAAATTTGCACAAATCAAAATCCCTTTTGCCAGCCAAAAGCCCGGATTGATAGCAGGATAAAATCATGTTTAGATAACTTGTCTTTTTGATTTTTTCCGCCAGCATTTTTGGCGAATATTGCCCGGTTATTATGAGTTTGTTTTTTGCCCGAGTGAGTGCAACGTACAAAAGGCGTAACTCTTCCTTATATCCTTTGCTTGCGTTTTCAATTTTTATCGCATACTTTGGCAGACTATAAGATTTTTGCCTGTTGATTGGGTCGTAATAATTTACGCCCAAACCGATGTCTGCGTTGAAAGTTATATCGTCATGGTCCCGCAAATACGAGAACTGTTTGCTAGCGTTGAACAAGATGACAACGGGATACTCCAAACCTTTGCTTTTGTGGATTGTTTCAAACACCACGCTATCTTCGTTGTCCGCATCAAGATAGTCATTGCCACGGCTTACATTTGTTTCAATAACCGACACAAACTCTGCCAAACTTAAAGAATTTTCGACCGTCAGTTTTGCCAAAAATCGCTCTATCAATTTTAACTCTTTATCCCCAAACTTGGTTGCCAAAAGGTAGTTTTTAACCCCGCAATCGTCCAAAATATACCTTATGAGTTGAGAGTTATTGCAAGCGTAAGACCTCAATCTAATTTGTTCAAGTTTGTCAAATCCCAATTGCACATTTGGATTTGAAATGCTTGATTTCAAGTCCTGATAAAGGCTATTTTTTGCCCCAAGTTGCCTAATTGAAACAAAGTCATCAATCTGAAGCGGTGTCAATGCCATAAATGCCGCCAAATAGTCCACGTCGTCCGCAGTATTGGTGAGGCATTTTAAAATCGAAAGCAAAAGTTTTACACCCTCGCTTGAACTGGTTTCCAACTTATTGTTTAAACTCAGCGGGATGCCGGCAAGCCTCAAAACCTCAATCAAAATTTTGGCATTTTCGTCATTTGTTGAGCGGGATAAAATTGCAATATCTTTATAACTCAATCGGCTGGTTTGCTTTGTTTTTGCGTCATAAAATTCATGCCCTATAAACTCTTCCGTAATCATTTTTGCAACCAATGCTGCCTCATATACTTTTGGATTTGAGATTTTTTCTTGCTCGTCGTTTTTGACGCTATACACGCCATAAGCAAACTGCTTTTCTTGCTCGTTGCTCACCAACACAATCGTTGGCTTATCATCCAGAATATCGTCACGGCGAGGCTCGATTTGCGAGGTGGATTTATAGTCAATATCAGCGGTGTATTTTGTCATAAGGTCAACAAAAATTTTGTTGATAAAATTCAACACAATCGGATTGCTGCGATAGTTTATATTCATATCAAAAGCCTGACCCGAACCGACATCCAATTTGAAAGTATTATATTTTTGCAAAAACCATTCCGGACTTGACCCTCTGAACCCATAAATGGATTGTTTTACGTCCCCGACCGTGAAAACTTTTGTGTTTTTGCCCGCAATTTGCGACATAATTTTGTCCTGCAACGGGTTCACGTCTTGATATTCGTCAATGAAGATATATTCATATCTTTGTTGCAACTCCTGCCTTACCCTATCGTTTGACAAAAGTTCCAACATCTTGCGTGACATATCGTTAAAATCCATCAAATTATTTTTGGTTTTTATGTTTTGATAATTTTGGATAAACAACTCCAAAACGTCAACAAAATATCCAAAATATTTTGCAATTGCCTCGTTGTGAAGGTCGTAATCCGGGGTTATTCCATTTTCTTGCAACTTTTTTGCAAACTCTTTAAAGTCTTTTATCTCCTGATTAGTGTCCGCAAGAGATTGAAATTCTTTAACCTGTTTTGTGGTGAAATTTTGCAAATCAATTGTCTGCAAGGCCATCAAGTTTGATTTGAGCATTATTGCCACATTGATTTTGTTCAACTCATCAATATTGTGCTGGATAATTTGCCTTACATCTTGTGGATAAGCGCCATAGCATTGCTGGCAAGTTGAAATCAAATCCTGGCACTTTTTGATGATAAATCTGTTTACAATCTGTTCACTTTTTTGATTTGTTAAATACTCATCCTTTGCGTCCAAAATAAAGGCAACATAATCCTCCAAATTTACAATATCGTTATACGTGTCGATAACCTGTTGCTCCAAATTTGAAAAATTCCTTGCATTTCCGCCAAACAAATCCAAAAGGACGGCAGTTTTTTCTTTATCCTTGCTTATTGTGTCAATCGCCTGTTTTATGGCACGATTTATATAATAATCCCTGGTTGTGTCCGAAATAATTTCCATGTTTGGGCTGAGATTAAGTTCGTAAAAATATTTTTTAATGGTCTTGGAATTAAAACCGTCGATTGTATCAATGCTTGCGGTTTGCAACTCGTCAATTTTGCCCAAAATTTCCATTTTCTTTGCTTCAATTTCAGCTGGGGTGAAATTTGGTGAGTTTTCACATTCATTTAATTTGTCTTTCAATTTGGCAACCAAACGGTCTTTCATTTCGGTGGCTGCAAGCACGGTGAATGTCACAACCAACAAAGACGAAATTGGCACTTGTTTTTCAATTATTAGGTTGGCAATTTTTTCAATCATAACTGTCGTTTTGCCGCTGCCGGCGCCCGCACTTACCAACTGATTTTTTGCCTCGCTGCTGATTATGCTTTGTTGTATTGGCTCAAATTTCATGCTTCGCCTCCTTCAAAACTTTTGCTGGAAATATTTTTTGCTTTACGCTCCGCCACTCCGTTGCAATTTTTTAAGCAAATATGGCTGTATGGGCAAGAGTTACAAGGCGAACTAACTTGTGATGGCGATGGCAAAACAAAGCCCGATTTGATTTCTTCAATCGCTTGCGTTGACACAATTTTTGAATAGTCTTTAAGGCTTTTCATTTCGCTTGGTTGCAATTCTTTGTCGCTATATTTCCTTGCAATATTGTCTTTTGACATCGTCACATTCACAATATCACTCTTTTGCCCCGGCGTTAGCCTTGTATCCAAATTTTTAACCACATTTTCGGTGTTTTCAAAAAATCCTTTGATTGAATAACTGCTTTTATCCGTCGTGTAAACATTGTGAAGAGGCATATAAAACTCACCAACAACTGGCTTTTTCATCACATTTTCCATTGCACAGGCGTACAAAAACAATTGCAATTTGTTGCCATAATATAGTTCTTTTAAACTAGCCTCCGCCCTGCCAGTTTTGTAGTCAATAATCCTAAGCCCGTCCTCACTTTCGTCCACACGGTCAATTGCACCGGTCAAGCTTGTTCCATTTAAATCCAAGGCGGTTTTGCCGTCAAACCTAAACTCAAATTTGAATGGTTTGAAATTGCAATTTTGGTCGATGTAATCAACTCCATTCAACACTCGAACCATTTCATCAATAAGGTTTAAAAGCAAAGGACTATCAATTTTAAGTTTAAGCCTATCATCCTTTTCGACTGCCGCAAACACCTGATTTTTTGCAAATTGATACAAATCGCCAACCTTTTTGTTTGCTTTGTAATAGTTAAAAAGTGCCATGTGCAAAATATTGCCGGTATCCACTGGCAAAATGTCGTTTTGAAGGCGTGGTTGAATTTTTAAAGCGTTGTTTAAGAAATAATTGAATGGACATCTAAAATAATTTTCCAACTTGCTGGCAGAAATTGACGTAAACGCAAGTTTTTGTCTACTTTCTTGGTTTATCTGACGCAAATCTTTTTGCTTTACAAAATCCGAACCGATTTTGGTGTTATATAGCAAGTTCTTTTCAATATAATCCTGCCTTGACAACGCAACAAATGGGTCATCAAAATTAAATTTTGGCTTGATTGATTGAGCCCCAAATGCCGATTTTTTGAATAGTTTAATGCAAAGTTCTTTTATCAACTCGCTTGGCGTGTGATTATAACTGATTGTCAAATTGGATTTAAACATCAAGCATGAATTATACAGCCTCAAACGTGCAAGTTTGTTGATATGGTTGATTGTTGGCGCAAGTTTGTGCGAAAAACTGAGTTGAGCAATTTCACTGTCAACAATTATGCCGCAGTCACTTTTAAACGCTGGTGCATTTTCGGTTGTGCAATTGACGATGTATAAATTTTCAAATCTTTCACAAAAGTTGTTTGCGTCAACGATTTTGACAGCATCCAAAGTTAAAGGAAGATTTGCAATTTGCGTCACTTGCCCAAGCCTAAACACGATGTCATACACTTGTTGCATGGCTGCATTTGGATAAAATTTTTCAACCTCATCAAAGATTGTCTTTATGGTTTCCAATGATTTTTTAAGCAAAATCTGTTTGTCAAAAAGGTCGGTTTTGCCCGTCAAATCTTGGATTATATCTTCAAACTTCAATTCCTCAAAAGCATTGTAGAAGATGTCTTTAATTTGGCTTGTTGAGGCGGATGTTAAATCAAATTTAAACAAAAATTCAACCAAAGCGTCTTTTGTTTGGTTCATCTCGCCCATATCAAATTTGTGTGTCAGCCTACCTTTAAAATCAATCAGAACAAGTTTTTCAATCAGTTTTTGTTTATCCTCTTGCTCTGAGATAAAGAAAGGTGAATTTATTATATCAATCAGATGAGAGAGTTCTTGCGGCTCAATGTTATATCTAAAAATATCGCAAACAAACCTAAACAAGGCGGTTTCGCTCAAGTTTAAATTTGTGTCGAGATAAAAATTTATATCATACTTTTTAAAAATCTGTTTGGCAATTTCAACATAGTTTTCAATCCCAAAAACCGCCACCCCAAATTGTGAATAATTTGCCCCAAGAAGCACTTTTTTGCGGATATCTCGTGCAACAAAATCCAACTCATCCAGCACGTCCTTGCAGGCGTTAACGTTTACCCGATTTTCCTCTTCAAACTGCGCCGGTTTTATGCCAAACAAATTGTTTTGCAAAAACAGTTTTAAATTGTCTGTTTGCAATGTCTTTGTTTCTGCCTCAAACGGCAACGAACAAGTGTACGCAATGTTTTTAAGTTGGCTTGCCACCTCATCATTATATAAATGTTGGTTGTTAGACTTGGCAAAATAGTTGATAATATTGACTTTGTTGTGGTAAGCCAAACACTCAATTGCAGTGTATTCAACCGCTGTAAAATCGTCAAAGCCGACAAACAAGAGATTTTCATTTTTATATGTTTTGTCCAAATTTAAGCAGCACAGCAAAAATTGATCCGAAGCATCCAAAAGTCCAGCTTTATTTTGCTCGTATTGCTGATAAATTAAGGCAAGGTCCAAAATTTTATCCCTAAGTTGGCTGTTTGTGTTTTGAAATTTGAACATCTCTTCAAAATTTATCTTGGAAGATTTCAGTTGAGCGATAGTGTTGTAAATTTCCTCCGCATAACTGAAAGAATAATTTTTGTTTTTAAGCACTTTCAAATTTTGGAAGTTGTCCATCAAAATCTTGTGGATTAAAACTATGCTGCCAATTTTGCTGATTTGTTTTGACTTGTCCACTGGATAATTTTTTTTGACAAACCTATCCAGCGTGCACACTTTAAGCGAAAAACTCGCCTGCAAATTAAGGCTTTCAAAAATATGTTTTTCCATAAACAAACTGAGTTTGTCTGGCACAATAATCGTCGCACCGGAAATGGCATATTCCTTGCAAAAAGCAGTCACATAAGCAAGTGACTCGTCCATTGATGGCAAATTGACAACTTTTATCATATCGACATTTTATCACATATTTTTGCTTTTAGCAAACTATTTGTTTTGCGATGAGATTTTCAAATTTCCAAATTTTGTAAACATATTTTATGAATATCAAAACGTATGCTGCACACAATACCAATGGAGGTGCTAGATGTCTAAAACAAAACAATGGAAACCTGGTGAAACAGTGCCACAATCAGCATCATATGTAGCATATGATAGCGAAGGACACAATGGCGGTAGTTTGTACCTTGAAAAAGGCAAAAGATTCCCCGCAACCCAACACTCAGGTAGCTATTACACTTTAGGTGAATAGTACGCCAAAAGGTCAATAACGACCTAACAAAAAGCAGCATGGCAAGTTATCAGACCCATGCTGTTTTTTAATACGCTTTAGATTAAAACAATTTATGAGTATTGGCGAAATAAAGGGGTTTATTGTTTTTTGTCAAGCAAACGCTTTTACGCCAACAACAAAACTTAACTTTTTGCAAATTTTCCTTTCACATTGTGTTGACATTGTTTTTTTTATTTGTTATACTAGCATTGTTTTTAATTTAGTTCGACCTTGGAGAGTTACTCAAGAGGTCGAAGAGGCGTCCCTGCTAAGGATGTAGGCGTCGAAAGGCGCGCGAGGGTTCAAATCCCTCACTCTCCGCCAATGTTGATTAAATTAAAGATACACACCGTTTGGTGTGTTTTTTTATGCACTTAAACGCTTTTGTTTTTGCCTTATATGCTTTAAATTTGCCTTTTTGCTAAGCAATGTATGCGAAGTTTAACCTGTGCCTTGTTGTATCGACTTGCATAATCATTGCATTACCAGTTGTGTAAAATGCAAATTTAATTTGTTTTCCTATTTTGATTGCCAATGATAACTTTGTTGCGTTTAAAAACAAAAAATGCTATCATATTTTTATTGGAGGGATTATGCAAAAACCAAAAATCATAACTATCGAGGACCCTTTGTTTGGCCTTGGCAAAAGCAGATATTTGAAATTCTTAAACTCTGCCGCCCCAATTTGCAATTTGACCGCAAAAGTGGAAATAACAAATTTGGTTAAAAGGAAACAAAATCACAAACTTAATGCCATGCTAGTTTTCTGCATTCAAAATGTTGCGCAAAAAATTGAAGGCTGTCATTTTGAAATTGTTGACGAAGCACACGTTCAATATTTCCCGCTGTGTTGCACAAATATTGTGATGTATGGCAAGGACGGGCTTTTGTACTATGTCAGCGTGCCTTATTGCAAAGATTTCAAAACTTACGAAAAAAAGTATATTGAAAACTGCGACGACGCCTACAACAACTGTCACCATGTTTATGTTCCGGATCAAGCGTTGACGGCAACCAGTGCAATTATTCAGTATGAGATTGAAAGTTATTCCTCTGGCTACACCGACGATTTTATGCGTCCATTTTTGGTTTGGGGCAAATATTCCACGATTGAGGACAAAAATTATTTAAGCATAAGTTTTAGGTTTCATCACGGCTTTTTTGACGGTAAAGATATTGCAACTTTTTACAATTTGCTTCAACAAGAAATTGATAATTTTAAAGACTAATCAAATAGATTTCAAATATTAAATAATTTTCAAGTCTAATTTAAATTATTTTTATTATTCAATAACACACTAAATTTTAAAAAAACATATCAAAAAATTTAATTTTTAAAAAAAAATTACTAAAATGCAATAATTTTTGCATTTTTTTAATATTTTTTGTGTTTTTTATATTTTATTTTAAATTTTTATTATCCATAAATTTTTATTTTTTCATATTCCATTTTTTTTATTTTCTTTGCAAAATTAAGGCATTCACATTTTTTATTGCACAATCATTTATAAAACAAAAAGAAAGGAATTGATATGTTCAATATTGCTGTGATTGGTGCCACCGGTTTGGTTGGCAGAAAGACGTTACAAATAATTGAAGAGTTTGGTTTGCAAAACAACAATTTCTGTTTATTTGCAAGCAAAAAAAGTGTTGGCAAAAAATTGAAAATTGGCGGCAAAAAATATACCGTTGAATTTTTGGATAAGAACAATTTAGACAAACAAAAGTTTGACTTTGCCCTGTTTTGCGTAAAAGAAGATGTAAGCAAAATCTATGTTCCGAATCTTGCAAAACGAGGAACAAAGGTTATAGATTTTTCTTCCCTTTATCGGAAAAAATATCCGCTTATCGTGCCAGAAATAAATTTTATAGACGTACAAAACAGCAACATTATTTGCAATCCAAATTGTTCCACTGCCGAAAGTGTTATGGCGTTAAATTTGATAAGCAAAAAATTTGGGCTTGAATCAGTCAGATATTCGACTTATCAAGCCGTGAGTGGTGCCGGGCAAAAAGCGCTTAAAGATTTCAATCAAACCAATCCGGCAAAACTTAAAAAATTGGATTATCCGATTGTCAGCAATGTTATCCCATATATCGGGCAGATTGACAAGGACGGCTATTCCGGCGAAGAAAATAAAATGATGTTTGAAACAAAAAAAATCCTACACCTTTTTGATACAAAAATCAGCGCAACCTGCATTCGTGTGCCAGTAAAAAATTGCCATACAATCGTCATTGATTTCACCACAAAAAAGGCAGCCACAATTGCAAAATTGGAACAAATTTTAACTTCTAGTCCGGGTGTTAGATACTCTAAAGAAATTTTCCCGATGCCAATGCTTGCAAACGGACAAAACGACGTTTTTGTGGGCAGATTAAGGCAAAATAGAGATATAAAAAATTCGTTTTCAATGGTGGTTTGTGCAGACAATTTGCGAAAAGGTGCCAGTCTTAACGCTGTGCAAATTTTGAAAAAGTTGATTGAGGCAAAAAATGAAATTTAAAACCTGTACCGCTTTGGTCACACCTTTTGATAAAACTGGCAAAGTTGATTTTGAGGCATTGACAAAACTAATCAAAGCCCAAATTGAAAGCAAAATTGACGCCATTCTTTTGTTGGGGACAACGGGCGAAAGCCCCACTGTTAATTTTCATGAGCGAGAGCAAATAATCAAGTTTTGCATAGAAAAAATCAACAAGCAATGTTTGGTTTTTGTTGGATGCGGAAGCAATGACACCGACATCGCCGTCAAACTTGTTAAGCAAGCAAAAAAGTTGGGTGCAGATGCCGCTGTGATTGTCACGCCTTTTTACAACAAATGCACGCAAAAAGGTCTGTTTGAGCATTACAAAATCATAAATGACAAAGGCAAATTTCCTTTCATTGTATATAACGTTCCAAGCCGAACCGGACTTAATTTGGAGCCAGAAACTTTAAGCCAACTTGAACAACTTAGCCAAATGATTGGTTTGAAAGAGGCCTCTGGCGATGTCAATCACATACTAAATGTTTTGGATAAACACACAAAGCCTGTTTACAGCGGCAACGATAAATACAACCATTTGTTTTTAACTCATGGCGGTGATGGCTGCATAAGCGTTTTGAGCAACGCCTATCCGGACGCAATCGTTAAACAATGGCAAAACTATACCACCAGTTATAATCAGCACAAAAAGTATTTCGAATTGAACAATTTGCTGTTTTGCGAAGTAAATCCTATACCTATCAAGTTTTTGTTGCACGAAATCGGTATGTGTGAAAATGTTGTTCGTCCGCCCCTTACTCGGCTAAGTTTGAACAATCAAAGCAAAATTTTAAATGCAGTTGAAAAATTAAATAATAAATCAACCAACGCTAATATATTAAAATATAAAATAAATTTTTAAAAAAATTGCAATTTATTGCTTAAAAATTAAATTTTTACGTAAAAAATATGATTTTTTATTCCAAATTATTAAAAAAATAATTTTTTTGAGATTTTTAAAAATATAAATTGTTTGGATTGTTTAAAATAGCAAAATTATCAAAAAATAAATAATTAAAAATATTTTATATTTCGCAATAACTTTTTAAGAGGTTTTATGAAAGTTCTTTTAATCGGCAGCAAAGGACGAATGGGCAAACAAATGCAAAATTACATGACCCAAAATGAGATTGAATATTTTGCTGTGGACAAAGATAATTTTTCACTTGCCGAAGAAGTCAAATTTGATGTTATAGTGGACTTTTCCACTCCGGACGCATTGATGCAAAATCTCAGATTGGCAGTCAAAATACAAAAGCCAATTCTGATTGCAACAACTGGGCATGATGACAGAAATGAACATATGCTCAAACTTGCAAGTAAAAAAATTCCTGTTGCTGTCTGCCCTAATTTGAGTGTCGGGATTATGGTTTTAAACAAGATGTTAAAAGCCTTTCAGGCGATCAAAGATTTTGATTTTGTTTTAACCGAAGTCCACCACAAACAAAAACGTGACAACCCAAGCGGAACGGCAAAGCAACTTTTAAGCCAACTTAAAACTATAGACATTTCCGCTGACACCTTTGCTGTTAGAGCTGGCAATGTTTTTGGCGAACACGAGATATCCGCTTATGGAAAAAATGAGATTGTATCTATAAAACATATAGCAACTTCAAGAGATTGTTTTTGTGAAGGTGCTATTAAAGTTTGTGAAAAACTTATAGGCAAACCTAACGGCGTTTACTCAATTGAGGATTTGCTATGATTGTTTCAAAATTTGGCGGTTCCGCAACAACAAACAATAAAAGCATTGAAAATGTTAAGCAACTTTCCAAAAACACAGATAGAAATATTTTTGTTTTTTCCGCAATAGGCAAAAATTCAAAAAATGATGAAAAAATTACAGACTTGCTTTATAATTACACAAAAATCAACCCAAAAAACAAAAAAGCTCAAGAAAAAATCAAAAATCAAATAATTTTAAAATTCAATCAATTGTGCAGATTTACCAAAATTGATATGGATATTCCATCTCAAATAAACAAATTTTGTGCTAAATTTATGGTTGATAATGATGTGGACTTTTTTGTTTCACGTGGCGAATATTTAACAAGTTTAATTATGAGCAAATATTTAGATATCAAATTTGTCCCTGCTGAAAATGCCATATTTTTAAAAAATGGAAAAATAAATTGGCAAAAGACAGAACAAAATCTTAAAAAACTTATATTAAAACATAAACGAATTGTCATCCCTGGATTTTATGCTATGAATGAAATTGCAACATCCAAAAGCATAAATTCAATTGGGGTTAACAAAAAAATCAAACTTTTCACCCGTGGTGGAAGTGATTTGACCGGTGCAATTATTTCAAAATGTTTGGGGGTTGGCATCTATGAAAACTGGACGGACGTCGATGGGATTTACCCTATTAACCCAAATCTTAAAAAAACTGAAATAATTGGCGAAATGTCATATAACGATTTAAAAGTTATGACCGCTTTTGACGCAAATGTTATACAAAAAGATTGCGCAAAAATTTTGAATGGAACTGGCACACTTTTAGAAATTAAAAACATTTTTAACCTTAAAGACCAAGGAAGCAGGATTTCTTCAACATATCTTAGTCCAGCCGAATACATAGTTTATAAGCAAACAAAGAGCAGCACTCTTATAAAATCTCAAATGAATGATGGCACAACTTTTAATATAAAATTGCCAAAAGATTTTAATCTCAATTTGCTTTACGATTTACACAAAAAACTTAAATCACTCGACAATAATTTGACAAAAAACTTAAAATAAACTCTATTTAGCTTAGAATTTTGACGTTTTTTATCTATTTTGATGAGAAATAGCACAAATATTTGCTTTAAAATTAAAAAAATGATATTATTTCTTTTGTGATTTGGAGGATTTATGGAAGATTATGATATCAATATTGTGATTGGACAGAATTTGCAAAAATTAAGACGTAACATGAAATTAACCCAACTTGAACTTGCTGAAAAATTCAATTATTCTGACAAGTCTATTTCAAAATGGGAAAAGGGCGAATCTTTGCCAAGTGTTGACGTATTGTATAAATTAGCAAAATTTTATGGCGTTACCATTGACGCACTGACAAACGACAAAGACCCTTTGCCTCAAAATGAGGAAACTGTTAAAGAAAAGGACAAATTATTCCCAACAAAGTTGATTATCACCTTGCTTGCCGTGAGCACAATTTGGATTGCTGCAACTATCCTCTTTGTGTGTTTGAAAATAACTTTAAACATCAGCCCATACATGGTTTTTGTATGGTCAGTGCCAGCATCTTGTATTTTGCTTATAATTTTCAACGGAATTTGGGGCAAGCGCCAGTGGTTGTTTTGGATATTGTCAATTATGCTGTGGTCATTGCTCGTAAGCCTGCATTTGCAACTGATAGATTTGCACATTTGGCCAATATATTTCATTGGCATTCCTCTTCAAATAGCCTTCATCCTTTGGGGCGCCCTTTTGAGGAAACCAAAAACCAAACACCACAAATCCACCCCTCAACCCCCACAAGACAATAAATAAAAAACAAATTAAAGTTTAAGACAAAAAATAGATCAATAAATTTAGTTAGGCCTCAAATGTAGACCGACACCAACTTATTGATCTTTTTTAACTTTTTAAATTTTTAAAATATTCTATATTTTATTGTTTGTTTTCATCCGCATCCTGCAATTCAGCCTGATTTGTTTCTTTTGATACAGATTCATTCAATTTATTTTTCCTTTTATTTACAAAATGCTTGATAATTGCGATTAAAATAATCAAGACAATCAACATTAAGAAAATGTAAAACAGCCAATCATTTAACGCCGGGAAAAACTCCAAAATAAGTGTAACCAACAGACCGGCGACAACATTCCCCGCCATAACAGACAAGCAAGTTGAGATGTAATCTAAACCCAAAAACAACGCAACGCAAGTGCCCATCCATACTCCCGTAAAAGGCAAAGGAATCGCTACAAAAGCAAACACACCAAGCAATTTTTTCCACCAGGATTTTGTAAATTTTGCACCTTGTTCATCCGCTCCATTGATAGTTTGAGCCTTGCTTTTAACCTTGTTTTCAATTGCCATGGCAAGTTTGTGGAAAAGTTTTGTGCGTTTAAGCCAATTTATGATTGGCAAAAATATCAAAGCGATGATAGGAACAACCGCACAACTTCCAAGCAAACTCCAACCAAAAGCAGTCCAGTTATTCATTGCTATTTCTTTCCAAAAGCCAGTGTTTGTTGCAAAAGGTATCGCACCACGCAACTCAATTACAGGCAGCATTGAAATCAAAACAGTCGCCAAAACAATATTTTCGCCAAATATGTTGTGAAAAACTGTATGTATAAATTCTGTCATAAAATTCCCCAGTGTAATTTATAATTATTTTAAACTTTATTTGCTTAACTCTTCAAAAATTATAGTAAAAATTCCAACTTATACTAATAAATATTGGAGGGATAGTCAAGTAAAATGGAAATTATTGTGTTTTTTTGTAAAATGTTTAATTTTGTTTTTAAAATTTGAGTTGTTGTTGTATAATTAAATTAAATATGGGGGCAATATGAAACTGGTTTATGTTATTGACACTGTCAGCGACATCAAAAACAAATTGGATCTTTTGAAATCGAAATTTGGCAATGAAATTTATTATGTTGTCAAAAGTCCTTTTCAGTCGCTTGTTAAATCGTTTGGATATAACATAAACGCATTATACACAAAAAATTTGGCAAAAGTCATCCACAATATGCTGTTGAGTTGCCCTGTTGACGATATTGTGATTTGTTACAACAGTTTGGATTTCAACAATCAACTTTTAAACAGTTTTATCGGCAAAATTGGCAACGGCAAAAAGATTGTCAACCTTATGCCTAATTACAACTTTTTTGAGCAAATCGGCAACGGAACATACAATATTTACGTCAAATCAATGTTTAAAAATAAAGATAGTTTGGCAAGCACCAAACTTCAATATATCCCAAGGGAATTTTTGCTTGAATTGCTGTCCACTCACTTTGCAAACAAAATGTTTGAAATCAATCCTCTCTACGTCACAAATGTGTATATTGAGGACAAGGAAATCAATAAATCAGCAAAGACCAAACGACCTTTCAACAAATTTAGCCTGATTCCAATTATTGTTGCATTGCTCGTGGCTGCGGCTGCAATAACTGTTATGGCGTTTGTCAAAATTGGCTATTTGTTCTGGCTTGTTGTTGTGTTTGCACTGCTTTTGGATATCGTTTTGGCAATCATTTTCGACTGCAAAAGTAAATTTGACGCTCGGTTCTTGAACTGAGCGTTCTTAATACGTCAGTATTAAGTCGCCGAAACTTGAACTGAGCGTTCTTAATACGCTAGTATTAAGTCGCCGAAGTTGAACTGAGCGTTCTTAATACGCTAGTATTAAGTCGCCAAAGTTGAACTGAGCGTTCTTAATGTTGCAACAAAAAAAGGGCTTGTGTTTGAGTGCTACCCTACTGGGTAAACCTCACATTCAAGTCCTTTTTTAAATTTCGTTAGATTTTTGCTTCTACTGTGGCAATCTTTCTGCCCCTAGCGTCACGTTTAAAGCGAACAACGCCATCAATTAAAGCAAACAATGTATAATCTTTGCCGCAACCAACGTTTGTTGATGGGTAGATCTTTGTTCCTCTTTGACGAACAATGATTGAACCAGCGTGAACAAATTGACCGTCGCCAGTTTTAACGCCAAGACGTTTTGATTCACTATCACGACCGTTCTTTGTGCTACCGCCACCTTTCTTGTGGGCAAACAATTGAATATTGAACTTAATCATAGTTACTCCTTTATTTTAATGTACTTTTTGTACTCGCCTGCAATTTGTTTGAGAGACAGATAAGCGCTTTTCATGAGGATTTGTGCTTGCTTGTCGCTTCCGTCAACGGAAATACGCATAAACGGAACATCTTCGTCAATCGCAAAATCGACCTTGGTTTTGACGACATCGGTCAAACCATTCAAAGTCATCTGCATGATTGAAGAAACCGCACTGCACACAATGTCCTGCCCCGCCTCTGCATAACCAGAGTGACCTTTGGCTTGAATTGAACAAATTGTATCGTTAGACTTTAAAATTGTTAAGTTAATCATCTATTAACCTATGCTTTCGATTGTAATTTTTGTGTATGGTTGTCTGTGACCTTGTTTTTTACGTTCGTTTTTCTTTGCTTTGTATTTGTAAACAGTGATTTTCTTATCCAAAACGTGTTCAACAACTTTGGCACTAACAACAACATTTTTTACAACAGGGTTGCCAACTTTTGATTTGCTGCCATCAACAACCATAAGCACTGGGAAAGTTACAACTTCACCTGCTTCTGCGTTAAGACGATCAACAACAATTGTATTGCCGGCTTCAACTTTATATTGTTTACCTGAAATATTTGCTATTGCGTACATACTAGTTACCTCCTATAAAGACTCACTTTTAAGGCACTCTAAGAGATTTAAAGCCTGTTCAACGTGGTACTACATTGGCTAGTATAACAAAAGACGACAAGATTGTCAACAGTTTAACCGCAAATTTTGCCCCACTTTCTTCCGCCCCGAGACAAATAATGTTTGATAGTCCGCTCGCCTTGTGTCCCCTCAGGGGTCCCCAAAAAACTTACGTTTTTAGGTGCGTTTGCCTGGGGAAGGTTGGTACGATTATGTTTAATAATCCGCTCGCCTCGTGTCCCCTTGTGAGGGGAAGGTTGGTAAAACGCTTGCGTTTTAACAAAGGGTAGTTTATTTTAGTCCTCTTTTGTTTAGCTTTTTAAATAGGATGTTATTGTAACTACCCTTTGGTACTCGTAAACTCGTACCAACCTTCCCCTCACAAGGGGACACGAGATTGCTATGGCGACAGTTGCAACGTTGCCACCCTGAGCAAGTTCCTAGGATAAAGCCCTGTCACCCTGAGCGTAGTCGAAGGGTCTCTATGCTTCGCACAGGCTTATCATGTGTCCTGAGATCCTTCGACTACGCTAACGCTCCGCTCAGGATGACAGCATCATACTTAACCACAACAAAAAAGTACCAATCTATTTGGTACTTTTTTGTATTTAAATACAGCTTTTAACATATTAACATTTAAGGAGTTTTAACAATTTTTTATTCAAACCTTTATTCAACCCATTTTTGCTTGCTTGGCAAAACAATTGTTTGATTTTCAATCTGAGATGAAGTTTGTTCATTCTCTTTTGTTATGCTTGTTGTGCTGGTTGTTTCGTTCTTTGTCCAATCCGCAACCAAAGCATGGTTTGCAGCGGTTGTCATTTGAGTGGATGAAGTGATGTATGTTTTTGTCAATGTGCTTTCTGTTGAGATTTGAACATTTCTTACATAATAAGGCTGTGGTGCATATGTATCACTTCTATATATCCAAATTGAAACATAATAGCAATCATCTTCCAAAAGTTGTGTGCTGCCACCATAAAGATGTCTTTGCCAGCCATATTCACCAGCATTTATTCCAAAATTTGAAAGTTCTTGTGCACTTCCGTTATTGTTGTAATGTTCTTTTGTTGAAGTGAAATAATCTACTGAAATATATCCCAAAGCATCGCTATATTCACTCATAACCTCAGTGTAAACATAAAGAGATTTAAGATTGTTCACTGGAATTAAACCTGAATTTACATATGAATTTATATTTGGTAAATACAACTCACCAGTTGTGGCGTTGTATGTGGCTCCGTAATGCAATGTCCACATACTCAAATCTGGAACAATGCTTGCCCCAAGCCAGCCATTGAATGTGTAGCCCTCTCTTGTCGGCGTTGGCAATGTGCCATATAAACCATCATATTCCACGGACTTTGATGGCACTGTATATGTTGTAAGTGTGCTGCCTTTTTCAATTTTAAATTCACTTAGTGACCCAGAAGTAATAGGATAAGTGTTTGTATCTTTAAAAGAAAATAAATAAGTACCGTTCTCCAAATGAGAGATATCGAAAAACACTTTTGCATCGGTTGTTGAACCATTAAAACCAACTGCAATGTATTCAAATGTGCCATCAACTTGAATAGTGGTATACCTACGATTGCCGCTATTGCTATAATTAAGTCCTTTTAAATAATCACTTTTATTTTTGAACAATTGTATTTTTCTGTTGCTATAAGAGTTAGACCCTGAAGCCTTTCCATACAAAGTGTTTGTTGTTTCGTCATATTCAACTGCCGCTGTTTCCCCGCCAAGACTTGTATTGTTAGATAACAACAAATTTGGATTAGCATCATCATTTTGATTTAAAAACACATTATAAGTGTTTGCTTGCCATTCGGCGGTTATTGTGCCGACGGATTTTCCAAAGGTGTAAGTTGAGCCGTTGAGGCTGCCGTCGCCGGTGAATGACCAGCCGGAAAATGTGTAGCCAGTGCGGGTTGGTGTGCCCAAGGTTATGGTTGAGCCCCTATCTTGGCTGACGGTGGTTACGTCCGAACTGTTGTTGTAACTGCCACCATTTGGGCGGATGTACACGGTGTTTTCCACATCTGGATTGTCCTTATTTTGATAAATCAGGCGGCTGGCGGTGACTGCGGTGCTGACGCCTGTTTCTGCCTTTAAAAGTGATTGAATTACGTGGGCGTTGGCGGTGAGTTTTGCTGAACCGCTTTTATATTCATTGCCGAGCGAACTTGGGATTGAAACTGAGATGCTGGCTGCGGTTTTTGAACTGGACGCAAGCAAGGTGGCCTCAACAGTTGTGGTGGACACGTCGCCCGTGATTTGAGTGCCGGTGAGGTTGTACCACGAAGTGAAACTTTCGCTTGCCTCGGTTTGGTTGAGTTTGAAAATATCCAATTGAATTTCAAGCAAGGCGTAGATGTCATAATCACCGATATTTTTGACGTAAATATTTGACAATTGAACCTTATCACCTGGCTTGATTTTGCTAAGTTGTTTGTTGAGGAGTTCGGTTGTGTAAACCTGGTCAGTTGAGGTGACAAAATCTGCATTTATGTTGGCAAAGTATAATTCACCATTGCTGGCGGCTTTTGCTGTAAAATATGCATAACTAGCACCAACACCTAAAAAAACAGCAATAAAAAGTATTGCCACCTTTAATGTTAATGACACCCCTCCACTGCGGCGGATTGGGGTTGACTGTCCCCCTAACTTCATACTTTTATTTTAAGTCGTTTGAAGTTTTTTAGTCAAGTAAATTGTGAGTGTTTTTGTAAATATATTTTTTTCTTAAAAATTTACTTGTTTAACATTGATTTTACTGTCACCATAGACCTCTCGGTCATGTTGAGCGAAGTGTAACGAAGCAAAACACATGAATAACGAGTTTACGAGTTCATATGTGTGCGAAGTGTAACGAAGCAAAACACATGAATAACGAGTTTACGAGTTCATATGTGTGCGAAGTGCAACGAAGTCGAAACATCTCCATGCTTCGCACAGGATTATCTTTTGTCCCGAGATCCTTCGACTTCGCTAACGCTCCGCTCAGGATGACAATACCCCAGCAAATCCTCTCTCCTCGTGTCCCCTCAGGGGTCCCCAAAAAACTTTAATGGCGTGCTGCGACGACGTCCTTGATTTGGGTGGTGAGCGGAAATTTGAGGGCGTAGGCAACGATTGTATCCTCGTCAAAATATTTGCAGGCGGTTTGCGGGCAATAAAATATGGTGTAGCAGCGGTTGTTTATATTTTTGATTAAGCTGAACAAATTTTCGCAACCGTCAACTTTAAGCAAGACGATTTTTTGATATTTGTTGGTTTTTGGTTTAAGCAAATTAAAATTTAATGTTGGGCTTGGCTTGGAAAGGGCAAAGAAAACGGCAAAAAGCAAGTAAAACCAGTTGATTTGAGCAAACAATGAACATATGAACAAAACTGCAAATGTTGTTGCAAGCAGGCTGCGGACGATTATATCCGACGTTTTATATGCCTTGTTGGTTTTGAAAATGCTTTTGAAAATTTTGCCGCCGTCCAAAGGATAGACAGGTATGAGATTGAAGAAAGCAAGGACGAGGTTGCTTACGCAAAAACTGCTTAAAACCGAATGTGAAGCGGGCAAAATGGCGTAAAATATGAGGCAAACCAAACTTAAAGTGAGGTTGCACATGGGGCCAGCGATGTTGATTGCGAAATTGTCCTTATCCTCTATTGGCGATTGCAACTGAACGGCAAAACCAAACATTGTCAAACTTATGTACTTCAATTTATAACCTCGTTTTATGGCGACAAAAAGATGCGCCAACTCATGCAAAGAAAGAGCCAGCAAATAGTTTAAAAGCAGCAAAAATTTGTGTGTGAGCAAGCAAAGCAAAATCAAAACAAAGAAACTTATGCTGAATTTGAACTTTTTCATATATTAAAATATTTGTTTGTGAGCAAATTTAGTACATCAACCTGGCAAAGTTTGTACAAGTTTTATCCTATCGCCTGCACACATGATTACAATCTCATAATCCGATTTGTTTGCGTTTATTTCCACTTTTATGTCGTCAAACGACACCTCAAAATAGTTGTTTATCAGATAAAAAAAGTCGGATTTTATCACCTCACCTAAAAATCTTGGGTTGTTTTGTTTGTCCTTTTGCATCATGGCGGACAATCTATTTTGCAAGTCCATTTATCCCCCTTTTTGTTGCTTTTTATTTCAACTTTGTATCAAAAATGTGCTTGTTGTTAGCCTTTCAACAACTCCGCTTTAAAATACGTTCGTTGTTATTTTTTTAACAACTCCGTTTTATCAATTTTTTTAACTTACCAAACAATCCACGATATTTGTAAGTCAATATTGTGCATTGTTTACATCCTATCCTCTTGTTTGTTGTTATTTTTTTAACAACTTCGTTTAATCAACTTCTTCAATTTGCCAAACAATCCACGATACTTATACGTACAGTCAAACAATTTCTTTTCGCCGGTGAGGATGTTTTCTGCCAAAATTTCAAAGGCTCGATTGAGGGCTATGCGTTGGTCGGAAATCGTTTCGCTGGTGCTAGTTATCACGTTGTCATCTTCCGGAATAACTCCGCCAAAATCTATACGCAACGTCTTGCCGATGTCGTACACGTCAAACATGAGTTTATCTTGAATAAGGTCGCCACGGGCTCGATTGATGACAAATCGCTTTGACTGGATGTTGTAACTTGAAAGGATTGTGACAACCTTGTCCGCATCACGAATGCTGCTGAGGTGCGGCGTGGTTACAACCAAAGCCTCGTCGGCGCAATACACGGCTCGTTTAAAACCTGCGTCAATGCCAGCCGGGCAGTCTATCAAAACAAAGTCAAAAGTCTTTGACAAGGTGGAAATTATCGTCTTTATGTCGGACAGTTGAATGGTGAGGTTTCGGTTTAATCCGCCGCTGGAAAGCAAATACAAAAGCGGAAAGCATTCGTCCTGCACCAACGCCTCTTTAAGCCGGCACCGACCTTCCAAAACGTCCAAAAGTGTGTAAACAACTCGGTCTTCCATATTCATCACCACGTCCAGGTTGTTCAAGCCCAAATCCATATCCACAAGACAAACACGCAAGTTGCGTCTTGCCAGATGTCTGCCAAGGTTTGCCGTGACGGTTGTTTTTCCCACTCCGCCCTTGCCGGATGTCATAACAATAACTCTACCCATAATTGCCTCCTTTTGTTTTGATAAATTTAGCACGCAAAAATGAAAAAACGAAGGCGAAATTTGTCTTGTTTTTGCCTTCGTTTTTATTCGACAATTTATATTCAAATTAACTTGTTTAAAATTTAACTTTCAAGAAATCCTTATCTGATGAGAGAAGTTTGCCCAAGCCAAGCACGACCGCATCTGCTGGACACTCTGGCACGATGATTGGAAAATCCAATTTCTTTTTGGCGTACTCGTAAAGCCCTGCGATATTGCTGCCGCCACCGACAAACACGATGCCAGTGTTAAACACGTCGTTTGCCACCTCTGCCGGCAATGATTTAATAACCTGATCCACACGCTCAAAGATTGCATCGTAAACATTGCTGATTGCCAAGCGGACATCGTTTGCTGTGATTGAAGCCCGCACTAGATTGCTATTTTCGTTTGTGCCAACAAACTCGCAAGCATACATATCTCGATTGTAAAGTGAAGCCACCTCATTCTTGATTTTTTCCGCTGCTTGCTCGCTGATTGTAAGCCCGTAATTGTCCGACACAAAAGTTACAATGCTTTTGTCCATATCCTGCCCGCCGATGTAATACATCCTGCCAAAATTCAAGTTGTATTCATTGAGGACTGAAACGTCTGTCACATTTTTGCCGATATCCACAACCATAACGTGATTGTGAGAGTCAAAGCCCAAATCTGACTGAACGCAGACGCTGTTAAACACAAATTCAACCTTGTTTACGCCAGACTCGTGCAAAACTTTTTTGATAAGCAATAACTGTTGTTCGTTAAGTGCGGTTGGCACGGCAACCAAAGCATAAATACTGGTTATAAACAGTTTGCCTTCCACCACATTTTCAATGATTTTCCCAAGCAAAAGGCGTGCCATTTTTTCGTCCACAATTTCGCCATTTTCAATTGGGCGATAAACCTTGTAGTTAGCGGATTTTGAGTTAAATAATTTTTCCGCCTTTTTGCCGATTGCGTGCACTTTTATCATCTTGCCATTTGTTGTGACGGCAAGATAAGCGGGCTCTTTTGCCACTATCCCGCAACCTTTTTTGTAAACAATGATTTCATTGCTGCCAAATTTAAGACCTAAATCAATCCTAAACATTTACCCCTCCTGCAAATCCTATAAAATTTGCAAATTTTTTCCGTACACTTTTTTAAAGTCACCTGCTATTGACATAGCCTGAGATATTTCAAGAGTTGCCTCTCTTTCAACTTCGGTTTTTAAGATAACAGTGTCGCCAAGCACGTCGCAAGCAATATCTTTTACGCTGTTTGAACCCGTGATGTTGAGCATGGTTGCCATTTTGATGATGATTGCCAACTTTTTAACTGCGTCCAAATCTTCATCGGTCACCAAGTCTTTATATCTTATCCACTCAGTCAAACTGAAATCGTCGATATTTTGACTGCTTGCCACAAAGGCTGCCAAAAGGATATCTTTGTGAGTTGCACCGTAAATATTGCTGTTTAAAATGATTGGGAAATTGTTTTTAATATAATTTTCAAAGGCGATGCGTTTGCCAGACATACACATACTTGCCGCAATACGCAAAACCTTTACATAAGGCCTTGTGAGTTTGTGCAAAACTTTAAGTTGCTTGTAAAGAATGACCGCCAAAGAATAGTTGCTATCCAAATTTGCGTTGGTTGGATAAAATTCGTTGATAGAACTGAGCGAATAACCCAAAATGTCAAGCAAAGGTTTTTCGCCAGTTTGTGCAAGCAAGTTTTTGGCGATGATGCCATACATCTCTCCATTTGTGGAAACACGCACGCAGCCACGAACAAATTCGTTATACATCGCTTTGACAATTGCAATGCCAACTGCAACAACATCCGCACGTTTCTCGCTTATGCCTTTAAGTTTTTTTGCTTTGTCCAAATCAAGGCCTCGGATAAGGTTGTAAATGCTTGCAAAACTTTCGGTTGTAATTGGATAGTTGTGCGCCACATCAAGTGGATATCTTGAAGACTTTCTGCTCAACTTGCCCACTGACAAGAAAACTTCGCCAATGCCAAAAAATTCGCAATCGTCATCCAAATTGTAAAGCCAGTCAATTTTTTTAAGTTCTTTGGAAATAAACTCAACTGTTTTGTCCATCCTCTCAGTCAACGAAAGGTTGCCAAACATCTCCAAAAGGTTCACCGAACCATAAGGCAAGGAAACACTGTTTGCCACAACACGGCGGTTGAATTTTACGATTTGAGTGGAATAGTCACCAACTTGAATAAGCACCCCACGAGTCATTGCAAATGAATACATGATTGCACTGTGAAGAGCGGTTACTTGCTCTTCTGCTGTCAAGATTTTAAAGTACAAAGAAACAGTTTTGTACACTTCATCCAAAAAAGCAATTTGGTTGCGTGCGGATGCAATCACTGGGCTTGCGTAACAAATGTGATTTTCAATTTTTGCATTGTCAACAATCTTTCTAAAATTTTTCAAAACCGAAATTGTTTCTTGAATGCGGGCTGGTTTGATATATCCGTCCCTTTCCATATCTTGAATCAATTTTACAGGTTCAATAATCTGTTGCTCTATTGCAAAAAATCCTGTTTGCGTACATTTAAATATTGTGAGTTTTACGTCGTTTACACCCAATTCAAAAACTGCCAATTTGTTCATTAAAATTTCTCCTTTTCAAACCATCAAAACTAAAAACAAAACCGATGATTTGTTGTGTGATTTGTGTTAAAATCAAGATTGTTTCAACTTAAAAAACCACTCCTTGTTTGGCATATATGTAGCACTATTTTGAGTTATAGTCAATAGGTTTTTGAAAAATTTTCCGAAAGTTTTTTTGCTTTAATTTTCGTTGATTTTTTTGGATATTTTGAAACTTTTTAAATTGTTTTCAAAAAAAATTTTATTTTTGCAAATTTTTCATTAAAAACACAAAAAAATATGCCAAGTTTAGCATATTTTTTAAAATTTTTTCTATTTTTTGCCTATCTTTTATGATTTTGCAAGTTTGATTTTTATCAAGTAAATTGAATATTGTTTGATTAAAAATATAAGTATTTATTCCATTATTTAAATGAGCAACACCATTAAATCAACTTTTCAATCTCAGTTTTGTATGTTGAAAAGATAGAATTTTCAAAGTCTGGTTCAGCCTTAAAAACCATGTTTTGTTTTGTGGTTGGATGAACAAATTCCAACTTATATGCCCAGAGTGCGAGGTTGCCTTTATGGGCTTTGTCGCCATATTTAAAATCGGCATAAATTGGAGCATTTAATTGCTTTGACATTTGCACACGGATTTGGTGACTTCTGCCTGTTATCAAGTCCACTTCAACCAAACTTAAAGTGGTGTCTTGTCCATTTTCCGTAAACGATTTTGATGACAAAACTTGATAGTTTAAAATTGCTTGCTTTGCACCGTCCTCCAACTTTGGAGCAATAGAAACAGTGTTTGTTTTTTCGTCCTTTTTAAGATAGGTCACCAATTGGTCGTTTGCAATTTGAGGTTTGCCACAAATGACTGCCAAATAAGTTTTTTGCATTTGTTTTGATTTAAGTTCCGCACTCAACCTTGCCGCAGCTTTGCTTGTCTTTGCAAAGACCATAACGCCGCCAGTTGGTCTATCCAATCTGTGCACCAAACCTAAAAATACATTGCCCGGCTTTTTGTCACGTTGTTTGATAAAATCTTTGATAATTGTAAGCATATCCAAATCCTTACTTTCATCCTCTTGCACAGAAACATTGTGCGGTTTTACCACAACAATAATATGATTATCTTCGTATAAAATTTTTGGTTCGATTTGCATTTGATTTCCTTTTTTATTGTTATTTTTTTGATTTTTGCCAAAAAAGTTAAGATTTTTAGCGTTTTTTATTTAAATTTTAAGGTTTTTTAAAAATTTTTATCTATTTTTATTTTTAAATGTTTTTATTTGTTTTTAAATATTTTGATTGCACTACATCCGCAAGGCAACACAACGCCAGTCTGTTTTGTTGGAAGCCCAACTTCGTAAGCGTCAGTTTTGCCGCCCAAAATTGTCAAGTTCAAAATGTTTGCCATAACGGTTGGTTGCAGGCCAGTTGTGTAACTGTTGATAAGCACAAAAAGTGGATTGTTTGAAAGCACTTTGCTGCACAGACGGACGAAATCAAAAATATTGTCTTCTATCTTCCAAGTTTCGCCTTTGGGGCCTCTGCCAAAAGAAGGTGGGTCCATAATGATTGCGTCATAAAAATTGCCACGTCTGATTTCTCGCTCCACAAATTTTGCACAGTCATCCATAATGTAACGGATGTTGGATATGTTGTTCAACCTTGCATTTTCTTTTGCAATTTCTATCATGCTTTTGCTTGCGTCAACATGAGTTACTTGCGCACCCGCCAAAGCACATTCGATGCTTGCCCCGCCAGTGTAAGCAAACAAGTTTAAAACTTTTATTGGACGACCTGCGGACTTTATCAAATCTGTCATAATATCCCAATTGACAGCCTGCTCTGGAAACAAACAAATATGTTTAAAACTCATCGGCTCGATGTGGAATTTTACACCTTTACGTTCAATCACAAAACTTTTTGGCATTTTTGGATTTATTTTCCACTCACCTGACTTATTTTCCGTGCGAGTGTAATGAGCATCAACTTTTTGTTTGATTGGTGCATCGTTGTTCCAAATAACTTGAGGGTCTGGACGCAAAAAAGTAAAACCGCCAATTTGCTCCAATTTTTCGCCTTTTGCGGTTTTTAAAACTAAATAATCTTTCCAATCTGTTGCTAGTTTCATAATTTTATAATATATCCATTTATCTGGTTTGTCAATACACACAAAATCCTAATATACGTCAAGGATTTTTTTCATGTCGATGATATCCGCCTGAGTTATAATGCACAAAGGTCTGCAATTGTCCTTACCATCTTTTGTGATGATGATAATAAGCAATTTGCGGTTATTTTCAAAATAATTCATAGCGGCGTCAATTGTCAATTTTTCGTCCGCCAAAATGTAGTAATAATCATCGCCCATTTGAGTCAAAACGTCCATTGCCGGTGTGGTTTCAATAAACTCTTGAAGGTTCACATCCGCTGCCACTTGATCGCCCAAAACGCCAAGCAATTTGCGGGCATTTAAAACGCCAATCAATTTGTTTGAGTTGTAGACTGGCAAGTTTGAATATCCTGTGCGGGAAATAATTTCCATTGCCTCAGCAATTTTCATATCTTGTTCAATAACAATAACATCCTTGTTGCCCACACGGTCAATTGCGTGTGGTGGCTCAGCAATAATAGCAGAAAGTTTTTCAATCTTTTCCACAATGTCATCATGAGGCTCGGCGATTATAAACTTATTGTTGCCAGTGTGCACAATTGCGTTGCGAAGCCTGCCAAAATCAATCAAATCCTCCTCATATTTACGCACAACCGAATTAAGCAAAACAGCACGACGCACCACATCACTGAAAGACATACTGCGTTTAAAATCATAAATAGCACGCAAATTATAATCAATTTGATTGTAAGCAGTTATAAAACGCTCGGCATTGGATTTTTTCATGTTCTCTCCTTTGAAAACTAAAATTAAACCTTGAGGGGTTAATTTCTTTTGAAATTTATTATGTTTAATTATAACATATTGACAAAAACAATTCAAACAATTGATTGCAAAATTGTTGCAATTTGCACTGCCAAAGTTTGATTTTTGTTGAAAATCTTAAAATTTTGTTTAAATTAACTGCAAAATTTAAAAAAAGTGTTGAGTTTTTGTGTGCGTTTGTGTATAATAAAAATGAGTTGTACTAGGCGGGGAGCTAGTGGTGCCCTGTAACCTGCAATCCACTACAGCAGGGCTGATGTGCATTATGCGGGGCAAACTTGGCTGTGTTGAGTAGGCTTTGTGTATGTTGAAATTAAGGTCTTATACAATATTGCCCCTCGAACCATGTCAGGGTCGGAAGACAGCAGCATTAAGAAGGATACAGTATGTGCTGTAAGGTTGCTTTGATGGAGTGCAAAAAGTTTATGCCAGCAGGCAATTTGTTTCAAGAATGCATGTGCAACTTACCAGTTAAACTTGGTTGAAAACACCAAGTTTTTTTATTGGTGATTTTAAAGATAGATTGCATTCTTGAAACTAACAATTTTGTGTCAACAAAATTATTTTGAAAGAGAATAACGCAACTTACCAATAAAAAAGTTCGTATTAACTACGAACTTTTTATTATCAATTCAAACATTTACAACATAAATAAAGTTGCTCAAGTGAATTAAACATGCTATTATATTTAAGAGGAAATTATGATTTGGGAAAATATTGAGTGGAAAGATGAATCTTTATTAAATGAATATAGGAAGAATGTTGCTTTGATTTTAGATTATAAATTGGCATTGGAAAACTATGAAGACTTTACAAATATTAAACTAGCGAAATTTTGTAAAATTGAAAAGTTTTGGTATGATGGTAAAAGGAATAAATCAACTGAAGTTGAACTGTTCAACCTTTCAAAAAAAGTTCTAAAAGATTATGCAAATTTAGTAAATAAACTCGGTAAGCAAAATTTTATTTTTTACAAAAATGGTGGAATTGAATATAAAAATTAAACATAAAAGAGATATATTTTCTATTAAAAAAGTTCGTAGATAATACGAACTTTTTTGTTTAATCTTTTTTGCTTTCTTTTTGTTTGTTTAAATATGTGGTGCGGCGCAAGATTGCGTCTTTTTCGCTCTGCTTGATAAGTTTTGCTTTGCTGGTTTTGTTGACTTTGCTAAGGATTGCAAAGCGGTTTTCGCTTTCAACATATTCAGAGTATGGCATGGTTGGGTCGTAGCTGTCAACTTGCATTGGTTGTTTTGCAGTTGGATTGTAACGGAACAAAGTGTTGTAGCCGCTCTTGACTGAGTTCCAACTATGGATTTGACTGAAACGCATATTGTAGCCGTGATTTATGCAAGGTGCGTAAGCGATAATCACGCTTGGGCCGTTATATTGCTCTGCCTCAACAAAGGCTTGCACGCATTGGTCTGGGTTTGCACCCATTGCCACTTGGGCAACGTAAACGTCTTTGTACGTCATAAGCATGGAAGCCAAATCTTTCTTTTTGGTGGTTTTGCCTGTCATATTAAACTTGGCAGTTGCGCCTCTTGGAGTTGCCTTGCTGGTTTGACCGCCCGTGTTGGAATAAACCTCTGTGTCCAGCACCAAAATGTTGACATTTTCACCACTGGCAACAACATGGTCAAGCCCGCCAAAGCCGATATCATAAGCCCAGCCATCGCCGCCAAAAATCCACACGCTTGGGCTAACAATCAAATGAATGTTGTCAAACAAATATTGGTCTTGCGGTTCAATGATATGACCTTTTTGATAGTCTTTAAGTTTGAGAGTTAAGGCCTTATTGTTTTCGTGATTTTCTGGGTTTGCAAGGAACTCTTTAAGCATATTTGCAACCTTGCGGGAAAGTTTGATTGACCTTAATTTTTCAATAAAATTGTTGCGTTCGTTGCGGCGGGCAATTGAAATGCCAAAGCCAAATTCGGCGTTATCTTCAAACAAACTGTTTGCCCAACTTGGGCCAAAGCCGTCCTTGTCCTTGCTGTATGGGCAAGTCGGATAAGTGCCACCATAAATTGATGAACAGCCTGTTGCGTTGGCAATCAACATTCGGTCGCCAAACAATTGAGTGGCAAGTTTGATGTAAGGAGTTTCCCCACAGCCAGCGCAAGCGCCACTGAACTCAAAATATGGTTTTTTGAATTGTACGCCTTTTGTTGTGTTTGGTGTAAAAGGTGTGTTTTGTGGCAAGGTGAGCATAAATTCGTAGTTTGCAACTTCCTTTTCCCTAATCTTTTCTGCTTGCTCCATGATGAGCGCTTTGACTGGGCAAATGCTCGCACAAACGCCGCAGCCAGTGCAATCAAGAGTGTTCACTTGCATACGATAGTTGCCGTCGCAGATAAATGCTTTTTTGCTTTCAAAAGTTTTTGGCACTTTGCGTTTTTCACTGAAAATAACTGGTCGGATTGCTGCGTGTGGGCACATCATTGTGCATCTGCCGCATTGAATGCATTTTTCGCTTATCCAGTTTGGCAATTCTTCTGCCAAAGCACGCTTTTCAAATTTTGCCGTGTCGGTAGGCATACGACCGGAAATATCAAATTTGCTGACAGGGATATCGTTGCCTTGTTGATTTGATGTTGGCACGATAATTTCTTCATAATATTCAGATTGTGGCACTTTGCACGCCAAATTATGATTGATTGTAAGTTGATTTGTGTCGATTGTTTGCAAATTTTCGACCGCTTGTTGAATTGCCTTCAAGTTTGCATCAACAACCGCTTGCCCTTTGCGTGAATATGTTTTTTCGATTGTGCGTTTGATGTTTGACATTGCAACATCAAAAGGCAATAAGCCAGAAACATAAAACAGTGCGGTTTGCATGATAGTGTTGATTTTGCCACCAAGGGCGTTGTCCATGGCAATTTTGCTGGCGTTGATTGAATAAACACGTGTGTGCTTTTCTTTCAAATCTTGCTTCATTTTGTCTGGCATAATTTTGTTGAGCGTTTCAAAATCGTACGGGCAATTGATGAGCATAATGCCGTTGTTTTTGAGGCAATCGGTCATGTCATATTTTTCAATAAAACCTGCATTGTTGCACATCAACAAATCCACTTGTTGTGGGTTGAAAGGCGCAATGATTGGTTGAAAACTTGCACGCATATGCGAAATGGTTAGACTGCCAGATTTTTTGCTGTCGTAATCAAAATAGCCTTGCACATAACTTGTGGTTTCCTCACCCAAAATTTTGATTGTGTTTTTAACCGAACTTACGCTGCCGTCGCTGCCCAAACCATAAACTCGCATACTGAAATCGGCAATTCTATCCTGAAATTTCGGTGTAACTTCCAAACTGGTGCCAGAAACATCATCATAAACGCCGACGGTGAAAAATTGTTTTTTGCGCTTGAACATATTTTCAAACACGGCAAGTGCCATATCTGGCGTAAACTCCTTGCCGCCCAAACCAAAGCAACCAGAATATGTGTTGCAATTGATTTTGTGTTTTTGAAGTGCGGACAAAACATAGCCTGTGAGTGTGTCAGTGCCGTTCACGTCCAAATTTCGTTCCAAAATGGTAATGTTTCGCACATTTTTTGGCAATTTGTTGATAAAAGTTTGCTCATCGAAAGGCTTTAATAAACGCACTTTTAAAATGCCGACATTCTTGCCATATTGCTTTTGAGCAAGGCGTAAAACGTCCGCTGAACTGCCGATTGAAACGACCACGTCACGAGCATATTTATCGCCAAAATATTCCACTGTGTCGTAATGACGATTTGTGATTTCCGCTTGTTTGTTTAAGCAAAATTTAACATCTTCAATCACATTGCTATATTTATCCAACGCTTTAACTCTGTTTTGCATAAATACATCTGGATTTTGGTTTGTGCCGGCGCTGAAACTGTTGTAATTGTTGAGGGCACGCTGCTTGAATGCCTTGATGTCTGCAAAATCTACAACCTTTTTGAGGTCTTCGAGGTCGCTTACATAAACCGTGTTGTATTCGTGGCTGGTTCTAAACCCGTCAAAAAAGCAAATGAAAGGTGTGCCGGTTTTTAAAGCCGCAAGTTCGGCAGCAATGGCAATATCATTGACCTCTTGCACTGACGAACAATTGATTATATTAAAGCCAGTTTTTAAGCAAGCATAAATATCGCTATAATCGCAAAAAATGCTTAAAGCATGGGTTGCCACAGTGCGGGCTGCAACATAAAAAACTGTTGGCAAACATTCGCCTGCTATCTTATACATATTTGGAATCATCAACATCAAACCCTGGCTGGATGTGAAAGTGGTGGTTTTTGCACCTGCCATCAAACTGCCATGGACAGCGCCAGCAACCCCACCCTCGCTTTGCATTTGAGCAATACGCAAGGTGTTGTCAAAAATATTTTTGCGTCCTTCTGTCATAAAAGTGTCGCAATTTTCCGCCATTGGGCTTGAAGGTGTGATTGGATAAATCACCGCAACATCATTCATCATATAGGCAATGTTGCTTGCACAATAGTTTCCGTCAACTGTAAGTTTTTGCATAGTTCCCCTTTAAATATTTACGCCGCTATTATGGCGTTGGTGCCAAATGTAAGTTCATTTTGTATGTGCCAGATTTTTGTTTGAAATTTGAATGTAAAAAATTAAAAAAGTCAAACTGGCGTCAAAATCAAAACAAATTGCTCTTGTTCTTCTAATAGTATAAAAAAAATCTCGCCTTATTGCAAACAATTGCAAAGATTTTTGAGTTTTGTTAAAATAAAGTAAACCAATTTTGCACCCGTAAAAAATAAAGGGTGATTACCACAAGGAGCAAATATGCGTTATTTAATGATTGTGACTTATGACGGCAAAAATTATTCCGGCTTTCAAAAGCAAAAATCCACAAATAAAACCATCCAATTTGAGTTGGAAAAAGCAATTGAAACAATAACAAAACAGCAAGTGGAATGTGTGGCAAGCGGCAGGACTGACGCTGGTGTTTCCGCTTATCATCAGCCGGTTCATTTTGACATAGATGTTGCAGTCAGTGAGCAAAAATTTTTAAAATCAATCAACGCACTTTTGCCGGATGAAATAAAAGTGCTTTCTATCGCTCCGTCCACAATCCATGCTAGGTTTAGCGCCAAGAAAAAGACATATATTTACAAAATGCACATCTCAAACATAAATTTGCCACTGGAAAAAGACAAGTTGATTGTAAAACCAAGCCTTAATTTTAAAGCAATGAAAAAGTTTTGTGCTCTTATCACCGGCACACACGATTTTTCTGGATTTAAGGCAGCCGGTGGGCAGACAGAAAACGATGTACGCACAATTTATTCCGCAAAATTGACCCGTAAAGGCGATAACCTAACTTTTGCTGTCACTGGCAATGGATTTTTGTATAAAATGGTGCGTAACCTAGTCGGCACAATGTTAAAAGTTGGCGAAGGCAAAATCGACATTAAAGATTTAAAGCAAAACCTTTTCAACGGCTTCAAATCCACCTTCACCGCCAAACCCGAATACTTATATCTCTTCAACGTGGTGTATAAATAATGGAAGAAATTAAATATTCTTATTATGATGGTGGTAAAGATGTTGTTTTAATAATCACTGGTATTGGTGGTTCAACTCTCGGCTACAAAAATAAATATGACATTATAGCAAAAAGCATTGTCCAACACAAAAAATGTTCAGTGCTAATTGCAACTTCGCCACAAGGAACTTGGCTTAATATTAAAGAAAATTTGATTCAAATTATCAACAAAATAATAGAAATAAAACAAACTGATAACGTAAATATATATGCTTTTGGACATTCTGTTGGTGGCAACATACTTCTTTTGAATGCATTTCGCTATCCACAAATAAAAAGAATAGTTGCTGTCAATCCTGTTATGAATGTAAACATTTCTTGGCTAATCGATGGAATAAAAAACTTTAATGGAAAAGCAAGCGTTATATTTGGTGAACAAGATAGTTCTAGCAAATTTGCTTGTTTGATACCACAAAAAGAAAACATACAAACAATAATTTTACCTAAAATTGATCACTATTTCACTAACAATTTGGATTTATTTATTTCTTTACCTCTTAAATATTTGCTATAAACTTTCGTTTGATTTTTTATTTCAATAGTTCTATAATTGCTATATGGACAAGAAAAAAGAACTATTGAATTTTTTATTAGATATTGATTGCTTATCAAAAATCAATTCGTATGCAAGTAAAGTTAATGTTTTCAGCATCTTGAAAACAGAACATACTGAAATTAGACACAGCAATATGCTTGCATGGTTATTAAACATCAACGAAAAGCACGGCTTTGGGAATGTATTCATACGAAATTTTTTAAACGAAATAATCAAAAACAATCAAGACAAGTTTGACAACATTAACCTTAGCAAATTACTTCTGGACAGTGTGGATAATTTTACTATTTATAGAGAATATTTACACATTGACATTTTACTTGTAAATAACGATACAAAACAACTCATTGCTATTGAAAACAAAGTTTATTCCACTCAACATGATAATCAATTAAGCAAGTATAAAGAACAGTTAGAGTTGAAATATCCTGAATTTAAAGATAAAATTTTACTTTATTTAACACCTAACGATAGCGAAGAAGTAGATGATGATTGGATTAAAATTTCTTACGATTTAGTTTTGAATGCTTTGAAATTATCACTAGAAAGTTGCCAAAATATAGACGATGCTTCAAAACTTATTATAGAAAATTATATGGAAATTATTGAGAGGAATGTTATGAAAAATGATGATGAAATTAGAAATTTATGTTTAGACATTTACAATAAACACAAATCTGCCCTTGACTTAATCTTTGAATACAAGCCAGACACTGATGATACAATCAACAATCTTATAGTCAATCATTTAAAAGAATGTAAAGATATAATTTACAACGAAAAATATTCAAGTAAATTGTATGTAAGGTTTGTTACGCCAACAATTGTAAGACTAGCTCCAAGGCAATCTGCAAAGCCAGGAGTTGGCTGGGGAAACGGTTATCTTTTAATGTACGAAATATTAAATGACATTCGTTGGACACATTCTATTCAATTTAGAGCTGTGCTTTGCGAAATCCCCGAATTGAAGGAAACGCACGACAAAATTTGTAATATAGCATTCAACCATGAAAAAGAATTCAATTTGTTAAAATCAAAAAATACTAAATGGATTAGAGTTTTAAGAAAATCATTAAAAACAAATGCTTATGAAGAAGATTTTGACAAACTTTGTGAAGCAATATTAAAAGCACTTAACGAATTTATAACAAAAGATATTAAGAGATTTGAAACAATACTAGAACAAGAATTAAATTAAAAACAAAAAAACTCCATACACCCAAAATAAACGGGGCCCCCGACAAAGCCAAACACAGTGGGTTTGTTGGGGAACGAAAAAGCCAAGTAACAGTGCGACATTTTGTGTTTTTTCAACAAAAAACACAAGTCGCTAAAACTTGTGCTTCAAAAAAATAGGGCTCCCACAAAGGCTAGCAAAGCGCCTTTGAAGGGAATGAGGAACAACCACGTCACAATTGTCGCTATTGCTAATTTGCTGTTCGCAAACATAAGCCTTTTGCTCCATTGTTCCTTTACCCTCAAAAATCAATGCTTTTTGTGGGTACCCTATAATCAGCGGTTGTTTTTTCAACAAAAAACAACCCGACCAAAAGGCCGAGTTGTGACGATGGCGCCCCGAGTAGGGCTCGAACCTACAACCTATCGGTTAACAGCCGAGTGCTCCACCATTGAGCTATCGAGGCATATATTGTTGACTGCCGTGCATTTTGCTACGACAATGCCCTTATTATATCATCAAATATAAGGGTTGTCAACAATTTTTTTAACAAAATTTAATTTTTTGCTCATTTATATTTCAAGCATATTTAACTGCAATTTGATTGAAAATCCCATAGCGATCCAACATATAAAGGTAATTCATTTTTGTGAGGACTTTTGAAGATTCCATTTTGAACTTTTGCAAAATGTCGTCTGTCACAAAACTATTTTGATTTACAAATGTGGAAAGGTTTTCTGTTGAAATTTCTTGGCTAAAAATGCCGCCGGTGTTTGAATAGTACACCACCATATCCTTTGTTGTGCCGTTGATGTCGTAAATGATGTCGGCAGGTCTAAATAACGAGTGCCCCACATAAAGATTTTCGTTGAAATTTATGCCAAGCAAGTCAAGGATAGTTGGGATGATGTCGTATGCCGAGCAAAAACGGTCATTCCATGTCAACTTTGTTGTCAATTCTTCGTTAAGACTTTTGATGCCCGGAGAAGAAAGTATCATAGGAATTTGATGAAGTTCTGTGCAATAGATATCGTCAGTTGAAATGCCTTTAAACCTATTTGAAAGGTTCAAATAATAGGTGTAGTGGTCGGCATAAAGCAGCATTGTGGTGTTGTCGTACAAAGATTTGCCGTCTGCGTATGTTTTTGTCTTTAACTCTTCCACGATTTTGCCAATTGCCTCATCCAAGCCACAAACGCCGCACTGATAATATGTCAACTCACTAACCAAACTTGGGTCAGTTTCTTGATAATTGTTGATGACATTTTGATACCAAGTTGTGTAACTTGCCTCGTCCTCTTGTTTGTTCAAAACATAGCGACCATTTTCATCCAAAGAGCAATCGTCTGCACCGTATTTGACATATTCCATATATTTTAAAACATCGCCGTCGTAAACATTGTTTTCCGGCACATATGCACCATGTGAGGAAACATTTAAATAGAAAGTGTAAAAAGGTTTTTCTTGATAATTTTCTGGCACAATATAGTTCATAGCGTTGGTCACAAACTCACCTTCTGGTGCCCAGTGGTCCCATTTTAAATTGTCGCCAGTGTAAATTTGATTGCCCTCGCTATCCACCAAACTTTCCTTGCCGATAACTTTTTCAAAACCCATGTTGCCGTGAGTTATATTGCGGTCATAGAAAGTTGAGCGGTTTGAATGGACGTAAGTTGTTGTGTATCCTTTTGATTTCAAAATGTTTGGCAACGAAAAGCCCAAAGCATTGGAATTTTTATCAAAATCCTTGCCCGCATAACTCAAAACATTTATTCCGTTTGGATAACTGCCCATTATGCCAATGCCTTCGCTAATGTTAGTTTTTGCTTTGCCAAAAAATTTGGATGCGACAATGCTATCGTCGTTTTGGTCGGCTTCGTCGCCATAGATGAGTGCGTAAACATTTGGCGTGAGTTCGTTGGAAAGATTTTGAATAGTTTTGTCATAATTTCCGTCGCCAAAAGCAAACCATTCCAGCGACTCCATCATGATGCAAATCACATTTTTGCCTGTGTCAACGCCATGCACGGATTTGTCTGTGCCATTCAATGTGCTGCCAGTGTACATATTGCCAGAATTAAAATAGTCAAGGGCAATTTGCTTGTTGATTTCGTCCGAATTTGTGGTGTATTTTGCACCGATTTCATTCAAAAGCATATTTACAAAATAGCCGTAAGAGCCAAATTTGGCATAACTGTTGCGTTTTAAAAAATTTGTATTCATCAAAAACGCATCGCTGTTGACGTAGTTTATAGAAGACATGCTGTCTTTATACGATTGGATTTGATGACGATAAGTGTAATAATTTGTGATTGAAAAGCATTGAGCCAGCACAATCATAACCACACATAAAATTGAAAAGTGTTGTTTGATGCTAATTTTGTTTTTCTTTGCCAGCCACAAGAACACCCCACCAACCGCAAGCAATGCAGCAAAAAGTGCAAGCAACTCAAATATAACATTCCAATAAACAAAGCCACTGGTTGCAGCCTCGGTTGCCTCCACCAAAGCGGAAAGCATATCCAGAGTGAACATATCGCCATAGATTGTGTAAAGTGTGTAATTTGTGTAAATCAAAATGCCTTGAAGCAGCAAAACCAAAGTTGCCAAAACAAATTGTGCAGTGTAGTTTGGCGTTGCAAATATCAGCATTCCGATAAACACAATGATTGAGAAATTGTATAAAAAATATTCTGGCATAAAGCCCAAATCAAGCACAGCAAAAGAAAATGCTTCCAGCACCAAAGCGCCAAGCACATAGTATGCAAACATTAAAAATTTACTAAAACCTGTTTTAATCATTGATAGTATTTTAGTTTAACAAAAGTTTTAAGTCAAGTTAAAATGCAAATTGTTGCTAAATTTAAAACTCTGTGATACAATATAGGTATGTGTAAATGGTTTAAAAATCTGTTAAATCCAAACAAACTTCTTCCAAAAGATGTCGAAACTGGACTGATGACCTCGATGTATTATTCCGTCAAGTTGGGGGAAAAACTTTTTGTGCCAGAAAATTGCGTGTGCTTTTTGTCGTATAGGGACAAAATTTATTGTCAATTTGTTGCCGGGAGTTACACTTTGGACGAAAAAGTTTTGGCAAATCTGCTTTCAAAGCAATTTAGGAACAAGGATAAAATCAAAAAAGTTAAATTTGACCTTTTCTTTGTAAATTTGACCGAATTTAGATATTCCACAAGGCAAGTTGAAGATATTCCTGTGGATAAAAAACTTTCCAAGGTGGAAATCAAAACAAATTTTGCTTGCAAAGTTGTTGATGCGGACAAATTTCAATCCAACGCTTTGAGGTTTTATGCCCTAATCCGCCCTATTGACGCCGAACATTTTGTTAAAGAGTTTGTGGAAGAAAATATAAATAGATTTTATTTAAAACGTGAGTTGACTGCGAACATTGACAATGTTTTTGAAAGCAAATCTTTGATTGAATATTTAAACAAAAAAGCGGAAAAAATCGGGCTGAATATCATTGATTTAGGCATGACTTTGTGGGTTAAAACAAAAGGCAGAACCACACCAAAACAGGATGCACCGTCATTTTTTGAAAATTCTTCCAGCAAAACTGAAACCGACAGCCAAAGTCCAACAAATACTGAGGTGGAAAATGTTGCAAATTCAATGCCAAAAAGCATTGACAACAGCAAACAAGAAGCATATAATTTAAACGATACAGATGCTGAACACGCTGTTGGCAAACAAGAAGTTTGTCCGATATGCAAAAGCAAACGTATTGCAAATTCAATATTTTGCCACAAATGTGGTTACAAATTTTAAATAATTTTAGGAGATATATATGAAATTCAAAAAGTCAGATATAATTGCAACCGTGCTTGAAAAACACCCACAAGGTGAAGAAATTTTGACAAAGTTTGGTTTCCATTGCTTGTACTGCCCTTGCAGCCAAATGGAAACACTTGAAGAAGCCTGCGAAGTGCATGAAATTGATGTTAAAGAACTTCTTAAAGCATTAAACGCAAAAGAATAATTAAGCTCATTTCACTTTGTTTTCAAGTTTAATTTATCGTTAAGCACAAAAAAAATCTAGCCAAGGGCTAGACATTTTGAAACTAGCAGAATAAAAGAAAAAGAATCTAACAAATTTGAGTTAGGTTCTTTTTTATATTAGAAAGAAATTTATTTAATATATTTAATCATTGTTATTTTTATCATCTAACAATTTTTTATCATTTGCATTTGCTGGAGAAATAATTTTTCTTCCCATTTCTTTTTCGTATCTCTCTCTTGTTTCTCCAGCAAACTTTCCACCACGTTTTGCGATATCTTTATTTTCTTTGAATGTAACAGGCTTTTCCTTTTGTGATAATTCTGTTGTGGTTACTTCTGCAAGCATATTAAGGACAAGTTCAATATTTGTCATATTATCTCGTAAATTTTCTTTTTTTAAGCCTTTATATTTTTTGTATTCTTGAACAGACAAACCACTCCATGCTTTCGTCATTTCATTGGTTAAAATTGCATAATCTTTTTCTTGTGTAATACCTCTTTCTTGCCATTCAGCAGTAAGTTCTTTACGCATTTTAATTGTTATCATTCTTTGAGTTATCCATTCCTCTGAATAACCTTTTTCTCTATATGTAGCAATCGCTCTATCTATTGCTTTTTGTGGGTCTGCAATTTCATCTAATCTTTCGCTTCCAACCTGAGCAAGCCAAATTTTAAATGGTTCTGCTTTTTTACTTGGAATTGATTGAATAAGACGCAATACCGCTTTGGTGTTTCCAGCCAAAACTTTACGTTTCAAACCATTTTGTCCAACCATTTCTACCTGGGGACAATTTGTCCCTAGGTAAGCACCTAGTTCCACATCTCTTTTTCTCATTTTTTTGAGATAATCAGTAGGGTTTGAAGTGTCTGCCAA
>DHNC01000012.1 GCA_002406115.1 Christensenella sp. UBA4626
TAATATTAAATTAAAATATTTATTCCAAAAATATATTTTAATAATATTTTGTCAATTTGTTAGGTACACAAAAAAATCCACAAAAAGTGGATTTTTTTAATGGCAATTTGTTAAATAAAACTACGTTGTTGACCGTAAACATAACAATTGTTGTTTGAAGAATTGTTGTTTTGCCCATAAGCACCGAGAGCGAGTAACAGCAAAAGCAAAAATGTGGTGTTGGTTGTTAAATCCGTATTTGTCGCTTGTGCAATTATCGCAATTAAAATTGCGAACAAGATGTAAAATGCATTTAAATTCATTTTCTTGCTCCTTATATATAAAAATATGTTATTTGTATTTATTCGACAATATAAAACAATGTGAAAACTTTTTTTAACAAATTTAATTTGATAAATTTTTTTTATGGAAATAAGTGAAGAAATAAATTTGAAAAAACAATTGCCAAAGCCAAATGATTTAAAAAATTTTGCTAGTTTTTTTTATGCTTTTAGCGATGACACAAGGTTGAAGATTATCATCCTTTTGATTATTAAGCCTTTATGTGTTGGGGACATCGCAATGGTTTTGGAAACAAATCAAACGACAGTCAGTCATCAACTTAAAATTTTAAGGTCGCTAAACATTGTTGAATGTGCCCGAACTGGCAAAACAATAACCTACTTTATCCGTGACGAAAACATAGAAAATGTTTTGAACGCTGGTGTGGATTGTATTTAGCAAATAACGTATAATTTCATATATTGTTATATGAAAATTGTTTGCGTTGCGGGTGGAAGTTACAAGTCGTTTTATTTAAATCACTTTTCAAAATTGAAAAGATGCGACTTGCTTTTGTTTAATTTTGGCATTATTTACGACTATGTTTGCGAGGATGAAACTTTTAATGGCGTTGTGTCATCCGAACTTCATCATCTTGCCAACAATCTAGGTGCGGTTGTTGTGGCAAAGGTGAATATCGTTAAAAACGGAGTTAAAAGCAAAGGGATTGTTGTAAGCAACGGCAAGCAAATTTATATTTCAAGTTTAAAACTTGGCGTGAAAGTTTGTTTAAACAATTGGCATAACGGTCAAAATAAAATTCAGCAATTTATAATAGGCGGCAGGAATACGGACTTTTCTAACTGCCACAAAATCCTTTTAAGCGACCAACCGATTCATCCAAATGTGCAACATTGCTCAAACAACAAAATTTATATTTTTTGCAACAAAAAAGGAGTTGAGGTTGTTAAAAGCAAAACACTTTTTAAAAATAATTATAAGGTGGCAATTTTAAAACTTTAATATTGACGCAGCAAATCTTAAACTTTAAACAAAGCCCGATTGAATATTGTCCACAAATTATCAATAATATGTTATATACAAAATATTGATTTTGGTGTCAAAACAAGGTCAAAATATGGATTATTTTTGCAAATTTGGCAATTTTGTAAAAAAATATTTTGAAAAAGTTTTTTGTTATGCTATTATACTAACATATATAATAATAGGTGGATTGTTTCAATTGATTCACAAATATAAATACCAATTCATGGAGTTGTAATGAAAAGGACTATTAGAGATATTGATGTCGCCAATAAACGGGTTCTCGTTAGGGTGGACTATAACGTACCAATTAACACAGACCTTAAAATCGTTGATGACGAACGCATTGTGGCAACCTTGCCAACTATAAATTATTTGTTGGAGCATAAGGCAAAAGTTATACTTTGCTCTCATTTGGGCAGACCAAACGGTCAAGTGGATAGCAAACTTTCACTCCGCCCAGTTCTCTCACGCTTGAGCAAGTTGTTGGACAAGCCAGTTTCTTTTGCAGAGGACGTTTTGTCAGACAGCACAAAAGAGATGATTGACAAAATGCATGAGGGCGATGTACTGATGTTGGAAAATATCAGATTCTACCCTGGTGAAGAAAAAAATAATGCGGAGTTTGCTGCAAAACTGGCAGAATTGGCAGATATTTATGTGTTTGAAGCATTTGCAACTGCTCACCGCAAACACGCATCTACATATGGAGTTTCCAAATTGTTGCCAAACGCAATCGGATTTTTGGTTGAACATGAATTGGAGATGTTCGAAAAAGTTTTGAAAAACCCTGGGCATCCATTTGTTGCAATCCTTGGTGGTGCAAAAGTATCTGACAAATTGCCAGTTGTGGAAAATTTGTTGGACATTGCTGACACAATTTTGATTGGCGGAGGTATGTCTTACACTTTCGTTAAGGCAATCGGCGGTGCGGTTGGCAATTCTATTGTTGACAACTCAAAACTTGAACTGGCAAAGGAAATTTTGGACAAGGCAAAAGATAAAGGTGTCAAAGTTATCCTGCCGGTGGACAATATTGGCGCAAAAGATTTCAGCGAAAATGCGGAAAGCAAGCGTTTTATGAGCGGTTTCTTTGGCGAAGACTATCAAGGCATGGATATTGGCCCAAAAACAATCAAAGTTTTTAAAAGAGCAATCAAAAAAGCAAAAACAATCGTTTGGAATGGTCCTCTTGGGGTTTACGAGTACGATAAATTCCGCAAGGGAACAAACAAAATCGCAAAATATGTTGCCAAAAGCAAGGCGGTGTCTCTCATTGGTGGCGGCGATAGCATTGCGGCAGTTCAAAACATGGGATGTGCAAAGCGTATAACTCATTTGTCAACTGGTGGCGGTGCAAGTTTAACATTGTTGCAAGGTAAAAAATTGCCTTGTGTTGAAATTATTGAAAATGTTTAGTTAAAAGGGACACAATTATTGTGTCTTTTTGTTTGTAATGACTTTATGCTTGTTTTAAATTAAATAACGGCATTTTCATGGCATTCTTTTTGTTTGATAACATTCTTTTTTGAAAGCAAAAAATTAGCATTTTCATTTTAATTGAAAAGCAAAAAATATTTATATTTAGGGGGCAGAGTGAAAAAAGGTATCTTGATTATTCTTGACGGCTATGGTGAAGGCAAGGCCGATAAATTTAACGCAGTTGCAAACGCAAAAACACCGTTTTTGGACAGTTTAAAAAACAATATTTCACTTTTAAAGACTGACGGCGAGGCTGTTGGGCTTTTTGCTGGCGAAATGGGCGGAAGCGAGGTCGGTCATTTAACAATCGGTGCGGGTAGGATTGTCCCTTCAACTGCAAAGTTGATTAGAGATGAAATTGCGGCAAATAAATTTGAAAAAAATCCAGTTTTGACCTCAATTTTGCAATACATCACACAAAACAACGGCAATGTCCACCTTATAGGGCTTATGAGTGACAAAAATATCCACAGTGACGTCAACCATTGCTACGAGTTAATGAGAATTTTTAGCGGCAAAGCAAATCATATTTATCTTCACCTCATAACCGACGGCAGGGATTGCGGAAGTGCGGATAGTTTGAAATATCTTAAAACTATGAACAAAAACATTCAAAACACCCAAAATTGCGAGATTGCAAGCGTGGGCGGTCGAGTTTATGCGATGGATAGGGATAGCAATTACGACAGAGTTAAACTGGCGGTCGCTGCCATGTTTGAGGATAAAACCGGCATCAAACAAGGCGAGGTTGAACGATATTTGCAAACTCAACACAAACTTGGCAACACTGATGAATATGTTGTGCCAACACATGTTCAAACTGAACAACCTATAAATCTGACCGACAAAGACTATTTGATTTTCTTCAATTTCCGAGAAGACCGCTTGCGTGAGATTGTAAAAACTGTGGCAAATATGCCAGCAAAAATAGCCACAATGGCAGATGTCGCAACGGCAAAAACAGATGTTTTGTATCACAAAAACATTGTCCACAACACGCTGAGCGAATATATTTCCTCACTTGGGCTTAAACAGGTTAAAATAAGCGAATCCACAAAATATGCACACGTCACATATTTCTTTAACGGAGGCGTGGAACAGCCTTTTAAGGGCGAAGACCGCATTCATGTGCCAACCACAAAAGTGGACAAGTTTAACAAAACACCTTTGATGCAGGCTGCAAAGATTGCGGATGAAACCATCGAAGCGATAAAGGATAATTACGACGCAATCATTGTCAATTTTTCAAATCCGGATATGATTGGGCATACTGGCGATTACAATGCGGTTGTAAAATCCCTTGAATTTTTGGATACAAAACTAAAAAATATTGCCGAACAAGCAAAAAGCCACGATTATTTTATGATTATCACCGCAGATCATGGCAATAGCGAGCAAATGAGATATCCAAATGGCGAGCCGCATTACGCTCACACTTTGAATAGGGTTATGTGTGCAGTCTTGGACGATAAACCTCACAAACTTAAACAGCAAGGCGGCCTGCAAGATGTTGCACCGACCTTTGTAAACTTGATGGGACTGGAACCAAACCCATATTTTGAAGGCAAAAGTTTGTTAAAATAGGCAAAAATACAGTCAAAATTTTCGAGTTTTTGGCCATTTAAAATGGCTAAATAATATTTAGGATTGACCGCCAATTTTTATCTATGTTATTGACAAATAACGCTTAGTTTGTTAGAATACAAAAGAGGAAAAATCATGAAGGAAGTATATTATCAAGTTGTAAATTTTTTCCAAACCATGCCAACAATCTGGTTTGCAACAATCTGGATCGTTGTTTTGGCTGGCATTTTGCTGTGTGTGATGAACTTTTTCAAGGCGCACGACGGAAAACAAAAAAAGATTGAAAAAATCAGTTTGTTGATATTTGCAATTTTGTTATTCGCTTTTTTGATTTTCTTGACCTATATTAGGCACTAATTATTGATTTTGCTTGTCAAGATTTATCTTGTGTGGTATTATATGAAAGCAATAATTTACGATTGGCGTCTTTGTTTTGATAAATTAAACAAAGGCACAAGTTTTATCTAGTTGGAGGATTTTATGAGTTATATTTTAGGAACAGTTCCACAATGGATTACCAAATCTTTCCCAGTTCTGGAAAGTATCTGCTTGGTTATCATCGCTTTGCTTGCTTTGACATTGATTGTTTTGGTGTTTATGCAAATCAATGGCGATAGCGACGGCAACAATGTTTTGACAGGCAATCAAGATAGTTATTATGCTCAAAACAAGGGTGGTTCACGTGAAGGTCGTATAACCAAACTTGCTTACATTATGGCTGGTTTGATTACATTCTTTGTAATTGTGTACTGTTTGTTGGTTAAAATACCAGGAATGTTTTAGGAATAGGAGAGGTGTAAAGCGCACCTCTTTTTTTTTATTATATAAAGCATTTTGATTAAAACTCGTGTCCCCTACGGGGTCCCCAAAAAACTTATGTTTTTAGGGGCGGTTGTCTGGGGAAGGTAGGTACGAGTTGTGTCCAATAGTCCACATATCTCGTGTCCCCTTGTGAGGGGAAGGCTGGTGTGAATGTAATGAACACCAAAGGGTAGTTACAATAACATCCTATTTTGAAAGCCTAATAAAAGAGGACTTAAATAAACTACCCTTTGTTAAAACGCAAGCGTTTTACCAACCTTCCCCTCGCAAGGGGACACGAGAGTATCGGACTTTTTAACACAATTTCTAAAGACTTTCTCCAGACAAACACTTCTAAAAACAAATGCTTTTTGGGAAACTTAAAGGAGGACATGAGATATTAGATTTGTTGAATAATTTAAGTGGGACATGAGTCAATCTAGTAGGTAAAAATATTTGCTTATAATTTTAGATATTTTATGATAAGAAATATTTTGTTATTTGGGGTGACAATTATTTTGTCATTTGCGTAAAAATTTGTTAGAATGAAATATATGAATTTAAACTATATTGATTTAATTAGAGAGCATAAACTCAGTTATTGCACGATTGACGTGATGGCGAAAGAACTGTCCAAATACACGCAAGACGCAATTGTTGATATTAAAAACGAGTTGGTGGAAATGGTTCACGATGGTGAACTGTTTTTGGATGATAAAAACAGATTGTCAATTTGTGCGGATAGGGGCTATTTAAAAGCGGTGATAAGCATCAACAAAAAAGGCTATGGCTTTGCAAAAGTGCAAAATTATCCTGACTTTTTTATCCCTGCTTTTGCAACAAACGGTGCTTTTGACGGGGACTTTTGTTTGGTCGAAATCACAAACACAAAATCGGACGAGGATATTGAAGCAAGAGTGGTTAAGGTTTTGGTTAGAAACACGACCCACGTTGTTGGCACTTTCATAACAGGCAAATCCAAAGATGTGGTTTTTCCAGATGACCCAAAGTTGCCGCAAATTAGGATACTTAAAGGCAACTCATTAAACGCTCAAAACAATCAAAAAGTTTGGGTGGAACTTGACATTGACAGCATAACAAGCAACTTGGCACGTGGAAAGATTGTGGAAATATTGGGTAAGGCAAATCAACCAAAGGCGGAGCAACTTTCAATCATCCGTTCGTTTAACCTAATAGATAAATTTGACGCAAAGACGCTTTCCGAAGCGAAACAAATAAACCAAACTGTGGATTTGAAAAAATATAAAAAGCGTGAGGATTACACCGAGCACAAAGTTATCACAATCGACGGCGAAGATGCACGGGATTTTGACGACGCATTATCAATCCAAAAACAAGCGAACGGCTACAAGTTGTTTGTGCACATTGCCGATGTAAGCAATTATGTGACAGAAAATTCCGCACTTGACAAAACCGCCTACGAGCGTGGCACTAGCGTGTATTTTTCAAACCAAGTTATTCCAATGCTTCCAAAAGAGTTGTCAAACGGGATTTGTTCGTTAAACGAAGGGGTGAACAGGCTGACCTTGACGGTTGAAATCAATTTGGATGAAAATGCCCATGTAATTTCCAGCCAAGTCAAAGAGGGTATAATCCGTTCCAGCCACAGAATGACTTACACCGAAGTTATGAATATGCTTCAAGGCGACCAGTTGCTTATTGAAAAATATGCAGATGTTTATCCGGATATTTTATGCTATCAAGACATTTCGAACAAACTTAAAAAATTGAGAGAGCAACGTGGTGAAATCAGGTTCAATTTGCCTGAGCCATATATTTTGGAAAATGATGCGGGCGAGATTGTCAGCATTGAAAAACGTGTTCAAGATGAGGCACATGAGATAATTGAAAGTTTGATGATACTTGCCAATGAATGCGTGGCAAAAACTTACTTCTTAAAGCAACTTCCTTTTGTCTATCGTGTGCATGAAAAACCTGATGCAGACAAACTTGTGAGAATAACAAACTTGCTTAACGGCATGGGTGTAAGCAACAATTTGGACGAAGAGGGCGAAAATCCAATGGCTTTCCAACAAATAACCAAAAAACTTGCTGGTATGCCGGGTGAAACCACAATGATGAAACTTATGCTCCGCAGCATGATGAAAGCAAGATATTGCACTCAATGTTTGGGGCATTTTGGCTTGGCAAGTCAATATTATTGCCATTTTACAAGTCCAATCAGGCGTTATCCCGACCTCATGATACATAGGATAATCAAACAATATATAAACGGCGTGCCTGTGGACGAATTGAAGCGTAAATATGTGCCAATTGTGGAGCGTGCGGCAGAGCAATCCAGCGCAACGGAAAAGAATGCGGACGAGGCAGAGCGTGAAGTTGATGATTACAAAAAAGCCGTATATATGCAAAAGTTTTTGGGCGAAAAATTTGCTGGCACAATCTCTGGCGTGCAGGAATTTGGCGTGTTTGTTGAGTTGGAAAACGGCATAGAAGGGCTAGTGAAAGCGGAAGATTTGCCAATGGATAACTATGAGTATGACGACATGAATTTGAGTTTGAATGGGCAAACGCATAGATACAAAATTGGCGACAGTATTGATATCATCGTGGCAAATTGCAACACCACCTTGCGTCAAATTGACTTTGTTTTGGCAGATACCACCGAAAAATTGGGTGCATTTGTGATAAGCAAAAACGCCAAAACAAAAGATAAAAAGGGTGGCGGAAAAGGCAAATCAAAACATTCTTACGCCAAAAACACTCAAAAAACCAAAAGAAAATCAACAAAAACATATTCGAAAAAATCTGGCAGAGGCAAAAAATAAGTTGGTTTTGAGGTTATATAAACCAGAAAAAAAGTATATACTATCTTGACAGATTGAACGTTTGCAGAATTTGTCGACTTTTGTCGAATATCTCAAATTTTGAAAAACCAATTGATTTTTAGTTGGATTTTAATTGTTTATCTGTTACAATCAAGATAAGAGATAACATCTCAAATATTTAATTAGGGGGAAATATGATAAAAAGAAAATCATTTATAGGCTTCATGATTGCTTGCTGTTTGATTGTTTCATCATTGTTTGTGTTCACCGCCTGCGGCAAAGAAGACAAAACTGTGTTGAAAGTTGTATCCGCATCTGGCACAACCACGACTTACGAAACAATCACAAAAGACATCTTCACAAATTTGGAAGCAGGCTCAACTGTAACCTTGCTTAAAGATGCAACTTATGAAGGTGAGGAATACATTCCACTTAACAAATCAATTACTATTGATTTTGGTGGCAAAAAATTAACAACAACTAAATCAGGCGGCTTTGATATTAAAGAAGAAAAAACTGTTACTGAGCAAGTAGAGGTTGTTCTTAAAAACGGCACACTCGATACTTACAAATGGGGTATTTGGGTTGAAAACGGTGGCAAATTGACAGTTGAATCAAACTTCACATTGATTGCAAATAGAGTAAAAGCAACAGATTGTGCTGGTATTGCAATTATAAACCCAGGTTCTCAATTGGATTTGTACGGCAAAGTTCAAGTTGATGGTGATACAAATGCAGTTTCAGGCGTTGGCAATAAAGGTCAAGGTGATGTTATTATCAACATTCACGACGGTGCAGTTATCACTGGCGGCGAAAATGGCGTTTATATGCCAAATAGTGGCGCTTTGACAATTGGCGCTGCAACAATCACTGCAAAAACTGCTGTATACCTTAGATCAGGTACAACAACAATCAATGGTGCAACACTTCACGCAACTGGTGCAAAAGTTGGTTACACTTATGTTGCTGGACATCAAGATGCAACTGGTGACGCTATTGTTGTAAACGCAGTTGGTGCTGACAAATATCCTGGCGGCAACCCAACTTTGAACGTGCTTGCTGGCACAACAATCACTGTTGACGATGCAACTTGTGCAGAAATTGCAGTTTACAATGTATTCGGCAACGCAGCAACTGTCAACAACGCAACAACTTATCAAGTTGTAACAGAAACAATTTAATTTAAATAGTAAAAAATAAAAGGGCGGACGGAATGTTTGCTCTTTTTTGTGGTGTGAACTCAATTTCAAATGTTTGGCTTTAAATTAAAATTGTGCTAAAATAATTTTATGGAAAACAAACAACAAAATCGTCTTGTGGCGGAAAATCGCCGTGCAAGGTTTGAATACACAATATTGGATACGGTTGAGGCTGGGATTGTGCTAACTGGGGATGAAATCAAGTCGGTTCGAGCCGGTCATCTTTCATTGGTGGATTGTTATGGATTTATCAAGGATGATGAATGCTGGCTGAGGAACAGTTATATCAAGGAATACACAAACAGTTTTGACGCTGGCAGATATGGGGACACAACCCGCCGTGATAGAAAACTTTTGTTGCATAAAATTGAGATTGAAAAGCTTAAAAAACAAATTGAACAAGAACATTTGACCCTTGTGCCTACAAAAGCATATTTTTGTGGCAGCAACCTTAAAATTGAACTGGCAATTGCTCGTGGCAAAAAGGTTGCCGACAAACGCGAAACCTTAAAAAAACGAGAGTTGGATAGGAAATTAAAAGAGATTTAATCATTGATAAGTATAGAAAAAAACACCAAAATTGTTGGTGTTTTTTTGTGACTGAAATAATCATTTTTAGGCACGTGGCAAAATAAATTAGTCTATATTTAGATAGTTGTATTAGATGCAATATTCGTCGTTCTTTGCCAACTCGGCTTTGTATTCATCAATGTCGATGTAAGAGCAAAGTTTGGAAAGTTTTTTCTCGTCTGGGGCTGGGATGTTGTAATAATCTATGCCGCCGTCACACTCTTTGATTTGTTTTACAAAATCAACCAAATAGATAGGCTTTGGCACAATTTTGTTGCCCAACTTGCCTTGGGTGTAAAAACCATTTTTTACATTGATTGCGGCTATGCCTTTCGCTCTGCAATTGTGTTCATCATTATCAACTTTCCAAATAAAGTCCTTGCCATTGTAGGTTAAAAAGGATAAATTCATAACGCTTGCTTCTGCCATTGCGGTTGCATCATTTTGAGGCTTGATAGCATTGTTGAACGCATCGTATTGGAATTTCATAGGGGCTTGGCACTTGTTTTTTTCTTTGTCAGAGTAGTGCAAGCAATATGCCTTTGCCAAAACTTGAATTTTATCTCGCTCTCTATTTATAAGCAAAAGGTTGTATTTTGGAGTGTAGCAAAATTTAACCAAAAAGTTCAAAATGCTGTCGCTGTTGCTAAATGCTGAGTGGTGAATGCTGCCGCTAATTTCTTGGAAAATTGTGTTGGTTATCACTGGGGTAAGTTTGCCTTCCATAATCAAATTGAAAACAAACAAAGTTTCCTCAAATTTGTTTTGAATGGCAAAATAACTTTTGCTGAAATTGTATTTTTCAACTTTTCCAAAAAAGTTTTTTACACGATACATCTCGGCAAAGCAAATCAACAAGTCGCTGTCCATCGCTACGAATGTTTTTTCATGATAAAATCCATTGTAATCGCTCTTCATTATTTTTTACCTCTCTTTGAAAATTTTAAGATAAAATCCGCAAATTCTCTTGTCTGCTGCTCGTATGATTTTGTTTTCATAATTTTACGTGATTTTTCAATCTGTGCAAACACATCATTTTTTGCAATCATTGCTGCAATAAGTTTGCTCATATCCTCTCCTAAATTTGAAAGCATTGTAACACCGAACCCCTCATTTGTCAATATCCAAATCCCAACAAGTTTGTCGCCTTAATGCAAATAAAACCATTCCACATCATTCCAAAATTATAATAAAATCAAACCTAACATAATAAAAAGCAGTTGGTTCGCATCCCTTTTTGCCAACAAAAAACCACGGCAGTGTATCCGTGGATTTTATGTTGAAAACGGGTTTATTTCTGTGCAAATAAAGTTTGTTCTAAAATACAAATTTATTTATATTCAAATTCGAGGTCGGTTTTGCGGGTGTAAATTTCGCCGGACAATTTGTCACGCATTGATTTTTGGTTGGATTTCATAGCATAACAATATTTGCAGCCATGGAAGCAGGTGTCGTACCTACCGATGTCCACCGATGGCATACATCCACAATGTTTTCGTTGCCCGTCAATTTTATTATTCTTTCGCTTGACCGTTAAGCCTAAATCTTTATATTTCTCCGTCAACATTTCTTCAAAAATTTTGCCGTCGATGCACTTACTTGGTATGATGTCGTATTGCGACCAGTCTTCGCTTTCGGCACAGGCCTCTATTTGAATATTATTTGCTTTTGAAATTTGAGAAAATGCGGATAATATTTGATGCTTTTGGCTCAAAGATGGCCCATGCAAATTTTTGGCACAACCTGAATAACTCGTAATCAAAAAACTTATTTTGCAGTGTTTTGTGTACCCACGTAAGGCTGAGCATAAATTTGTAAATTGTTTTATATGCCATTCGACATCAATGCCGTCAGAAATCAAGATTGGATCGTATCGCCAAATAACAGGGCAGTATTTTGATAGACTTTTAAAACTTTCAATGCGTTTTTCAACTGGCGGCAAATTTGTTTCAATTGATTTTGGATAGGCATTTAACGTGTAAAGGAAATAATATTTGTAATCTTTTAATAGGTCAAGTTTGCCAATCATGGGTTGCGGATTTTTTGTCCAAAAAACAATACCCTCAATATTGCCAGATGTTTCTACAGTTTTGTCCCCAAGCAGGTTTTCAAAAACATTATCAATTTTAAAAGGCTTTAATTCAATTTTTGCAATTTTTTGCGGGTTGATTGGATTTGGCACCAAAACAAAACCTTGATTTAATTGCTCAAAAAACCAATCACTATAAAATCCGGGGATATCCGTCCGCCTACTAACACTTAAAATCATAACTTAAATTTTTAATTCTTTAATTATTTATTGAATAATTAGACTTTTACTCCATGAATAATTATACCTTTTCCATCTAAAATGTCAAACTTACTAAACCTAAAATCGTTTTTTAAATTATTCATTAGCTTGGTTAAGAAATCCTGTTCTTCTTTTGGCATGTGATAGTTTTTGTTTATTGTAAAGTTACAAACAATGTAAAAATTATCTTTATTTTTTAAACATTCTGTTAAATCTTTATCTAGATCTGAGTTTTCGGATACCGTAAACAGAGAATTGAAAAAACACAATACAGTGTTTTCATATTTGCCTTTCAAAATATAAATACCAGTATCGTATTTGACGGTTTTAGGGAGCTTTGGCTTGAATTCTTTATAACTTTCAGTCTTCTTGATAGCCCATTCTGTTGCATCTATGCCACAATATTTTAAGTTTTTAAAAACATCGTCTGCACCAATTTTATCTAAGCCTAAACCACACCCAAATGAAAAAATTGTTGGAGCTTTATCGTTCAATAATTTTTTTAATTCAATAAAACTTAATTTATTTTTTTCATAATTTTTTTCAGCATATTCTTGCAAGTAATTTAAGTTTGAGCATAGATTTTCATAATTTAGATGTCCGGCACATTCTTTTTTACAATTTTCACATTTCGGAAATTTATAGTTTTTCCACAATTCTTCAATTTTCATAATCAGTCCTTTATATATTGGAATGATATCATATAAAATTTAAAGTTTTGCTGAAACCTGACATTATTGTTACATCTTATGGGATAATATTAAAATTCTTAAATTATTGTTGTGAGAAAAATTTAATTATCTAGTTATTTGGACACAGGTTAAATAATTAAAAGAAGATGAAGCATTGTTGATAATGTATTTTACAACAAAAAACCACGGCAGTGTATCCGTGGCGAGTGGTGGGGCAAATTAAACGTCCGCCGAAAATTTTAAGCGATATTTAATAATTCTATAAACTCTTCTTCATCTATTATTTTATAATACAGTTCCGATAATGCCGTTTGAAGAAATTTTAGTTTAATGTTCAGATTTTTGTGGCTGGTTATAGTGTATTCTTCAAAATAATTTTCGTCACAATAGTTATATAATGAGCAATTCAAAACACCGTCTTTTTCATAACTAATTTGTCCGCCAAAAGTTGATTCGCAAAATCTAACCCAATTGTTTTTACTCTCAAATTTCCAGTCCTTAAGAAATTCTTCATTTATATAATTTTTCATATACTTTAAAGGATGAAAATATTTTTCATATTTTTGTTTGTCTAATTTAATTGATATTGTCAAAATTTTATTTTTCTTAATTGGTAAATGTTTATCAGTTAAAAATTTAATCTTTTTTATTATGGCAATGTTGTTATATGCATAATTACAAATAGGTGCTTCAACAATATCGCCAATAGAAAAACTATCATCACATTTGTAAATCCAGAGTTTTGATGAAAAACTATCTTTATATTGTACGAAAGCATATTTTTCTTTTTTCATAGAAATATTATAACAAATTTAATAAATCAAATGAAGATATTTATAATTGTAGTTGAAAAAATCGTTGAGAGGATTGACCTAAAAAATTTAAAAGTTTAAAAAAAATGGTGGAGATGATGGGAGTTGCACCCATGTCCTGCCAAGCACTGAAATCATACACTACACGCTTAGTTGATGAGTATTATTCAAAACTTGTTCCTTTCACCAACACAAACAAATTTTTAGCCTAAAAGTTCGGTTGCGTGCCTTAGGCAAAACACGCAATCGTTCACCGATAATCGACGCCAGATTTTGACATATCGGTACTGCCAAACTGACGGCTAGGCGCAACTAGGCAGCCATAGCAAGTTTATTGTTGTTTTGATTTATTTTATCTTGTTCAAAAACAAGGACGTATTTAACGAGCCGACACTCGACGTGCGTATCAAATCAGGGCATAACAGTCGAAACTATTTCATCCCCATAAAATTATTATATCACAAAATTGTTAAAATTCAATACAATATTTTTAAAAACAAAACATTTTGTTGTGTCCAGAAAATGAAATTTAAACAAATTTGGCGAAAGGTTTTGATTTTTTTCATTGCTTTGTTAAAATAAAATTAAAAGGACGATTTATGAAAAACGTAAAAACACAAATTGTTGCCACAATAGGGCCTAGTTGCATGGAATATTCTACACTCAAAAAGATGTCAAAGGCGGGGATGAATGTTGCGAGGATAAATCTTTCGCACGCAAAAAGACCGGACATGGAACTGATTGTTGCAAACACACGCAGACTGCAAGCCGAGGGACAAAGTATCACGTTGATGTTGGATACAAGAGGCCCTGAAATTAGGATAAAATCCTTTAAGGACGGGAAAGTGGAAATCAAAAAAGGTCAGCGGTTTGCTTTCCTTGCGAAGGATTGTTTGGGGGATGAAAATAAGGTTTCTATCAACCATCCAAGTTTGATAAAAAACATTGAAATTGGCGATAAAGTTTTGGCAAACGACGGTTTGTTGGAGTTTAAAGTTGTGGAAAAATCCGCTAAAGAGATTGTTGCTGTTGCAAAAAATGGTGGGGTTTTAAGCAATAACAAAAGTTTGTTTATCCCGAACCTAAAATTGAACATCAAATATGTCAACGACAAGGATAAAGATGACATTTTGTGGGCGATAAAAAACAATTTCGATATGGTGGCAATCAGTTTTGTGAACACTGCTGAGGACGTGAAAGCGGTGAGGAAAATCTTAAAAGATAACCACAGCGATATGAAAATAATTTCTAAAATTGAATCCGCTTTGGGTGTTAAAAACCTCAACGAAATTATTGATGCAAGCGACGGAATTATGGTGGCTCGTGGTGATTTGGGCGTTGAATTGCCTATGGAAAAATTGCCGCACATTCAAAAGGATATGATTGCAAAAACGGTCAGGAGAGGCAAGTTTGTGATTGTCGCAACCGAGATGTTGGAAAGCATGATAAACAACAAGCGTCCAACTCGTGCTGAGGTGAGTGATGTTGCAAATGCTTTGTACGACGGCGCAAATGCGGTCATGTTGTCTGGCGAAACTGCTTCGGGCAAATATCCAGTTGAGGCAGTTGCAATGATGGAAAGGATTATAAAAGAAACGGAAAAGTTTGTTTAACTATTTTAAATTTTGAATTATTTTAATCCAAACATAAATATATTGAGCAACCGAAAAATTGCAACTTTATATTCAAATATTTCCACTTTGAACATATATTAAAGTATGGACAAGGCAAAGGTTGAAAAAACAGAAAACACGCACACAAAGGGCAAAACAATCCTTCGTGGGCTTGTTTTTTTGATTTGCCTGATTTTGCTTGTCGGCATTGTGATTGGCGTGCTTAAATGGACGGGTGTTTGGGAAGAGGTTAACACGGTTGCAAAACTAAGGCGAATTGTGGAAAAAGGCGGGGCGTTCAGTTCCATTGTTTTTATGCTGCTACAATTTTTGCAAACCACAGTGCTGCAAATCCCTGCCATATTGGTCACCATGACAGGTGTGCTGATTTTTTCAAAATGGAAAGCATTTTTGCTTTCGTTTGTGGCAATCATGCTTGGGAGCCTTTTTAACTTTTGGCTGGGCAGAAAAGCGGGCAGAAAATTTTTGCATTGGATTGCTGGGCAAGAGACAACGGAAAAGTGGCTAAAGATTATGAGCGAGGGGAAATATGTATTCTTCCTTATGATGTTGTTTCCGATGTTTCCTGACGACATTTTGTGCGTGGTGGCGGGACTGACAAATATGAGTTTTTCATTCTTTTTTTGGAGCAACATTATTTGCCGTGCGATAGGCATTGGCTGCACAGTTTTGTTTGGCAGTGGCAGCATAATCCCATTTGCGGGTTGGGGATTGCTCATCTGGTTGTTGATTGCAATTGCACTTGCATTGATGTTCTATTTCAGTGTTAAATATCAAAATAAGATTGATGACTGGCTAAACAAAATTTCAAATAAATTAAAAAGAAAACAAAAAAATAAATAAATATTTT
>DHNC01000004.1:0-24422 GCA_002406115.1 Christensenella sp. UBA4626
CATAATTTAATAAAATTTTATATTTTTTCCTATTTATTTTGATTTCCCTATTCAAAATTTCAAACAATGCAAAATCATAATTTTTTAAATAATTTGCATCAAAAGCAACGGATTTAAAATTGTTGTTTTTCAAAAATTCAAACACGGATTTTAAAGCGTTATCAAAAATTGTATATTCTGACGATGAAATATTTTTGTCATTTGGCAAAATAATTTTTGCAACATATTTGCATGGCAGATTATATCCACGGCAAGTGTATATTTTATTTTTTGGCAAAACGTTGTGATGCTCTTGCGTAATCATAGCAAAGTCCTCTTTTATCTGCAATCCTGCCCCCAACATCAACAGCCTATCATTTTCGATATTATCATCAACTCCAGTTAAAAGCATCGGCACAAAAACCACATCAACATCAACATTCAAAATATCCATTCCGCAAGAAAATTTTGCCGTGTTTTGTGTGAACTTAAAATCGGATAAATCTTTTACACCTTTCTGGCTCAATTCGTATGTCAAAATTTTATCTTGCAAATCCAACAATGTTTTGTCGGTATCTCCAGTCGTACGCATTTCCAAAAGTGTGTCAATCAGCCATCTTTTTTGTTTTGTGTTCAAATTTTCAGGCATAGGCTGCTCAACTTCCTTTGTTAAAGCCAACAAAAAGTCATCAACCAACTCCAAATATTGTTCAGTTGTCAATTCATTTTTCCCCATGTTTATATTATACAATATAAAAACCATACAAGTCAATGAAAGTTTTGGCATATCTGTTAAACAAAAATGTCAGTTTTTCATATAATGCACTATGACAAAAAAGATATGCGTTTATGCCATTGCAAAGAACGAAAACAAGTTTATTGACCGTTGGTTTGAATCGGTAAAAGAGGCAGATTATGTCTGCGTTTTGGACACCGGCAGCACAGATGGGAGTTTTGAAAAGTTTTTAAGTTATGGCATCATCACCAAACAAAAGGTGTATAAAAATTTCCGCTTTGATGAAGCAAGAAATGACAGTTTAAAACTCATTCCCGCTGACACAGATATTTGCGTTTGCGTGGATATCGATGAATTTTTTGTCCCCGGTTGGAGCAAAATTTTGCGTACCAATTGGCAGGATGACACAGGCAGAGCAAGATATAGATACACTTGGAATTTTAATCCAGACGGAAGTGAAGGCGTGGTTTTTATGGCAGACAAAATACACAAATTTGGCGAATATATTTGGACTCATCCCGTGCATGAAATTTTAACTTCCACCCGAAAAAACAATTTAAAGACAATTGACCTGCCAACCATTCAACTCAATCACCGAGCGGACGTAACAAAGTCCAGAGCCAACTATCTGCCCTTGCTGGAACTATCCGTTAAAGAGGACCCAGAAGACGACCGAAATATGCATTATTTGGCAAGGGAATATATGTTCCATGGAAAATATAAATTGGCAATAAAACACTTTTTAAAACACTTAAATTTAAAGTCCGCAACTTGGGCGGAAGAGCGGGCAGCAAGTTATAGGTATATCGCAAGATGTTATAAATTTTTGGGTTTAGAGAAACAAGAAAAATTGAAAAATTTAAAAAATAATGCAAAAATTACTGAAAAAATCAACAAAAATCATAAAAATAATTATAATTTTAACAAACAAATAGAATTTTTGCACAAATCAATTTTGGAATACGACCGCTCAAGAGAGTCTATGTTTGATTTGGCGGTGTGTTATTTTGAGCATCAAAAATATCTTGAGAGTGCGGTGTGGTTTAATCAAATGTTTAAGATTACAAATCGAGAATTAAACTACATTTCTTCGCCAACTTGCTGGGGTGCCTTGCCTTATGATTATCTCTCAATGTGCTACTATTATTTGAGCGATTTTAAAAATGCAATCATTGCGGCAAAACAGGCTATAACTTTTGGAAGTAACGAACGAATACAAAAAAATTTGCAATATTTTTTAAAAATGTATGACGCCACTCATCCCCTTTCAAAGGCATAACTTTAAAAGCGTTTTGCTCTTTCCTTTATAAAAAATTTTTGTAAAAACAAGTTTAATTAGCCAATAAACCAATTTATTTCACTAGCGTTCATAAATTTGGTTTGTTGTATTCACAATAAAAAAACTGCACAAAAGCAGTTTTTTAATTTCCAAATTGAGAATTGAAAAGTTCGGTATAAAATCCATTTTTTGCAAGCAGTTCTTGGTGAGTGCCAGTTTCGATAATCTTGCCTTTATTCATCACTAAAATTTTGTCCGCATTTTCAATTGTCGAAAGCCTGTGAGCAATGATAAAGCAAGTTCTGCCGTCCATAATTTTATCCAAAGCGGATTGAATAATCATCTCTGTTCGGGTGTCGATATTGCTGGTTGCTTCATCCAAAATCAGCATGGGAGGTTTTAAAAGCATGATACGAGCAATGCACAAAAGTTGTTTTTGACCGGCTGAAATGTTGTCCCCTCTTTCGCTTATAATTGTGTCATAACCGTGTGGCAGTTTCATGATAAAATCATGCGCATTTGCCATTTTGCACGCTTCAATAATTTCGTCCATGCTTGCCTCCGGCTTTGCATAAGCAACATTGTCTTTTACGCTGGCGTTATACAACCAACTTTCTTGCAACACCATGCCATAAAATTGCCTAAATGACTTACGTTTTATCTTCCTCAAATCCTTGTTGCTCACTTTGATTGAACCACTGTCTACATCATAGAATCTCATAAGTAGATTTATCAATGTGCTTTTGCCACAGCCTGTTGGCCCCACAATTGCAATCCTATCGCCAAGTCCAACTTCGAGGTTGAAATCTTCAATCAATTTAAATGCTTTGGAATAACTGAAATCCACATGCTTGATGCTCACTTTGCCATTGCATTTTTTAAGTTCTGGCAAATCCGCATCGCTTATCTCATCCTGCTCATCCAAAAGGTTAAACACCCTGTTTGCACTTGCCACCGCAACGTGAAGGTCGGCAAATATTCCCGCCACCTCGTTGAAAGGTTTTGTGAAATTTTCACTATAAGTCAAAAACGAACTTATCCTACCGATAGAAATCCCACCGTTTAATGCCATAATGCCGCCAACCACACCGATGACGCCATATAAAATGTTATTCACCATTCTGCTTGCTGGATGTGCCAAAGAGGCGTAATACAAAGATTTTTCACTTGAATAATATAACTGGCTGTTGATTACGCCAAACTTTTTGTTTACTGCCGCCTCATTGTTAAACGCTTTGATGATTTTCATATTTGTAATCATCTCTTCGCTATATCCGCTCATTGCACCTTGCTCGTTCACTCTCTGGCGATACAGTTCTTTGCTCTTTTTTGTTATCTTTATTGCCACCAACAATGAAATTGGCGCCATCACCAACACAATCAACGCCAAAGACCATTTTAAAACAAGCATAATCACAAACACAATTATCACTTGGAATATGCCGCAAACGATTGCTTTAAATCCTTCCAAAAATCCGTCCGTCACATTTTCAACGTCAGTAACCATGGTGTTCATGATGTCACCGTGAGAGTTGTTGTCGATAAATTTCAATGGTACACTGTTAAGTTTTTTGTAAATAGAATTTCTTATTGATTGAGCGGTCAAATAGGTCAATTTATTCATATAAACCGAGCCAAGCCAATCGAAAAGTGAGTTGAGTGTGGTTAAAATGAAAACTGTGACACACATCAAAATAACCATTCTGAAATCCACCTGCCCGACTGTTATCATTGCATCTATCGCCTTACCGGTAAAGATTGGGATGAGCATATTAAGCAATATTGCAACAATGTCAAAAACAACCGACCAAAAAAACGTAACCCTATGCGGTTTTACATACGGCATCAAACGAGATAAAAATTTTTTGTAACCTGTTGTTTTTTTCTCCATATCAATTAAATTCCCTTTTACTTCGACTGAGAATCATAAATTTCTTTATATATACTGCAATTTTTCATCAAATCGGAATGTTTGCCCATTCCAACCACGTCGCCATTATCCAAAACGATTATTAAATCGCAGGCTTTTATAGAAGTTGCACGTTGGGAAATTATCACCGTGGTTGTGTTAAGTTGCTTGATTGCTTTTCGCAATTTGCTGTCCGTCAAAAAGTCAAGTGCACTGCCGCTATCATCCAAAATCAACATCTCAGGCTTGCCGATAAGCGCCCTTGCAATTGTCAAACGCTGCATTTGCCCGCCGCTCACATTTTTGCCGCCCGCCATGATTTGATAATCAAGCGTGTTGCGCCATTCGCTTACAAACGGCCAAGCCTGCGCAATCTTGAGTGCTTCAATGATTTCTTCATCGGTTGCTGAACTATTCCTAACCTGCATATTTTCACGCAGGCTGCCACTAAACAAAGTGCTGCGTTGCTGAACGATACTGATGTCTTTTCGAAGTTGCTCCAATGTAAAATCTTTTATGTCTTTGCCTTTAAACAAAATTTTGCCCGAAGTTGGGTCATAAAACCTTATCATCAAACTTGCAATTGTGGATTTGCCGCTGCCCGTGCCACCAATTATACCGATGGTCTGATGAGGATATATTTTAAACGACAAATCTTTTATAAACGACGGGGTTTGATTGTTTAAAGTGTAGTTGAATGAAACATCTTGAAACTCCATTAAACTTTCATAATCAAGCTTTTTGTACGCCCTTGCATTTGGCTCGTTTTTGATTGCAGGTTCGGTGTCAAGCACTTCTTGAATCCTATGCCAACTTGCAACCGTCCTCACAAACAAAATTATACCTTGTGAAATAACCAAAAGCGAAATGGTGATTGTCGAAACATAATCAATCAGGGCAATCACGTTGCCTTGTGTCAATGTGCCAATATTTATCTGATATCCGCCGACCAACAAAATCACGATTGTTGCAATATCCACAACCATGAAGATGACTGGGTTTAAAAGTGCGGCTATTTTTGTAATTTTCAAACTTGTGTCGGTGTAATCTTGGCTAACTTCTGCAAATCTTTCAGTTTCCCTATCCTGCTTGTTAAAAGCACGGATAACCCTTGTTCCGTCCAAATTTTCTTTTGTGACCTGGCTTATTTTATCCAATTTTTTACGCACCTTGCCAAAATATGGCACAGTTTTCTTTGTGAAAATTAGTAAAATCAACAGTACAATAGGTATCAAAATCAAAAACACTAATGACATCTTTTTGTCGATGCTTAAACTCAATGCAAACGCACCAATCAGCAAAGCCGGCACACGAATAATCAGCCTCATCGCCAAACTTATTGCATCTTCCACCTGGTCGACATCGTCCGTCATTCGGTTTATCAAACTTGCCGTGCCAAATTTGTCCAATTCGTGATGAGAGAATGTTGTAACTTTTTCAAACACGGCAGAACGCAACTCTTTTGCCACGCCCGAACTTGTAAGGCTCACAAATTTTTGGCTTATAGCGCTCAAACCAAATGCCACCACATTGATAGCCAATAATATCAAGCCCATCCTTAAAATATAATGTAAATCGCCAGTGACGATACCGACATCCACAATTTTTGCCACCAAAAGTGGATTTAGCAGTTCAAAAATTGCTTCAATCAATTTCATAACTGAACCAAAAATCGCTTTCCACTTATATTTTTTGAAATAGGCAAAAAACTTTCGCATATTTAAATTATAAACAAAGTTTAAAAAAAATACAAATAAAATATTCTATCAACCAAACTCTTTTGTCGCAAAAACAATAAAATAATTTGTAGATATTGGGCTTTCCCCTTAAAAAATATACCAATTTATTTTGCCACTTTTAAAAAATGTTTTTTTATTCACAAAAAAGGGAACTATTTATTCCCTTTTTTGTGCTCCATAAAATAAAACAAATTTTAAAAATTTTTTTGCTCAAATTTTAATTTAAAACCACTTTGCCTTTTATCCAACTATCAAAAAACGATTGCATATCGCTGCCAGACGCCGCGCTAAAAGCATTGACCAAATCAATTGTTTGCGCATTGGAAAATTTGTTGTTTTGGAAATAGTTATTCAACGCTTTCAAAAACTTTTTTTCGCCCAAAAGTGAATACAGACTTTCATACATAAGGCAACCTTTAACATAGGTGCAATAGGTGTATTCTGGCTCGGTGTCATACTGGTCGACCGCCCTCAAACTTGTGTCCACGCTGCCCAAAACATCCTGATAGACAGTGATAAACAACGAATAATTTTGCTTGTTGCCCTCAATTATTTTTTTGTGTGTTAGGTTGTAATCCGAATTTTTATCATAAAATAATGCGGTTGAAAATTCGGTTATTGCCTCATCCAGCCATGGCAAAGTGTATTCGTCATTGCCAACCACGCCATACCACCATTGGTGTGCGGTTTCATGCACGATGACGTTTAAATATTCGTCCAAATCGTCGATATCATCGCTTATCATAACCAAATTTGGATATTCCATGCCGCCATGAAGGAAGTCGCATTTTACAACATTAAAAACCTCATAAGGATAATCGCCAAAAAGGTCTGAAAATATGCCTATTGCGTCTACACTAGCCTTTAAAGCAAGGTCTGAGTTGCCGTCATTATAGTAAAAATAGTTGATTTGCACTTTGCCGATTTTGTCAGATTTAACTTTAAATTTTTCGCTCAACACGCAAGCAAAATCCCTCACCACCAAAGCCTTAAAATTTGTTGTGGTTTTGCCTTCTTTTTGCAAAATTTCGCTTTTGTTGCCTGTGCCTGCCACAACCAAATTGCTATCTGCCGTGATGTTTACATTGTAGTTTGCACAGTCGCTAAAAAATGGGTCACCGTTTGCATTGTATGGATTTGAAGAAAATTCGCCGTCTTTATATACACAAGCGATAGGATAAAAATTTGCCAAATTGATTGTATCGCCGCCATAACCAAACCTATGCTCACAGTTTGGCAGTTTGATAGTGTATTCCATATAAATTTTGACCCTTTCGCTTGGCATTAGGCTGGATGATAAGCCAACGGACAAAATCCCGTCATTTTCCCCCTCAAACACCACGCCAGTTTCCACGCCAGACACTTGCAACTTTTTCACCTCAAACTGACAGTAACTCAATCCGTTTTTATAGCACTTGTTTACCTTGGTTTGCGGAACAACCTTATCTGTTGCACCTTGCTCAAAATATTTTGGATAAACATGAAATTTGATTTTGCTTAAAATTGCCTCGCTTGTGTTTAAATACTCCACCGTTTGCGAAGCGGAAACAGTTTTTGACTGGTTGTCCAAATTTAAATTTATTTCATAATTTGATAACTCTTTTGAAAGTTTAACCAAATTGTCTTGCTTGGATTTGCAACCAAACAACGCAAAGCAAGAAAAGGCCACCAAAACGGCAGCCAAAGTTTGGATTATAAATTTTTTAAAATTCAACTTGTTGCAATTCATATTGAATTTTATGATTTTTTTAAACCGTCTAGAACAAACAAAACAAATTTAAAACCAACCTAAAATCGACAAAAAATTACTTACGCACAGCAAAAGAAAAGTTATCCACAAAAAATACCACAAATTGTGGACAACTCGGCATAAAATGTGGATAACTCCTTTGTCATTAGCAAAAATATGTGTTAAAATAGCAGTATGAGTTTTTGCAAATTTAGTCCAGGGTATGTTTCGAGCAACAAAACACTTGTTGACAACACCTTTATAAATGAATATCTTCCAAAGGCACCAGATTTGTGTGTCAAAGCATATTTGCTTGGTTTAAGCAAATGTTCCAGTTCGGACGAGGCGGACAATTCTCTTGAATTTTTTGCTTCCACTTTAAAGGTTTGTGAGGAAGACATTATTTCTCTTTTTAAATATTGGGAAGAAATGGGGCTTGTAAAAGTGCTTTCCACTGACCCTGTCGAAGTGAGATTTTTGCCAATAATTTCCAACGCTGGCAGCATTAAGAAATATAAGGTGGACAAATATGCGGATTTCAACATCCAGTTGCAAGAATGTTTTGAGGGTCGTATGTTGACGCCAAATGAAATGACAGAATTTTACGACCTTATTGAACGCAAACATATCGCACAAGATGCTCTGATTAAAATTGTTAAATATTGCACGGATAACAAAGGGTTTAATTTAAGCCCAAACTATTGCCTCACAGTTGCAAAGGACTGGATTCGTCAAGGAATAATGACCACAACACAAATTCAAGCAAAGATTGAAGAGTTGGGCATTGTTGACGACCAAATGGGGCTTATTTTGTCCGCCATGGGCAGCAAACGTAAAATCCAAATTGAAGATAAAGAGTTGTTGAACAAATGGCTAAAATCTTATGGATTTGAACTTAACACTATTATATATGTGGTAAAAGCAAACAAAACAAAAAAACGTAGGCTAGATGTGAACGTTTTGGACGAATATCTCACAAAATATTTTGAAATGCGCTTAACCTCAATCCCAGAGATTGAAAATTATGAAAACGAAAAAGAAAACCTCATGAATCTTGCAATTTCAATCAACAAAGAACTTGGCATTTATTATGAGGATGTTTCAAAAGAAATTGATTCATATATCGTGAACTGGCTCAACATGGGGTTTGACCAACAAACTCTCACTACTGTGGCTGACAACTGCTTTAAGTCCTCTATCCGAACGCTTGAAGGCTACAATAATATTTTGCTCAAACTTTTCCGCTTGGGCATTGTAAATTTGACCTCTTACACCCAATATTTGAACGATAATTTGGCGATGGACAACAAAATTAAGCAGGTTTTGCAGCATCTTAACCTTGCAAGGAATGTCAACAACGCTGACCGCAGTTTTTACTCGGTTTGGACAAACGATTGGGGATTTAGCCACGAAATTGTGCTTTATGCGGCAGATTTAAGCGCAGGAAAAACAAATGCCTTGCAATATTTGAACAAAATACTGTCCAACTGGAACAGTGCTGGGCTCAAAACACTTGAACAAGTTAAACAAGTGAAAATTGAGGATAGCGAAAAGACAGATTTCATCCACAACAATTACACAAAAGAGCAAATTGCAAGTTTTATAACCAACCTTGATGAAGTGGAGGTTTAATATGAATAAACGCAAACTTATTGACGAAGTTAAACAACAGTTTATGTTAAAGCGCATCCACGCACAAGAAAAGGCGGATGATTACATAAACGCTTTACGCCAAAACCCTGAGTTTAACGATTTGTATTCAAAATTTACAAAAACAAAATTAGACTATTTAAAAAGCACTTACGAGCAAGAAAATTTGACCTTGAAATACGACTTGCAAGAACTTCAAGGCAAAATAAATGACTATTTAAAACAACACAATATTGACAAATCTGATTTAAAGCCAAAATACGATTGCCCAATCTGCAACGACACGGGCGTGGCTGGCGGCAGGATTTGCAGTTGCTTGCAAAATGAGTTGAACAAAAAATTGTCAATGTGTGTCAGCAGCCAAACCAAATTTAAATCTTTTGAGCAATGCAACCAAAGTTTGATGAACGAAAATGACAAAAAAACTTGTGCTTTGCTTAAAAGTTGGTGCGAAAAATATCCGAATGTTTCAAAAATCAATATCTGTTTGGTGGGCGGCGCTGGCACGGGCAAAACTTTCCTTTTGGAATGTGTTGCAAATGAGATGTTAAAACATAATCAACTGGTGTGCTACAAAACCGCTTTTGAGTTGAACGAACTTGCCAGACTTTATCATATCGGCAAATCTTATGATTTTTCCGATTGCCTTTCTGCGGACGTTTTGCTGATTGACGACCTTGGCACTGAACCAATTTTGAAGAATGTAACAAAGGAATATCTTTACAATCTTATCAACACCCGCCAAGTGAACAATTTGCCAACTTTGATAACCACCAATCTCAGCCAAGAAAAATTGTTGGACCGCTATGATGAGCGTATTTACAGCCGTTTAGCCAACAAGGCACTCAGCCTCAATATTCAACTGACCGGCAGCGATAAAAGGTTAAGTTAAAATATATTTTATTAAAAACAAGTTTTAACAAAATTTTTAAATAAAAAATCAAAATAGACCAAATTATTCAACTGACGCTCATAAATTTAGTTTATTGTTAAGCACAACAAAAAAACGCAAGAATTTAACTTGCGTTTTTTTGTCTGACTAATTTAATTTTGTTCCGCACTTTTCGCAAAAGTCGCTTTTAAGGTTGTTTATGTGCTTGCAATTTGGGCATTCCTTTTTAACTTTTGCACCACAATTTGTGCAAAATGCCATGCCTTCGCTGATTGTGTTGCCGCAATTTGGGCAATTGTTGCCAACTGTTTCTTTAATAAGGTTGGTTGTGTAACTTGTAGCAACAATCCCAAATCCGAGTGAGGCAAGTTTTGCACCGATGCCTCCAATAAAAGCAAGTGGGATAATTGAAATGAAAGGGACTAAAATTTCTGATGAAAATGCACCCGCTTGCACACTGGCAAAAGCAATTTTAACAAAGGCCACAAAACAAATAAGCACGCCAACAAAGCCGATGATTGCAAGTGGCAACCCTACGCCAATCAATGTCCCACGCAACTTTTTTGCTTTTTCGCAATTTGCAACATTGTGAACATCAGCATTCAAAGCCTTGATTTCTTCACTCAAATTATTAAACATAATTTTTCTCCTATTAAGAATTTATCATAAAAATTTAAAACAATTAAATATATCGAAAATTAAATCAAATCTCTTTCATAATTGATTTTGTAAAGATTTTTTGTTTCGTCAGTAACTTTGATGCTGTCTGCAATTTCGATGTCTGCAACTGCCAAAATCTGATTGTCAACTGCCAAAACTGGGATATCATCACGCATACGTTGAGGGATTTTTTTGTCAATAAAATATTCTTTAAGTTTTTTGGTTCCGCCCATATTTAAAGGTGCAAATGTGTCGCCCTCTTGTCTGAACCTCCAAACTGCTTCTTGTGGCAACTTGTCTGCATCAATGATGTGTTGATGCAATTTTTGCTCGTTTTTAACTTTGCTTGAAGTTGTGCGGATGACGCCATAACCTTCGATTTTCAATTTGCCTTTTCTGAATGGATATTGACCAATTTCAATATCACGTTTTTTGATGTTGCCGATGACGATATAATCATATTCCTTGCTAACTTTAATTTTAAAAGGCAGGTTGATAATTGCGCCGTTGTTTGCCTCCAACGCAAATTCTCTAACCATATTTATATGTCGGCTTTCAATGTCTTGTTTTGCAAATTTTGAAATAACTTTTTTCAAAATCCTATTTACGATTGCAGGGTCTTGATAGAAATATGCAAGTGGGATTTTTGTGATTTCAGCGGTTTCGATGAGTGTGCCATAGTCGATTTGACTGTTGATATAGTTGTCATCTTGCGCACAAATTTTGCTGAAATTGATAATATTTTTGTCCACACCTTTAAAGCGTTTCCTCAACGCTGGCATAACAATGTTGCGGATATAATTGCGGCTAAATTCGGTGTCGCTGTTTGTTTCGTCCTCAACAAATTCAAGCCCATTTTCATCAATGTAGGACATAATTTCTTCACGAGGAGTTTCAAGCAATGGACGGATATAAACGCCATCACGGATTGGCTCCATACCTCTTGCACCAGACAAGCCAGCCCCACGAATAATGTTGAGCAAAACAGTCTCTGCTTGGTCATTTAGGTGGTGAGCAAGCGCAATTTTGTCCACAAGACCTCGTTGCATAACAGTTTCAAATACACCATATCTAACTTTTCTTGCTGCTTGTTCGATGGTCAATTTTTCGTCCTTTGCAACTTTCAAAGCCTCAACTTTAAACTTATATGCCCTTATGCCATGCTCTTTGCAAAACTTCATCACAAATTCAGTGTCAAAGGCACTGCTTGGTCGGATGCCGTGGTCAACGTTTACGGCAACGACTTCACAATCCAACTCGGATTTAACAGAGTTGAGATAGTGCAACAAACTTATGCTATCTCGCCCACCAGAACAAGCCACGCCGATGATTTCGCCAGGTTTAATCATCTTATTTTTTTTGATATATTCAAGCACATTTTCCATAAAAATATTTCCTTTTTTGCAAAAATTTGTTTATTTTTTTAAAAACGTTGCAATTATACATCATTTTCACTGATTTTGCAATACTATTTAAAAAATTTTATAGATTTTGATGTCAATATAAAATTAGGCAAAAAAGGAAAAGTTTTTTAAAAAACAAATCGAAAAACTTTTAAGATTTTTAATATAAATCCATGCCCGTGCTTACCCGCTTAGTTCTTCAAAAATGTTCTTGCTACAAGCACAGTAATAAATCCATGCCCGTGCTTACCCGCTTAGTTCTTCAAAAACGTCCTCGCTACGAGCACGGTAATAAATCCATGCCCGTGCTTACCCGCTTAATTCTTCAAAAACGTCCTCGCTACAAGCACGGTCATATCGTCCTTTGCGGAGTTGTCGTTAAGCCTTACTGCCTCGTTTAAAATTGTTTCCGCCAAAACTTGCGGATTTGTGCTGACCAAGTGTGAAACAAAATCTTTATATTCCTCAATCGTTTTGAATGCGTCCGTTATGCCGTCCGTTGCCAAAATGACAATATCCTTTGTCGTGACGGCAGTTTTGTAAATGGACGGATTTATATTGTCCAAAGCCCCGATTGGCAAGGCGCCGCCTTCCACCACCTCTAATCCGTCGCTGTGTTTGATTATCCCATAAGGTGCCCCAACTTTGATAAAGTCGGCAAGTTGGCTATCCAAATCCAGCAAGCACACATCCAAAGTGGAATAGTTTTCTTGATTGTTGATTGCAAGCAATTTGTTGACGCTTTCCAAAATGATGTCGTTTTCAAACCCGACCTTGTAAAAATTTTCAATAAGGCTCAACGTCATTGCACTCATTTTGTGTGCAGCCATGCCAGCTCCCATTCCGTCGCAAAGGGCAAGCAAAAATTTATCTTTGCCAAGCCTAATTATGCTGTGGCAATCCCCGCACTCATCATTGCCCGCTTTGCAGCAACTTGCCAAGCCGAAAGCGCAGTCGTATTTGCTTTGACGCCTCAAAGTTATAGAATTAAATCCAGTTTCCTCCATAGGTTTAATCAACGAAATTTGCATCGGCGTCTTTAAAACTTCGGTGGTCACCTTTTGGATAAAATCTAAATCTTTCTCGCCGTTTTTAACAATCAAAATCGCACTAATATCCTGATTTTTTTCAGCATAAATCAAAACCTCTTTGCACTCCACATTGTGGTTTAACAATCGGGTTATTATTTTGTTTTCACGAGCGACATCAAAGGTGACATTTGTGTCAATTTCGTCCCCGATGTTCAGCAGCAATTGCGACACCGCTCCCATTTGATCCGCCAAAAGGTATTTCACATTATTGACATCCGCCACCATGCCTTTATATTGCCTGTATTCATCCGTCAGTCGGTTCACCAAAGAGATTAGGTTGTTCACTTTTGCACATCTATTTGTAAGCCCAGCAGGCAAATCCAACAAACTGACCTTGCCCTTTTTTAATGCAACTTCAATCAAACTTTCCAAACTGCTGCGATTGTCCGTGCCTAGCGAACGTGTGCATCTGTTTTTATCCAAACATTCTTTGCAACAAGTCGATGTCACCTCTCGCACCAGCATAGCCACAAGTTCGTCGTGAGTCAAATCCTTTTTTATCATATTCAAATGGATTTGCTTCATCTCCATAAAAATGTTGCTCAACTCGCTCATTCGTTTATGTATGCTTCGACGGGTGGTATTCACAAGGTTTCGGCTGGTCAACTCGCTGCGTTTTACATACACCAAATCTGCCAAACCGTTTATCCCTTTTGAAGGTATCGCCACAAAAACCACCAACCCGCTTAAAATCGGAAGCAAGGAATAAACAACATCCAAATTTGCACCCAAAAAGAACAACTCAACAAACGCCGCCCCGATAAAGGATGAAATTGCAATTTTAAACTTGTTTGGCATACTAAACATGCTTGCCAGCAGACTTATGATTGAAAATTCCGCAATCGGCAAAAGGCTGGATAGACTTATCGAAACACCCAGGTTAAATGACAAACTAAGTGCAAATGTCAGCATAGGATTGCCAATCCCCACCGAAATCACAATGCACAATGTTGCCACCAGTTTGTACAACTCAAAGCCATAAATATTCACCGGAGCGACACCCAAGCCCAAAACCGCCACCGAAAACAAAAAGCAAATACTTTCGTCCAAGGTCAGTTTAAAGCAGTTTCGTCTCAAAATCATAACCTGACACACCGTGGTGAAAGCAAACAATGAAATCGCACCAAACACCAAGTATGCACACAACTGCCAAATGTGAGCGTAGTTGTAATAAATGTAAGTGGCAAGTGACACAAAATACAAACAAAAATTTGTGCCAAGTTTTATGCTTTTCTTTGCCAAACGATCCACATAAAAATTGATTAGCCCGACCGTCACAACTGTAATCGCAATCAAAAACGACTGCAAACTGAAATCCACAATCAATTGAGACCCCAAAGTGAAAGCAGCCATCAATTTTTCATCCACGCCGACATAGACGCACGCAAAATAAAAAGCAAACAAAAATGGGCTTATGCCATAAACTTTTGCATTTGCAAACACCAAACAGGCAAAAAACAAAGCCAAATAGCCCACCAAATTTTTAAACCCAAACTTCCTCTTAACCTTTTCCATGCCCCCATTTTAGCACTAACTATTTTTTTGAATTGCAAAGAAAAAGAGAAAAAAAGAACCAAAATCGGTTAATTTTGGTAATTTTTGTTTTTTTATGAATAAGGATACAATTTATTTTTAATAAAAAATTGTTTTTTATTTGATTTTCACAATCCTAACAATCAACTAACAATCTTTAACTTCTTGTGTCTGTTGCAATTCAGGTGCAGGATTTGACACTTTTTTAAGTCTTTCAACATAGGCTTGAAAACGTGGGCGATTATATCTCTGGATTAAAATTGATGGAACGTTTAAAAGGCTATAAATCATGGCTATTACAAAAGATATATTCCAAAAACACCCATTAGGCATAAAGCACATACCGATCAAACTTGAAATTATACAACAAATATGCAAACATTCCCCATAGCACATTTCCTTCAAAAATTTGTTAAGGTATTCAACATCGTTAGGTTTTTCTATTTTATCTTTTTTAAAATTCACAAGTTTGCCAGCCTCTGGGATTTTATCTTTCCATTTTTTTATCCCAATTTTGACCAAAAACTTACGTTCTTTATCACTCACCCTGTAGATTTTGAGGTTTGGGTCAAACCATTTTGACGGCAAAACACGGATTATCAGAGCGATAAAAAGCGAAGGCAACAAAACAATAGCAAACCCTATAAGTAGATTTAAAGCCATTGTCCAACTGAAATCTGCCAGCAAATTAAAGAATATAACACTAAATATTGATACACTTACTATAAGTATGTACATATATTTTCTCCTCAAATGTTTGTTTTTTATCAAAATTTATGATACCATGTTTTTATAAATTTGACAAATTTCGCACAAAAATAATTTAAGTCATGGACTAATATTGGTTATTTGTACAAGTTTTATTTGCTTTAAGTTTAAAATAACAATAGATAAAAGTCAATTGATGTAAGGAGAAAATATGAACATAACTGTTGTATGTGACGTTTTAGGTGAAGAAAATAACGGCACAACAATTGCCGCCATGAATCTCATTAGATATTTAAGAAGTCAGGGTCACCATGTGAAAATTTTATGTGGAGACCAAAACAAAAAAGGAGAAGTAGACTATTTTGTAGTACCAAACTACAATTTGGGCAAAATTTTGAATGCTTATGTTGCAAAAATCGGTGTAACACTGGCAAAGCCTGACATAAATGTAATCAACGAAGCATTGGAAGAAACTGACCTTGTGCATATTATGGTTCCATTGAAGTTGGGCGTTGCTGCGGCAAAAATTGCAAGAGAAAAAGGCATTCCTATCACTGCTGGTTTCCATATGCAAGCAGAAAATTTGACCTGCTATTTAAAACTTAACAAACTTGGTTTTGTAAACCATTATGTGTACAAATCAATTTATAAAAATTTGTATAGTTATGTTGATGCAATTCATTACCCTACCAAATTTATTCAAGACACTTTTGAACAACATATAAAAACAAAAACTAACGGATACGTTATTTCAAATGGCGTAAATGCTTACGTGAAAAAACAATTTGTAGAAAAGCCAGAAGAGTTGCAAGACAAAATTGTTTTGCTGATGATTGGTAGATACGCACGTGAAAAATCACAAGACACACTTATCAAAGCGGTTAAATACTCAAAGTATAAGGACAAACTTCAAATTATTCTTGCTGGGCAAGGTCCGAAAATCAAATACTACAAAAAATTAGGCAAAAAATTGCCTAATGAACCTATTTACAAACTTTTTGGACGAACAGAAGTTATTGATGTTATCAATTATAGTGATATGTATGTTCACACAGCCGAGGCTGAATTGGAAGGCATTGCTTGTTTGGAGGCAATTTGCTGCGGGAAATTGACCCTTGTTTCAGATTCCAAACTAAGTGCTACAAAAGGTTTTGCCGCTGATGAAAGATGTATATTCAAAAACAGAAATCCAAAAGACTTGGCAAAACATATTGACTATTTTATTGAACATCCAGAGGTTAAGGCGGAACTTGAAGAAAAATATTTACATAGTTCAAAAATTTATTCCCAAGAAGATTGCATGAAGCGTATGGAAGAAATGATGCTTGACGTTATGGACAAAAGAAAAAAATAAATTTTGTAATAAACCACCAACAAAACAAATTTTAAGATTTTCAAAATAAAGGTTACCAAAATTTTAAAGATAGTGTAACCTTTTTTGTTTTTTAATAAAAATAATAAATAATAACAAAAAGTTGGAATATTTGCCAAAAAATTAGACAGAATGCTCTGAGTTGTAAAGAAAATCGTTTGCTAAAATATTTTTCAATTTGATACAATAATTATGTGTGAAATATTTTTCATTCACTTTAAGGGAGGGTTTATGAAAAAATTTTTAAGTTGGATGTTTGCTTTCATGCTATGTTTGACTGCCACATTTGCATTGTCGGGCTGTAAAAAGGATAACAAATCCGGCTCGGTGATGACTGTGTCGCTAAATCCAGAAGTTGAATTTGTGCTTGATGCAAACAACAAAGTTGTAAGTGTGAATGCGATAAACGAGGAAGGCAACCTTATCATCAACGGTCAAGCATTTGTTGGCATGAGTGATGTTGAAGCGGTGAAATTGTTTATCAACATTTCCAAAGAAACAGGATTTTTAGTTACAGGCTCTGTTAATGCGGGTGAAAATGAAGTAAATATCGCTTTTTCGGGAGATAAAGCAAAGGAATATTACAACAATATTCAAAGCCAAGTGAACAGTTATTTAACTGAAAACAATATTGAGGTTACATTAAAACAAGCGGCAAATTTGACTGACGAATATTTAAACGAACAACTTGAAATTTGTATGCCATACATTGAAAAAGCAAAGATTGAAGCGATGTCATACAAAGACAAAATTGAAAAGTTGCGTCAATCAAGGTTGGAAACTGCTGAGATGTATTCTCAACAACTTAAAGATGCTTATTACACAGCAAAACAAAACGCTGTGTTGAAAGCAAAATTTGATTATGTAAAACAAAATGTAGATGTCGTAACAGCAAGTTTGCTTGACGCATCATTGCAAGCCTACACCACCGCTTGCCAAGAAATTGAAAATGCAAAAAACACATATTTTGTGAATGATGACTCTGTGTATCAAAAAAGTTTGACTTCATTTAGACAAATCAAAACCGAATTTTTGAACTACCGCAACTACATTGCAAGTTTGCCAGAAGACCAAGTTAGCGACGAAATGAAACAAACCTTGGCAAATATCGAAGCAAATTTGACAAATGCAGAAACTGCGCTTGACCAAGCATACACTTCTGCAATCAACAGTTTGGATGCAATGTCCGCTCAACTTACACAAAGTTACAATGCTGTTGTGAACGCAATTGCAAGCATGAGTTCAACAGTTAAAAATTTGTTGGATGACGCTGAAAACCACATCAACGACAAGATAACCGCTTTTGAAACAAATTTTGAAAACACTTATGCAACAGCAATTGAGCAAGCAAAAACTCAATGGACTGAAATGAAAGCCGATTTGGTTGCTGGCTATCAAGCCTAATTTAAAGTTAAGATAAACCAAGTTATTTTGCTTTCATTTTAATGCGTTTGTTATATTGACAGACAAAGAAAAAACTCACCTAAATGAAGTAATCCCTGTGTGGTTCACTTCGAAATGGTGAGTTTTTTGCGGCTTTTATTTTTTTAATATCGTTAAATTTAAAATGCCAAAGCGGTGAACTTTAACTCCTGCCCGACATAACCTGCAACCAAATACCCTTCCGCACTCTCTTGAACATAAATATCCAAATCATCACCCAAGCGGCACTCGGAAATATAGTTCAACTGCAAATGTTTAAGTTCTTGCTTTTGCAAACAATCATAAACATATGTTGCATAATGCACATTGTTCAAGTGTTTGTTGTGGTCGATTTCATGAAAAGCCACCTTGTGAGTGAGGGCTATAGAATTTGAAATTTCAATTGTCGGAGTTTTTGCAAATTTATCTGTGTAATTCACTTCGTCCAAATATTGCAAGTCGGCAGGATAATCCACATAGGTTGGCAACATCAGTTTGCGTGTTTTTGTGGAAATCACACACCACTTGCTTGTGCCCTTTATTAGCACATTGCCGTTTAAATCGCTCAAAATATAATCACGGTCAAAATCCACTCTGCCTTTAAGGTGTGGCCAAGTTTTTAAAATCACTTTTTGATATGGTTTGGGCTGTTGGATGACATCGTATTTAGAGCGAATCAAAACCCAATACAAATCTTTTTTTAACATATTTTCAAAGCCAATACCAATTTTTTCGGCGTGCAAACTTGCTATATCTTGAAACAGCCCCATAATAGCTGTTGGTGACAAATTGTCATTAAAATCAAACTGGCTTGGCAAAAGTGTTATCTGTTCAGTGTATTCCAATTTTTCCATATTTCTCCCCCATTGTCTATTTAATTTTAACACATCTTAGTTTTTTATCAAAGATTTTTCCATGATTTTGTGTGAATTTTGCCAATTTTAAAAAGTGTTGATTATATAAGTATAAGTTATATCAAATATAAATTTTATGTCGTTTACATTATATCATTTTCGCCTTATAATACCAACAACAAAAGGAGATTGTTATGAAAAAATTAAAAGAATGTGAAAATCAAAGATTTAGGCACCAACAAGATTCAATCAACAACCAAAGATTGCAAATCTTGACCTCACAAGGCTGGAAAACTGTGCCATTCCAACTTGGGCCAGATGACGCTGTTATGATTTATGAATCCGGCGCATTGCTCATAAGGAAAACAAAGGACGAAATGCACATAATGTTTGTGGACAACTACAATAATGTGCTGCTCGACCATGAAGAGGTGGACATCACTGACATCGGCGTGAGAGTGAAAGACATAAACGCAAAAGTTTACAGTTCGGGCGTGCTTTTTGATATGGAGATGTTTAGCGGAAATCATCATTACTATTACCACACCTATCTTGGCGGTTATTATCACGAACAAAACTTATATCAACTTATGGACAAAGTGGAATTTTATGAATCCGCACTTAGAAGCGAATATCTTTATGGTAGGTCAAATATGGACGGTTTAACCAAAGACCAACCACACACAAAATTTTTGTTTGGCTGCCTTAATCAGGACGATTTTGACGATAATTGCGGGCTAAATCAAGACTAAAATATCAAAATTTTTATCTTCAATTTTTTAAAATTAAAAAAAATGGACTTTGCTAAATTGGTTACATCCCTAAAATAGCATTGTCCTTTTTTTAATTAAAATTACATATAAATACATAATTTATTTGTATTTTGTCGGCTGCCACGCTTTTAAAAACTCAAAATTAAAAGGCTTTTAAATCCACACAATAAAGCAACAAATTCATGTTGAGACACAAAATTTTAATTCAACATATTGTGGACTATTGGCATATATTCACCCCACAAATTGAATAAGATTAGTTTTTGTTGATTATCTCAATCATTTTGTTGAGGGCAGGATTTGTCGGCTCATAATTTGTTAAACAAACGATTTGCCTTGCCAAGATTGAAAAATTTGGGAATAAAACAAACACCTCTTTGTCCTCAACTGCTTTTTTGTAATAATCAATATTTACAAAAGCAATGCCGAACCCTTTTTTGACAAACTCATAAAGCAAAATGTAATTGTCCAGTTCGTATTTTGGTTCCAAAGTTATTGAATTTTCCTTAAAAAATTGATTGATAGTTATGCGGGAATTGTTGTTTACACTTGGCACCATCAAATCTTGAACCGGAAAGTCTTTTATATTAACATCTTGTTGGTCATATTTTTTCTTAAAATCCTTGTTACCAATCAGTTGATATTCCACATCAAACTGCTTGATTTTTTTGAAATCATCAATTTTATCAACCTTATCAATAAAAATCATATCAAGAGAATTATCGCCCAACTTTTTCAACAGATTTTCTTTGCTGTCACGCTCCATTGTAATCTGAATTTTTGGATATTTTTTTGCAAAACTGGACAAATATTCCAACAAAAGTTGATTCACATTTGATGTGCTAGCACCAATCCTGATTGAACCTTGCTCCAACTTGCTGAAACGCTTTGCCAACTCTTCCGCTTGGTCAAATTTTACAACACAATCCTTAACTTGATTGTACAAAATCTTGCCAAAATTTGTAAGTTCCACGCCCTTGCTTTTGCGGATGAACAATTGTTGCCCCAATTCGCTTTCCAATTCCCTTATTGAAAATGACACAGCTGGCTGAGAAACATACAATTTTTCACTCGCCTTTGAAATATTTTTTTCCTCTGCAACACAGCAGAAAAATTTGTATAAATTTAAATTTGCCATAATCCCCCTTTATTTTGCTCACCACTTGTTATTACAATCAATTATATCACTTTCCATAAATAAATCAATAGTTTTTCACAATTTCACTTATAAATTTTGTGGCAAACAATGGTTAAACTTATATCAAGATATAAAGACTCAAATGTTAAATTGTTGAGTTATCTCTTGGGTTATAAATTGTCCTTTTATTTTCGCTTTCAATCTTTTCTGCTGGTTTTGTACCGATAAAAGTCACCGTTCCGTTGTCCAAATACAAACTAGTTTCTTCCGGCAAACAAATCAATTTATATCCCTGTTTCAGCAATCTTTTTATTCTTTTTTCCGTTAAAGCGTTTTGTTCTTCAACTTTTTTATAATGCACAATCAAACTATATCCGTTTAAAAAGTCAAAGCCGGAACTGTCTTTCAGCCCGACATTGTTCACATCGCAAATATATTTTAATCCCAGCCCATCGTCTTTGCAACTATCAATCGACTTGCCCCAAATTAGTGCTCCAGCGCTGCCTCCCATAACAACAGTGTCAGTATTTTTCACAAATTTTGCCAACGTTTCAAATGCTGATGTGTCTTTTAACATCTTTAACAATTTAAAAGTGTTGCCACCGCCGATAAAAATGCCTGCCGCCTTGCCAAGCCTTTCAGTCGTGATTTGATTTGCGTCCGTGATTAAATCAATGTCTGTTATTCCATATGGTTTCAATTGTTCAGACAAAAACGATAAACAGTCTTCATAACTGCCATTATACCATGCCAATGGAATGTACATGATTTTGCCTTTGCCACTTAAATTTGCAAAAAGTCTGTAACTTTCCGCAACTTGCTTGTCACTTCCGCCACCATTTAAAATCAATCTCATAATCCGCCCCTTAAACGAAAATTTTCAATTGTAGTTTTTCTTTAATCATTGTATCACATTTCCAAATCATATCAAAATTATTTATAAAAAAACACAAGTTGTATAACCTTGTGCTTTCGAGTTGTGGCGCAGAGAATGGGATTTGAACCCATGGATGCTGTTCACATCACACGATTTCCAATCGTGCTCGTTCGACCACTCCGACATCTCTGCATAACTAGTTGTTTTAATCAAGAAACAACTAGAAAGATTTACTGACTTAAAGTGGGCGAACGAGTTTTTAGGGCTCCCAAAAATGTTTAGTTTTTGGGAATAAGGAAAAGCCAAGTTTTTGCTGAAATTTGCGCTTAGCAAATAATTTAAAACTTGTGCTTTGACGCTCGACCACTCCGACATCTCTGCATATAAAGTTGCTTTTTAATCAAAAAGCAACCTGTTTTGTTATTAAACTTTATATCCAAAACAAAATCTATTATAATAAATTTTTATGTTTTGTCAAGTTAAACGACGATGTTAAATATTCTTCCTGGCACATAAATGATTTTTTTGTAGCCAGCGGCAACATAAGATTGAACTTCTGCCAATGCTTTAGCCTTGATTTCATCCTCTGTTGCGGATTTTGAAACGGTAATTTTGCCACGGAACTTGCCGTTGACTTGAATTGGAATTTCCACCGTATCGACAATCATTTTGCTTTCGTCAAAACTAGGCCATGGTTCGTAAGCAATTGTGTTGTCATGACCCAAAAATTGCCACAATTCCTCAGTTATGCAAGGGCAAATTGGGTTAAGGAGTTTTACAAAGCCTTCTGCCATTGTTTTTGGCAAAGTTTCTTCTTTTGCCAAGGCGTTTACAAATATCATCATTTGGCTGATTGCCGTATTAAAGTTAAGTGTTTCGTAATCCGAAGTCACTTTTTTAACGGTTACATTGTAAATAGCATCCAAATTGGCATTTTCGCCGTCAATAATTTGTTTTTCGTGAAGCAGACGCCAAACTCTATCCAAAAATTTGCGAGAGCCGTTTACACCGTTGTCGTCCCAAGGTTTGCTTTCTTGAAGAGGTCCCATAAACATTTCGTAAAGACGCAAAGTGTCTGCCCCGTATTTTGCAACAATCACATTTGGGTCGACCACAAATTGAGGGTAGCGTTTGCCCATTTTTATGCCATTTGCACCCAAAATCATGCCCTGGTGAACAAGTTTTTTGAAAGGTTCTTTAACTGGCACAAGCCCTTTGTCAAACAAATAGTTGTTCCACATACGTGAATAAAGCAAATGTCCGACTGCGTGCTCTGGCCCGCCGACATAAAGGTCAACTGGCATCCAATGTTTAAGCAACTCCTGATTTGCAAACTCTTTGTCGTTATGCGGATCAATGTATCGCAAATAATACCAACTTGACCCCGCACTGCCTGGCATTGTGTTTGTCTCACGCTTTGCTGGCTTTCCGTCAACTGTGACATTCACCCACCAATCCGCTTTTGCAAGAGGACTGTTACCGTCTTTTGCCGGCTTGTAATCATCCAACTCAGGCAGAACCACAGGCAATTCGCTGTCATCAACTGCTTTTGTTGAGCCGTCAGCAAAATGTACAATTGGCACAGGTTCGCCCCAATAACGTTGACGCGCAAAAATCCATTCACGCAATTTGTAATTGACAGTTTTCCTAGCGACGCCCATTTTTACAAGTTTATCCGTTATGGCATCTTTTGCTTGCTCAACTGTCAAGCCAGAAAATTCTTCGCTGTTTATCAACTTGCAGCCTTTGCCCAAATAATCTTGTTTTTCAAAAGCGTGTTTTGTCACATCCGCACCGTCAATCACTTGAATCATAGGTATGTTGTGTGCAATTGCATATTCAAAATCTCGTTGGTCATGTGTTGGAACAGCCATAACCGCACCAGTGCCGTAACTAGCAAGCACAAAATCGCCCGCAAACACTGGCACTTGCTTGCCGTTGACAGGATTTATTGCAAAAATGCCTTCCAATTTAACACCAGTTTTGCCTTTGTTGAGTTCGGTGCGTTCCAAATCGCTCAATTTTTCCGTTTGACGGCGATATTCTTCCACATCTGCCCAGTTTTTGATGCGAGGTTTAAGGCTATCCACCAATTTGCTGTCAGGTGCCACAACCATAAAGGTTATGCCGTAAATTGTTTCGATACAAGTGGTGAAAATAGAAAATTTTCCGCCACCGACAATCTCAAAGTCCACTTCAACGCCAATTGATTTGCCAATACGGTTGCGTTGCATTGCTTTGGTGGATTCTGGCCAGTCAATAGTGTCCAGACCTGCAAGCAATTTTTCGGCATACTTTGGCATATCAATCACCCATTGTTTCATGTTCTTTTTAACAACAGGATAACCGCCACGTTCACTTTTGCCGTCCACAATTTCGTCGTTGGCAAGCACGCAGCCAAGTTCTTCACACCAGTTGACAGGCATATCCACACATTTTGCAAGCCCGTCGTTATACATTTGCTTAAAAATCCATTGCGTCCATTTATAAAACTTTGGGTCGCTTGTGCGGATTTCCCTATCCCAGTCATAGGATAAACCGATATTTTTAAGTTGTTCGGTGAAAATTTTTATATTCTTTTCGGTGAATATCACAGGATTGTTGCCCGTGTCAATCGCATATTGTTCAGCAGGCAAACCAAAACTGTCATATCCCATTGGGTGCAAAACATTGTAGCC
>DHNC01000004.1:24527-24735 GCA_002406115.1 Christensenella sp. UBA4626
CCAGATGGATAAGGGAACATATCCAAAGCATAAAATTTAGGACGAGAAAAATCCCATACATCAGTTTTAAAAGTTTGATGTTCTTCCCAATATTTTCTCCACTTGTTTTCCACTTCAACGTGATTGTACTCTGCCATAAAAAATCCTTATCAATTTTGATAAGGAAATTATAAACAAATTAAATAATAAATTATTTAAATAAATTACA
>DHNC01000028.1:0-45664 GCA_002406115.1 Christensenella sp. UBA4626
TCAATGCCATTTTCATCTAGTGGGTCATACTTCCAACCTTGCGAGTAAGAATTTAGGTTTATTGGGTATTGTTTATTGATTAGTTTAGTGATGAAATTTAGCAGTGCTTGATTTATTCTCACATTTGCATTTGTGTCCACAAAGTCCATTTTTTGGTTTGCAGATATGGTTGTAAGTTTGTCGTTTATCTCTTGCAAGTTCTTTCTAATCTCACTGAAATTTATGCTTTGGTTAAGCACATTATCTCCAAGCATTTTGTCAGCGCCAAGCAAGGCAAAGTATTTCATAGCGTCATTTAGACTATCAAATTTGTCCTTAAACTTTTCAAGCGCTCGCTTAAAAATCTCATACTCATCTTGATTGTAAACTCTAATCATATACTGAGTTTTCAAGTCTTTTGTTTTAATTCTAGCCATTTTAGCCTCCTAATTATTTTCTAGTCTTTCTATGTAGTAGGAAATTTCGCAAAAGAGCAAATCTCGTTTGCACATTTTGAGATATTTCCGCCCGTACCAAAAATTCGCAGAATTTTTACATCTCTTTCTATTTCTAATTAAAGGGGCAATGATTGTTTTTGTTTGCTTTTACATTTTAAAAATCCTCCTTTTGTTTGAATTTACTTATACGAAAAAATACCTATCGTGGTAATAGGTATTTTTACTATTTTTAGAACATTCAAAAAACGATTTCAAATTGTTTAAGCTATCTTCACTAGATATTATTTTTCAAATATATTCATCTGTAAATTATTGGTTTTGTATTTAATAGCATTATTTATAAAATTGTACAAGTCACATTCATTTGTTTTTTCGCTAATAGTGTAATCACAGTCATTGATTAGTTCTTCGCTCTGTCTTTCAGTTTCAAACTTTTCCTGGCTCACGCAATATTGACCATCTCGTAAAATGATATTATTCTTTCTAAATTCTTCTGAAGTATTAACATTAATATGAATTACTTTTCTTACAATATTTTTAAAATAATCTATACATTTTTTGTGTCTTAAACCATCTACAACCAAAATATTATCATTTATAAAATTATTAAGTATCGTATACTCCATAAAATCTTCAAAATTGTTATGTATCACTGTTTGACCAACTTTTTGTAGATTTAATCTATTTATTTCCAAATTTTGTTTTAAACACAGCAATTTCAAATAATCTGAAAAACTATTTCTTTTACAATTAAACATCTTAGAAATTTTTTCTGCCCAATATGTTTTACCACTTCCAATTTTACCAGATATTAAAATAACCACATTAGGATATTTTAAATTGTAATCTATCCAGCCTAGCTTGTCTTTTTTATCGATATTAAATGGTGGTATAGTAATAGGTTTTGTAATCCACATTAAGGAAACATATTTTTTCTCAATTCTATCTTCCCAGAATACATCATCAAAGGCACAAATTTCTTTCGAATACTTTTGTTTTAAAATATCTAAATTTAAATCGTTATCTTTACTAAAAAACTTAACATTTTCAATTATTGAATATGCTGTTACAGGTTTTCCTGAATCCTTAATAAACATAATATCTTTATCTTTTACTTTTAGGTACGGAGAGCATTTGTTAATTGAAAATCTAGATTCAATTGTTTTTTTACCAGAAAGCATGTAAGAATAAAAAGGTTGTGCAACAATAGCCAAGTGTAAATTTACACCAGCACATATCTTTATATCATTTAAAACACATTCATTTAGAAGCTTTGTCCCAATATTTTCCATATTCTTTATACTCCAAACTTATAATATTTTCTATAAAATCAACAATTTCTTTTTTATCTTTATATACTTTTAAACAAAATCGATAAGATTTTTTGCTTCTTAAATTTAATATTTCACTCACCAGTTTCGTATTATTACATTTAAATACTCTATTCCCAGACGTCCAAAAATTGACAAGCTTTAATTTGTCGTTTCGCATACTTACAGTAGGAAGAATATCCGAATCATAAATTTTTTCAAATTTTTTTTTGTTGAACATGTCTGTGATGGCAACAATTTAATTCTAATGTTATTTATCGTATATTCACGCCATCTAATTTCTTCATTTTTATTTGAAAAAATAAAGTTGATTGTTTCATTGCGAACATACTTAAAAATTAGCAAATTGCCATATCTCCAATCAATAGGAAAATTTGTTATTTTGTTGTCCAAAATACTATTTATTTCAAATGGGGAAGATATGTAATTGATTGTTTCCACATCTTCTTCAATCAATTCATATCCAACCTTTTTAGCAAAATTAATTATATCAGTTCTTTCTCTTTCAATAGATTCTCTAACTCCAAAAGGTGGGAATATAACAAAAAGAAACGCATTAATATTAGACAGTTTACCAAACTTAAAGATAAAATTCAGATAAGCATCTTTGTACCATGGAGGATCGCAAATAATCGCGTCAAATTTTTTCTTTGTAGAATATGTCATAATATCCGATACTACTTTATTTTGAAATCTTATACTTGTAATATTTTTCTCTATAAATGTAACATCTCTTTTCTTTAAGAATGCGTTTTTATTGTAAATAAGTGAGGGTGTACCAACAAAAAGAAATCTGTTATTATGATCACAATACTTTGAAATCTTATTGAATAAATAATTTTGAGTTTTATATGTAAATCTCCAATCGGAATCTAACATGTGCGGAATTGGATTATATTTAACATATTTATAAATACTTCTTTTATAAATGTGCTTGTTTTTTGTTGTTTCTAAAAGAATATTCGTTTTTTTATTATTATTAAGATTACTCTCTTTTAAAAATTTCACACAATCAACAATAAAACATCCTTTGCAATTTTTAATAAAAGTTTGTAAATTTGTAGTAGCTTTATTTACAAGGGATTTATGAATTATTTCTTCATAAAACTTATCCATATGATTTAATCCTTTATCTTAATCTCACAAATATTTTGTTGAATTTCCTCTGTTGTAAAACGTTTTTTTATTTCATCGCACCATGCTTTTATTGCAATATTTTGATTATCTATTGCTTTTTTGCTATCTGGATTTTTTATCATTCGACCCATAGTTGGTGTAAATTGAAATATTTTCAGTGGAATTATCCTTAAAGGGAAATAAAAAGAAATTTCTTTTTGAACCTTATCCATAAAATTAGCAATTCTTTCTTTTATATTTCTGATGCTATTTGTTGTAAGTGTAATATAACCATAAACATCAAATCCATATTCTATATATTTTTTTAAAGTCTTAAAAGATTTATAATAGAATTCTTTTTTCAACATACAATTATATTCATAGGATTCTTCATCAAAACCTTTAAAACAGCAAACTTTGCCATAGTTTTTGTAGGAAGCCAATTCTTTAATTTCGTCTTCACTAAGATATGTAAACATACTTTCTGTTGATAAAGTATCATCTGACCAAATATAATATTTTTTATCCAAATTTCTCTTTTTCAACTCTCTAGCCAACCATAAAGGCCACTCTGGTGTTAATTCAGGATTGCCGCCAGATAAATCTATAACAGTTTTGTCTTTACACTGCATTTCTAGATGGTCAACAATTTCATTCGTTGAAAACCATTTAGAATTTTGATCACTTAAATTTTTAAGGTTGTCAGGTACAAAACAATACCAGCAATTCATATTACAAATTGGCAATTGAAAAACCTGTACATTAATTTAAGGTTCATTATATGGTAAACCAAAATATTTATTGGCGGGATCTATTGGCAATGGATCATTTATCCAGTCTTTTATTTGTCTTTTAAAATGATGTATTCTAGCATAACCTCCACAAGTGGACTTCTCTGTTAAATCTTGTTCCTGCTCAGATCCTTCAATTTTTGCTAATAAAATTTTCTGATTTTCTACATCAATAAATCTTTTTCTATCCATTATCCTTCTCCTTTAAATGTTTAATTTCAATTTTTATCCACTCCATTATAATGTTTACAATATAATTACACTCATTTTCAGTTAAGATATGTGTTTTTTCAATAGAGTGCCATTTTTTTAAACATTCACGACAACATGTTGCTGTCGCATGTTGAGCTATGAATACCGGATGTCCTTTCATTGGTGTTTGTTTTCCGTCATTAAATGTTGAAATATCTTTAAGATGCTTGGATACAAAATCATAAGCATGAGATTCAATCATATTAATTCCTTTTTTATCAATATAATCAAAATCTTTGGTTTTTAAATGAAATGAACTCCTAAATTTTGAATTTTTTAATCTATATAAAATTTGTGATATGTTCTCCATGTTTATATAATAGCATATTTTGATGAAATCTTATAGTATTTTAACAAAAAATATAAAAAAATCTCTTATGTACTCTCACATCGAAATTTCTTTCTTTATCAAATTTTCTTTCTTTATCTAACAAAACAAAAAAATATATTTTTATTTATTATATATACAATGGTGGGCAACCATTTTTTATTTGTTAGATATAAAATTGTGTTTTTCAGGTTTGTTGGTTAGAAACGCAAAGTTAGTGTCATTTTTCTTTGTTAGAAAAAATATAATGTGGTCCAAAAGAAAAAGAACTATCAAAACAATAGTTCTTTGTTCAAATATTTAGTCCCTCTATATATAAGGACATTTTTTAATCAAAAATTAAGTATCTTTTTGAAAAAAAAGTTAAATTTTTTAATTTTTATTTATTTTGTTGCTATTTGACCACTTTTTTCTTCCAAATCTGTAATAAAATCATCAACCATTTTAAGAACTTGCACGATATTGCCCTTAAAAGTTTTTAACTTTTCAAAATGGGCTTCAATACCTTGCTCGGCAAAAGCATTATTCATTTGTTCTATGTATTTGTCATCAAGAGTAGAATAATCAATCTGTTTAGATAGTTGTTCTCTTATATTCATATTTGACTTTGTTGTTATGCTATGAGTTATGGCTTTTCTAGTTTCTTTTATTAGATTTCTGACTTCGTTTAGGTCAATAGTCAATATTCCTTTTTGCCTTATTTCTTGCAAATATGCATTAAACAAATATTCAGCTCCTCTTTGAAATTTATCCCAAAATGATGATTGTGTAAATTCTTCATTATTACAAAGTATGACGCGATAGTTATATATAATTTTTTCTAGTCTTTGATTTATTGCACTAGGACTAATTCCAAATCTTTCTGCAATAACATTTTGCTTCGTTCCAGCAAGATATTGGCACAATATGAGTTTGTCTTGACCTTGTAGTTTAGACAGACTTTCTCTTAAAATTTTCTTGTCAATTTTTTCTACCATTTGGTCAACAATATCTACACTTCCTTGCGAAGAATGTTTATTCAAATATCCATCTAAGTAGTCTTGACTTTGGTTACCTTGAATAGCAGAAAAACCAACTTCGTGTCGTCTTATTTTTCTACCTTTACTTTCTTTCTTTATTTCTTTTTCACTCATAATGCATCCTTTAGCGTTTATACATTAAGCAAAACTCTCATTTTTATACTTCCTTTATTTAATAATGTGTTTTATAGTTTTACACATTACTTTATTCGATTTGAAAAGTTCTTTAAAATATAATTTGTCTATTTTTAACTTCTTAGAACAAGAGAACAAATCTATACTAACATATTTATACTCTGGCCATGTGTGTAATACTAAATGAGACTCTGAAAGGATATCAACAGAAGTAAGTCCTTGATTTGGAAACAAGTATTTAATTTTCTTTACCGAATGCAAATCTAGATCTTCAACTATTTTGTTTACTATATTTTCAATTTCATTTTCATCATTTATATCAATAGAACAATTATAGATGTCAACAAGATTTTGCCAAGTCTTTTTTCCTTTGAATAACATATATTATAACTCCTTTATAATTATCATCATTGATAAAATTTACATACTTACAATACTTCAATGTTAGATTGTTTTCTTTAACAAACTTTTGTATTAATTGTTGGTTGAGAAAAGTGTTGTCAATATTTTTTTTAATTGTATATTGTTCATTAAAAATCCAGTTGGCCGATATCAAAATTCCATTTTCTTTTAATAAGCCGCAAATTTGTGCCAATATTTTTTCAAACTGTTTTTCATTACTACATAGACCCAATAGTCCGATTTGACTAATATTTTTGTATTTGTGTTTTAAAGAGATATTTGAAAGTAAATCTCGTTTTATAAATTTAGTTTTGCAATGCCTTAAGTCCCTATTATAATAATTACTTCTCACATATTTGTAGCAACCTCCATCATAGTTGCTTAATTTCAATATTTTCGTTAAGAAAAATGACTCTTCAGAAATATCTACAATATCAATAGGATTATTATACTTCTGAGCCAACCACCACAAAAGAGAAGTTGAACCGCCACCTAAATCCAACCACTTAGATTTTACAAAATATTTGTTAAAACATTCAAGAATTTCTTCAGTACCAAATCCACATAAAAAGTCAGATCCATAATAATTACAAAAATAATCAAGTTCTCTTTTTAAATTAAATAAATCAATATTCATAAACATACTCCAATTTAACGTCCTTACCGAACAATTCTATAAATTTATCATAGATCGCTTTTTTTTGTGCAACACTTAAACTTTCGACCATCCTAATGCTAACAAAATCTTTTTTATATCTCCACGTAGCTATGATCTTTCCATCTAGTATAATTATGGCTTCAACTATTCCTGCAGGTCCCCACACTTTGCTTTTAAACTGGTTATTTATCAACCAAGTTTTATCTTCATAACTTAAACAAATATTATCAAATTTACCTAGAACAATAGTTGGAATATTCATTTTATTATTAAGTAGGTCTAAATCTTTCCTGTGGACGATTAATTTATCATCCGTTATAACATAATCTTTTGGCAATTTATTAAAAATTTTATTTGTTTCCTTATAAGGAACTCCTAGCCAATGTTTAAAATCATTCAATGTTGCGGGACCATATATTTTAAAATAATCTTCCATAACCTTTAGCATTGAGAGATTTTTATTTATTTTTCTATAATTAAAAACAATGGAACTTCTTTGTTTACTATAAACAAGCCCTTGTTTGGTTAATTCAATAAAAATTCCACCCCAGTTTTTAATGAAACTATTGTTAACCTCAAAAGATAAAAGTTTATCTACACTAATTTGTTCATGTCTTAAACATATCTTTTTGATATCATTAAAATCATTTAAGCTTAGATCATCTTTTAGATACTTTTTGTTAAACCAATTGTCTATCACATTGTTCACATAAACAATTTGCGAATATTTACTCTTATTTACTAAAAATAGAGTGTTACGAACATACCAATTACGTATGGACTTCAGATATATTTCATTAAAAGTTACAGGGAAACATAATCTAGCATTTACATTGAACAACATATCTTTTTCGCTTTGCGCTTGAATCTCTAAGCGATTAATCAACTCGTTAAAAGAAGAAAACTTCTTAATTAATCCTTGCTTGTATAATCTTATATACATAACATCTTCTTTGGAAATTATCATAGCACCTCTACAAAAAATATTTGATATTCACTTTGAAATTGTTTATCGAAATTTTTATTATATATAGTAAATTTAAAACCATATTCTTTCAATAAATTGATTATGTCTTTTACATTATGATTAAACATATAAATGTTGTGTTTAAAGCATAAATTACCGTCTTGAAAGTATCTATGACACAAATATACTTTATTTTTTATTACTTTAAAACTAGTTTCCCTTAAATAGATTACATTATCAACTCTCGATTTCACCACGCAAGAGTTAGTTAAATAAGAAGGTGCTTATGACATATCTTTTGAGTTGAAATTATACAGATCAAACACCAAATATTTAATATTATTATTTTGCTTTAGACTTTTAAAGAAATTCCTGAGCATTCCTAGATCAAACATTTGTAAAGACTGTCGCATACTTATTAAGCAATCAACATTTATGTTAGAAACATTTGTAAAATCACAAATATCAAATTTTAAATTATTAATTTGATAAGTGTTTTTCAGATTTTGAATAACTTGCTGATTGATATCATACATTTCAACTTTATTAAAATATTTACACAAAGATATATTTCTGTCTTTGTTTGAAGGAATTTCTGCGATACTTAATTGTGAAATGTCTTTTCCCTTAAATAATTCCAATATACACGGAATATCATTATCTAAATTTTCTTCTAGGGTTGCACGAACATCGTAATCAATTTCCATAAAACTCCATGTGCTGTTTAATTACTGGATGAATTATCTTACCATCTTCTATTATTTTTGAAGTTCTCACAAATTTTTCTTTTGTCTTATCTCCAGAAATATAACTCAAAATGTCTATTATATAAGGAAAGCCATTACTTGTGTATGCTTCAACCGTAGTAACTGGATATGCCGAAGGTAAGTTATCTATTTTTGAAAATATTAAACCATCCTTTTCATAGTAAGGATTTTCTAAAGTTGTATACCTATCAATAAAGGGCAAATATCCTTTACCATATCCACAAGTAACATCAATTACTACTGAACCTTTTTTCATTAAACTAATTACATCTTTTTCTATCAAAGGTGGGGTGTCATATGTAGATATTAAAATAGAACCTATTAACAAATCTATCATTGGTAAATACTTTTTAAAATTATCTTGAGTACTTTCCACAAACGACACATTGTTGTTATAAGAAATTGATAGTTTATTCATTTTGGCAACATTTCTTCCAAAACAAATTACTCTAGCACCTAAATCGCTTGCCAGTTTTATAGCAGCCGCACCAACATTTCCATACCCAATAACCCCAACAGTACATGGTTTCACACCACGAGTCTGTACCAAAAACTTACCACTACCACCAAATTGTTTTTGTAATAAGTAAGTTCCCATAATGATCGAAAATTTTCCAGCAATTTCACCTCCTGATTTTGCCATAGGAAAAATATCATCCTCGGTTTTTAAAAATTCAAAGGTGTATGCATTAAGTCCACTTTTGCACATTTCTTCTACTAAGTTTTTGTTACTTTCAGCGTGAAATAGAGCACATATGTTTAATCCCTTTCTAAAATATTTATATTCTTCAACAGTTGGTGCTTTATACTTTAATATAATGTCGGCAGATAACCATGCTTCATCAGTATCTACTAATTTTGCTCCGTTTTTTTCATATTCTTTATCAGTATAGTTGCACCCGATTCCAGCCCCATACTCAACCAAAACAGAATATCCCAATGATACTAATTCGTGAACCTGATCTGGTGTCATTATGACACGCTTTTCATTTTTTAACTTTTCTTTGATTATGCTAACAGTTTTCATTTCAATTTACTCCTCCATTATCATTTCAATATAGTCTATAGAATAGTTTCTAAAAAATCTTTTTGGTTCTTTTACCCACATCTCGACTTCTTTAAACAATTTATTTAGTCCGTTAACTCCATAGTGCTCAACAAATTGGCAATAATCATTAAAGTAGTCCTTAACATATGAATACTTTTTCCCATTTAAATAATGGGACTTTGATAGTTTTCCTCCTGAGCGATCAAGAATTAAAGGAGTAAATAATCTTATTGGTAACCTTTTTCCCAATTGAGCCATCCCTTCAGCATGAATTCTCATAGCCCAAGTTCCACCCCAATCACCCCCATCTATCATGGCAGTTAATACTTCTTCTGAATCTTCAGAAATCAAATATCCTTTCAATAAATCCCTAAGCTGAGTATTCATTTCTACAAAGTTGTTTGGATTTTTATCTACAGTTATTTCATAACTTCCATGTTCATAGCAAAAACTATTAATGATAAATCTGTTTTCGATTACCGAAACGATTTGTGTTTTATGCATACTTTTATCAATAGCAGAACATACTGGACATTTTGTTCTTATATGTAATTTACCATCTCTTGGGTTGAATAAATTTACAAAAAAGTCTTTGTTATTTACAACTTGTAATAACGATTTTCGGACACTTAAATTTTTTTGAAATTCATCATATGTTCTTATTTCATAATTAATACCTGTAACATCTTTTAGAAAATTTAATATTTCAAAATAAAACTTCATGTTATGATCGGCAATTGATTCGTTAGAATTTTCAACGATATCGCTTATTGACTTTACATATTTATAACCATCTTTTTCAATAAATTCTCTAGGGCTACATTCAATTTCATCAAATTGCACTAACACATCTAATTTATAATGCTTTTTTAATTCTGCTCCCAACGCAAAAACCGACATCAATGTTGTTAAAGTCCCAAGATGTGGGATACTATTCGGTTGCGAAGATGTATTTAATATAATCAATTTTGTTTTATTATTTATTTTATATTTAAACATTTCTGCAACGGAATTAAAATATTGCGGTAATCCACCCATACTAAAATAAATTTCACTCTTATTTAACATAACTATTCACCTCTGTCAATTCATGATTATGCAAAACATTTTTTAAAACACTCCTATTTTTCAATAATAAATATGTTTGAGGTGCAATAAAATCTGGAATAGTTTTTAGAATATCCTTTGAAATTGGTTTTTCAAATTTTACACATTTTTCTATAGGAATAATATAACAACCATTTTTGTTTTTTACCCAGTCATACATCACTTGATACTCACCGTCTCCAATATCAGAATAAATTTTTGCAGATGATTTTGCATCTTTCCAATATGGAATTCCTAAATACAAAATCCCAACTACTTGTTGCTTGTTTTTGGGAATATAAATATATGCTTTAGCTTTTGTTTTAACAAAGTTAAATCTATATTCATTTTTCTTACAACCACTCACTATTTTATTAAAGTAGCATTCTTGTAAACTTAACAGTATTTCCTCATAATTAGAAATACACTCATCTTCAAATAAACTTAATTGCATCTCAACCTCCTTATCCTTTTTTAAAATAACAATAATTACAGTTTAATTATAACATAAAACTAATCGTAAACAAAAAAAATGCAAATACATTAATTAAAAAAATTTATATCCTTTATTTGAGCAATTTTTTCACAAAATAAATAGTCCATAATCGACATAAAACCCTTTCAACCTTAAAAGTTCACAAGAGTTTTAGGCAGTTTCATATAGATTTAGACCACATAAATTTACTAAAAAGTGCACATTTGCTGTCAATTGCTGTCATTTTTACCAATCAAAAGACAGCAAATATTTTTTCGTATCCCTAAAACCCTTTATTCTCCTAATGTTTTGATGTATAGAGCACACACTCTATTTTGCTAGAACCCGACCTTGGTAAGGCTGAGGTCACGGGTTCGAGCCCCGTCATAAGCTCCATATCCCCTCAATAACGACACTTTCACAGTGGATTATTGAGGGTTTTTTATGCCAAAAAATTAATAATTATATGATTAAAGGTCAAATAAATACTCTAAATTGATAATTTCATGTTTAAAAAATTTAATTGTTATTTTACATTTTTGCATTTTTTTTGCAAAATTGACATATAATATATTGACAAATTCAATTGTTATGTTATAATAAAACTGAAATCACAGGGAGAGGGGTTATATGAACAATATAGTTAATTTTAAGGTTAAAAATTTTAGATCATTTTATAATGAAACAATCTTTTCTATGCAAGCATCCACTAATAAAGAATATGCTGAATTGAACACTTTCTTATGCAACGAAAAACTTTTTCCAAAAAATGAAAATGAATTATTGAAATCTGCAATACTTTTTGGTGCTAATGCTAGTGGCAAATCCAACTTGGTAAAAGCACTAGAATACATGAAAAATGTAATACTCACTTCTTCAAACCCATTAAATCCTTTAGTGCAAAACAATACTCCATTTGCCTTTATGAACACATCAAAGGATGAATCCACATTGTTTGAAATAGAAATAGTTGCAAATGACATCTTTTACGATTATGGTTTTGAAATAAAACAAAAGCAGATAGTAAATGAGTTTTTAAAAAGAAGAACAAATGGTAGACTTGTTAATATATTTAGTCGTAATTTGATGGGCATAGATTTACAAACGCCAAATAAATCATCTTCAATCGACACAATATCTCCACAAAGCCTATTCATATCTTTTGCCAACACTCCCTTCTTAGCACTTGATAAAGATACAGTAGTTGATCTTAAAAATGTGTTCAACTGGTTTAGTGAACCAAATTTGTTTATAGTTACCGAAGGGACAATGAACAAATATAGGATATATCAAGAAGAAGATGGTAAATATGCAAAATTAGCATTAGAATTTTTAAAGCAAGCCGATATAGGAATTGAAGATTTTAGCGTCGTTCAAGAAAAATTAGGTGAAGATAATGCTCCATTTATAATGAAAGGAAAGCATCCACCACAAATATTCTCTTTTGAAAAAGAATTATTAACACTTGATTTAAAAACAAAATTTAATGTATATGATAAAGATGACAATGTTGTCGGCGAAAAAGATGTATATTTAGAACGTGATTATGGTTTTCACTCTGATGGCACATATAGATTGATGTCTATATTAGGTTTAATATTAAAAACTTTAGACAAAGGTGGCGTAATAGTAATCGATGAAATAGATAGTAAATTAAATTTTTTGGTTGTCGATTATATATTAAAATCTTTCAACTCTATAAATAAGAACATAAAGAATGCTCAACTTATATCAACTGTGCATAATGTTTTGCTTATGGACGATGGTTTAAGAAGAGATCAAATATATTTTGCATCAAAAAATAAAGTTGGCGCAACTGAACTTTATTCATTATCAGACTTTAACGATGTCAGAAAAACAGACCTATTTAGCAAAAAATATCTTGCTGGTTTTTACTCTGCAATCCCTAACTTAAAGGGGGTGTAGAATGAAAAGGCCTCAAAAGATTAGAAAGCAAAGAGATACAATTTTAATTTTAACCAATGGCAGAACAGAAAAAAATTACTTTGAAGCTATTTCCACTGGTTACTCTTCTATGTACAAAATAGAAGTGAAATCATTAAATGCTGAATGTGATAAGCTTGTCAATTATGCGATAAATCTTGACAGGTCTAAGTATAATCAAATTTGGTGTGTGTTTGACATTGATAATTCATTGGAAGAAAATCATTTGATTTTTGCACTAAAACTAGCAAAAGACAATAATATTAATATAGCATATTCTAATGAAGCATTTGAAGTGTGGTTACTTTATCACATTTTTGAAAAAGTTCCGTCTGCTTTAACAAGAAAAGCATATATAAAAGAGATAAATAAACATCTAGAATCTATTGGTAGTTCAAAATATCAAAAAAACGATGTGGAATTATTGAAAAAAATATTTTTGCCAAAATTGCTTGTTGCTACAGAAAATTCTAAAAAGGTTCACCAAAAATTTGAAGCCGAGTACCAAAAGCTAAATTCCGGCAATAAAGGATACCCTGTTTGGGAGTGGAAATCAACAACTACTGTTTACAAACTTGTTGAAAACTTGCAACTAATCCAAAAAGATACGAATAATAAATAAAGTCCTATTTATCTCTGCCGTTCGTTGACCATATCGTAGCATTGGTTGGTTTGCATATGTCAATGGAAAAAATTATCGCTTAAACAATTTATTGTTAATTTCAATATTTTAAAGACTAGGTTTTTAACCTGGTCTTTTTTAATTCATTTAACTATTTTAAAGTCAATAATTTTTTCTATTTCATTGACATATGCCCTGCCCTTTAATTTACAAATTTTACAACCTATGCTTTCGTTAGGTCTGCCGAAAGGCAAATCTAAATAGGAGGTTTAAAGATGAATAACGAAGTTAAGAAATACTATCTTAAAGAGTTTTCTTACTATGATGGTGAATGTTTTATAACTTTCAATATCGTTTCAATTGATTTTGAAAGAAGAACCATCAATGTTGCCATTACCAATCGTGGAAAAATAAGCGTGATTGAATACGACTTATTAAAAGATAATAATGGCGATTTTTACTTTGAATATGGGTGTGAAAGAACACCTATTGAAGTAAATGATTTTGAAACGATAAACGATTAAGGAGTTAAAAATGAAAAACAAAATTGAAGAAAATGCAATTCTTAATTCTATAATTGATGAATTAAGAAGATTTGAACACCAAGATTTATACAGATGCTATTATTGCAGTTTGTACTTCAACTGGGACGATGCAGACTACAACCCAGAAGACAAAACTTATACTTGTCCTTTTTGCAGAAACACTTTTGACGAAAGTGAACTTGAAAATGTTTCCTTAATGGACTACATAGAAGATATTTTTATGGCATATAAAGGAGACACCAACGATGAGTAATATTAGCATTGTTATTGGATCTTGGGGTTCATACAACGAATGCAATGAAAGAGCCTTAGGAAGCAAATGGTTAGATTTGGAAGATTATGAGAGTTTCGAAGAAATCGAAGAAGAACTAACCAAACAAGGTTTTGAATTAAATGGCATTGATGAAGAATTGTTTATACAAGACATTGATGGCATTAACTCAAAGGATATGAATTGTGATTATATCCACCCAAAAGATTTATTTGAATTATTGCAAGAAGCAGATGTTATAAGTAATGAATACAATTACGAACTAATGTCTGCTTTTTTAGAAGTCAGAACTTGGGACGAGTTTAAAACAAGAGTTAATAGTTACGGTTCAAATTGGTGCAATGATATTTATCTTTATAAAAACACGGACTGGTATGATTTAGGCTACAACTTAATGCACGATTGTTACACAATACCAGATTATTTAGACAATTATATCGACTACAAAAGATATGGTGAAGATTTGCAAAATTATGGCTATGAAGAATATAGCGAAGGAATAATTGAAATTAGATAAGGAGAAAACTATGAACACAACAATAATTGAAAGAAAAGAAAAAGCAATTGAGCTTATGAAAAAATTAGATATCTATAAGCCATACATTAAAGGCTTTAAAGAAGAAAACGAAGTGTGTTTCTTTGAAGGTTTCCCTTTCTACCATAATTTTGTTTTGTTTCTTTTCCATAATATCTCCTTTTAAATGATTACTTTTGCTTGAAAACAAGCTTTAAAAAGTTGTTTATTTGCCTTTCTTACGAGAATAGGCTTTTGCTTGGGCTTTGGTTTTACCTTCGCTCAATGCTTTTTTGTATTTGTAAATACCAGCATGGTCTGATTGACATTGAAGATAACCACTTCTCATACCTGCTTCAAAATCGGTGAGTTGTTTACCCTCTTTTTGACCATGTTGATGCACTCTTGCACGGCGTTCTTGTGCATAACTTTCAGCACGTTTGTTAGGAACGCTCCAGCGCCTTTCACGATTGTTGTATGCCATTTGCATAATCTCCTTTTATTATTTTGCCCGTAACTCAGATAGCACAGTATAAAATGCCCGTGTATTTGCCGTTGGCTCAGCGAACTTAATATATTTAATTGTCCATTTTGTAAGCAGTAAATTACTCTTGGATTTCATAAAACAAATAGCTTCTTTGGCAGTTGTCAGTATTGGTGGCCACCCAAAATTTAACACTGAACAAATATTGCCCATAACCAAACCTTCGTTTACTGATTACGCTGGCATTATACAAAAAGAAAATGCAAAAGTTAATGAACAAACTTGCACTCTTACCGTACAAAATCCGTACATTTTTTGTATATTCTTAATCTCAAGCCAAACAAAACTTAAACAAAAAAGACGATAAAAAACTGTTATCATCTTTCACATTTGTTTAAAGATAAAATAATTGCTTGAACAATATTAAACGAAAGAAAATTTATTGCAAAGTGGCAGTTTTAGATCTCATTTTAAAAATTATGTGATAACATAAACTTGATTGTTTGCCCCTTTGGGATAACTTACAATTTTAAATACAAAAAGAATAACCATATGACTCTTTTCGTTGAAATAGAATTTTTGAATTAAAGGAGAATTATGGAAAACTCACAATATAGCTTACTCTTTTCTGATACTGATAACGATACTAACTACGAAGAAGAAAAGCAAAGAAATAAATTAAAATTAGTTAGAAATGAATTTAAAGGGGTTGGTAAGTATGGTATGCCCCTTATTAAAAAGCAAAACATTGATTTAGACAAAATTGAACTTTTAAGTTTTAAAAAGACAAAAATGAATGATATTGAAAATCAAAACAAGACCATTCATTTTTTTAGTTACGATTGGCTTTTTGATACAGTTTACACAAATGCTGAAAAAGCTTTGGAAAAGTTGGATCAATATTATGCCCTTATAACCCCTGAATTCAGCACTTATAAAGATATGCCTCTTGCAAGGCAAATTGATAGTGTATTTAAAAATCGTTGGTGTGGAGCATTTTGGCAAAGTCAAGGTATGCTGGTTATTCCAACAGTTTCGTGGGGTTCTATACCTTGTATGGAGTTTTGCTTTGATGGCATTGAAAAAGGTTCAGTCGTTGCTGTTTCAACTTATACAAGAGAAGATAACAAAGCGGGATTTATGTTAGGATATAACAAAATGCTAGAAATCGTTGAACCGTCTGCTGTTATTTGCTATGGCACACCTTTTCCTGAAATGAAAGGAAATATTAAAGCAATTGACCCTTATAATAAAGAAGAATTGATTAAAAAAATTGGCTTGACAGAATTTATGAAAAAATATACTGCTGGCGAATTGTACCCAGAAATTTAGGTGAATTATGAAAGATTTTAAACTGAAAATAGATTTACTTCCAAAGGGTGCTTGGAATAATGATTTTAGCAAAACTTTATCAAAAAAAGATTGGGACACTGTAAGAAATTTCTGTTACAAAAAAGCAAATGGACGATGCCAAATTTGTGGATATGAAACAGAAGATTTGGACGCACACGAAATGTGGGAATTCAACATAGAAAAGCAAACTCAAACTTTAAAAGATATTGTTGGAATTTGTAGCCGATGCCACGGTGTTATTCATTTTAAAAACTCTGTAAGAATTGGCTACGAAAAAGAAGCAAAAGAACATTTTATCAAAACAAACAAATGCTCTGAACTTGACTTTGCAAGCCATTTAACACAGGCTGTTGAAACATACAATGAAAGAAACAAAATTTTGCGATGGAAAATGATTGCAGATTTATCTAGATTTGGCGGTGCAGGAATTCAGCTCAAATCAAGGTATATACCCTACATTGACAATCCTTATAAAAATGTTGATTGGACTTATATAGGCTACAATGATATAAAAAAGTTATTCAACATTAAAAAATATGACAATAGTTTGCTCGGTGCGCCAATAGTTGATTCTGTCAATGCTGATAACTATCAAGGAAATATTACTGTTTCATCATTGTTCGCAAACAAAATTGAATGGTATTTGGACGGAAAAAGAATTAAAAGAAAATATAATACTGCGGGAAAATTTATTACAACATTTAATGTTGAGAATTTAATAGGACTCAAATTATCATTTACTCTATTTGGATATTATGGTCAAACAATTTCCAAAGCATTTGATCTTTATCCGTTGGAGGTGCTATAATGGGAATGTGTAAACCTAGCGGCGGAGTAAATGAGCCTGAATATGGACCTTTTGGAAAAAATATAAAAGATGTTGTTGGTTGTGCACCTAGTTCAAGAACGGATTATTTTGACGAGGTAACTGGGGAATTATTACAACAACGATGGTATGATGCCGATGGTAAAGCCGAATGGGATAGAGATTGGAACCATGGCAACAAGCACAAACACACATTTCCTCATGACCACTATTGGGACTGGGAGAAAAACAAAGTACATCCTCCTAGACCAGAATATTTTGGCCCTAAAGGTGAAAAAACAAATAAAAATTATTGTTAAAAGGATACATTATGAAAACAAATCCATATGATAAAATATATGAAAAAAAGTGCAGCGTGTGCAACAAAACTTTGTTAGCTAGCAAAACAGGTAATGGAGAATGTCATTATTGTGGCTGGTATAACAATAGCCTTGGGGAAATAAACGAAGATGAGATTATTTTCCCTAATTTGATTTCTCTAAATAAAGCAAAAAAGTTATATCAAGAAGGCAAACAATTAAGTCCAGACTTAAATGATTTTTTGGAAGGTTTTAATTTTTATGGCGAAATGCAATTTCGATATAAAAATATAGAATGTGAATTAATTAGAAGCAATAATGAGGGCGGTATATCTTTTTGTTATGAAGAAGACAAGCCTATTCTATTTACTAACAAAGAAGATTTTATTAAAAATGCAAAAATAGGAGATAAATTTGTAAGAGATATTTGGGACGAAGTCGAAGATCCAAGATATATGTAAAAACAACTAATAAGTTGGAGTAAATTGTGAAAAATAAAATAAATGAATTAAACGAATTATACGAGCCTTCGCTTGAAAAAATTGAGCGAATAAGGAAAGTCCTTTTTAAAAAATGCATTGACAATGCAATACTTTTTACAAACAATCACCACATAAAAATTGGAGATGAAATTGAAAGTGTTAAATACCCTATTCCAAACATTATCTGCAAATTGGATGGTGTAAAAACAAAAATCGGCATTGACCTCGCAACCGATTTGGATTACATTGGTTTTGTAAAATTTACGCTTAACAAACAGCAGTTTAAAACATTTAAATTTGATGCAATAAAGCATTTTAAGTTTGAAGTTTATGGATTTTATTTTTGTGAATATTATGACAATATAAAAGATTTGGATAATCTTAAAACTAATGTTGCAAACTCAACCGAAACAACATTGAATATCAAAATCAAAGTGTCCAAAATAGATGAAATTATATCAATTATCAACAGTCTATCCACCGCACCAGAAAAACGCTTTTGTATTTCTTCATATACTTGCGAATGCGGGCATGATATTTCGATTGATACATATCATGGCCAATGCCCGATTTGTGGAGAGGATAGCCCACGCAGAAGAATATTCAAAACAAAATGTCCAGTTTGCGGGTCAAACACTCTTAAAGACAGATATGGACATGGAGAATGCGAAAATTGCGGATGGAATATTGACGACCTCAGCAAAAGATGTAAGAACTCGGTAACTTTTCCAAATTTAATTTCTTTAAACAAGGCAAAAAGGTTATATAAAGAAGGAAAACCTTTAAAGCCAGATTTAAATGATTTTGTTGAAATGTTGTATTTTTATAGCGAAGTGGAATTTTGGTATAAAGGATTAAACTGCTGTGTTTGTTTAAGAGATAAAAAGATTGAATTTGGTTGGGATTCAGACAACATATTTTACTTCACTGACAAGAACGATTTTGTAAAAAATGCAAAGATTGGCGACGAATATGTTAAAGATATTTGGGATAAAGTTGAAAATCCTAAATATCTATAATTTGAAGTCAAAATTACTGAAATATGTGAAATAATAGCAAAAAACACTCTATGCTTTATGAGTGTTTTTTTGTTGGATAATCAGTATAATTTTAAATATTGACAAAACTGGTTTAATTTGATATCATTTTAATAATAGAATGATGATATTTTATCATCAATTTGATACCATTATTATCAACAAGAGGTGGAATTATGACTAAACAAGAAAGCATTCAAAAATTACAACAAATCATAAAAAAGATTGATTATTTTTACGGTGAACTAAAAGCAAAGTATCCAAAATGTGAAAACAATCTTGAAATGCAAGGCTTTATCTCATATTCCCAATTTATAAAGGCCGATTGTATGAGGAAAATTGAGCAATTTTCAAGGCTGAGTGACGCCGATTTTGCAAAAATGCCTACCATTGATTTTCAAATGAGGAATGCGGAGACATCTTTCAAATCCATTGACATTCAATTTAGGACTTTGATGAACAACACAGTCAGCACCTACACTCCATCCGACCCATCCAAAACTTTCCCGCCGATTTAACACAGCAGTTCGTCTGCACTCTTAAAATTCAATTTTTAAATAAACTGAAAAATACTTAGTTCAATGCAAAAAAAGCAAGGTTTGGCAACAAAAACTTGCTTTTTTGTTTGGAGTTTGGCAAAAGTTTGGTATTGACTATTTTTGTGTTGTGTGATATTATTTAAGCAATGAAAAGAATTTGGGATATAATTTCACTTGATAGGCAGGATTATGATGAGGCAATCGAAAGATTTTTGGCTCAAATGAAAACTGACGCATACTTTTGTCCAATGGAAAATCAAACTCATATTACATCAAATTTTTTAGGCAAATCAACAAAGATTATGGCTGGCTACACCTATCTTTTGATTGACGACGACGATGTTTACAAAATCCTTTTTGACGAGATAAAAAAACATACAAATAGATTGATTAAACCCGACGGAAAAATTGATGATGTTGTGGTTTGCAAAATTGTCCAAGCGGCCGTTTTTAATTACCTTGGTTTTGGCAGGCCTATGGATGAAAAACGCACTTATGTTTACTGCTCTGCGGCAAGGAACAATCAGGAAGTTTCCATAAAAAAGTTCCGCAAAAATGGCTTATCCATGTGTTTGGAACGTGCAACGCTAGCCCACAACTTTTTCAAGTTGCTCGGCTATGACTCAAATTTGATTGCAAGCGAAATCCGACTGAATGGCTACCAAGGGTTGCACACCTACAATATTGTGACTATCAACGGCGAAAAATACTTTTTTGACCTCATTTGCAGCAAAATAAATGAAGGAAAAATGCCAAATCCGCTTATCGCAAGGCTTAAAGATGTTCAGCAAATGCAAGGTGACACGATTGAGTTCACCACCCAATCCGGCAAACTTCAACACATAAACTACATGAACTATCCATGCTGCAACGACAGCCCCTTAACCACAGACTAATATTAAAAACAAAAAATCCACATCTTTGTGGACTTTTTTTGTACAAACACCAAACCAAATTTATGAAAGTGTAAAACAAATCGGTTTATTATTTCGATATTAAAATCTTGTGGCATTAGCAAAATGTTTTGTATATTTTTAACTTGCACAAATTTGGTTTTTATCAACATTACATTTTTGCTTTTTATTTATTTTGTTTGGATTTGTGGGTTTTTATTAGGATGAAAATGGTGATTGAGAGGGCGAAGAGGAGGACAAAACTTGCGGTGAGGATTGGGACGATGTACTCTTTTGCTGTGTGCATGGCATCGAGTGTTATATCGCCATTTATTGTGATTTTATCGCCATCAATTTTGACGCCATTATTTGACCAATAGGACAGATTTTGATGTGGATAAACCTGTTTTAAATCCACTTCTGTGCCATACTCGAAATATTCGGAGAACACCACTTCGCCTTTATTTTTTAAGGTTAGCAAAAACAGTCTTTCGTAAATTGCATCAAAACTTGTGTTTGAAACGGCAGCAAAACGAGTGCCTATTGCATACATTTTATCCGCATTGCCCCATGCAATCAATTTTTGGTTTTGAGTCTGTTCGCTTGCCGATTTTTGTGGCAAATCCACCATGGTGTATGGAATATAATATTCAGAAATTGTGTCACTGCCAAAGTTAAAATCCACTTTAACTTTATTTGATAACCTTGCCGTAAGGGTGAGGTCGCTAATTACTACAACAGAACTGCCAAAATCAAACTCGTTACCCAAAAGGTCAACAAAACTTTCTGCATATTGGGTTGTCAGCGGGTCAAAGTTTAAGCGTACAACCTCGCCATATTTGCAAGTTTTTGTCTGCTGCTCATCGCCGAAATTGAGCGTTAAAACAATGTCTGTTGCCTTGCCAACAATTGTGCCGTCCAATAATTCAGCGTGTACACAAGAACTATCCAAATTGATATTGTCACAATCCGATTGAGTAAATTGATAGTTGTTGGATTTTAAAATAATCATTTCGTCTGAAAAATCTAGCAAATTGAAAGTGCAAGCAGATAAATGGACAAAAATTCCACCATCCAAAACCAAATTTGCGCCATTTTTCAAGTTGATTTGTGCTTGAATATCGGATGAAGAAAATATTGTTGTTGTGCCACCAAAGATGCTGATATTTCCGCTTTGTGTGTCGCTGCCAATTACTGTGCTTTTGATTGAAAAATTGCCAGAAAGCACCAAAATATCTCCGTCGCTCGGTGCGGTGTTTGAAAAGATTGTGCTATCTTCCAAAACAAGCCTTCTCACTGCTATATTTGTGGAATAATATATGCCGCCAGCCTGTTTTGATGCTGAATTAAAACTGATTTCAGTAAACTTGACAGTTGTGTAACCGTCGATGTACAATCCTGCACCAACCTCTGCCGTGTTGCACGTGACGACACAGTTATTGAGCGACAAAATGCCGCCAGCAAAGTTCATGATTGTGCCATTCTTGGACTTGTTGTCTTTAATATCGCACCCATTGAATGTTAAATTGCATTTAAAACTGATTACGCCATTGTTTGTTGTGCTGTTGTTTGAAATGATTGTGTTGAAAAAAGTTGCCTGAGCGTTTGCAAAATTGCAATAAATTGCGCTGCCATTTTGTGCTTTGTTGCTGGTGATTTTGCAATTTTCAAAAGTTGAATTTTTGGAATTGTTCTGCAAAACGATTGCGCCGCCATCGCCTGTCGATACATTATTTTTAAAATCAACATATTGTGCCTTTACAACGCCACTTACCCCAAGTAAAGTACCATTTTGGGAAAAACCATTTCCGTTTAAAATGAGTGAATATGAGTTTGTGCCTAATAAATTTAAAGTTACACCGGCTGCCACTGTGATAAAATCGCCGGCTTCGATTTTTGAAATTGTTATACTTTCCTTAACATCGTCAGCGGCTCTTATTGTGAGGTTTTTGCTGACTGTTAAGTTGACAGTTGAAAAGCTTTTTAAAAGCAAAATTGTGTCCCCTGCCTGAGCGGCATCAATTGCTTTAATTAAGGAATTATATTCAACATTTCCGATTTTGCAAACCGCTGTGCTGCTGGTTTGAACTGTTGCGGCCTCACTAAATTGTGAACTGCTAAATGTGTTGTCAACCGCCACCACTTTGTATGACGGAACATACCCCTCCGCATATTCATTTGTGTCAGTAAAAGCGGAAGAATAACTAAATCCGATTTGTTTGTATCCATTAGTTTCGTCGCCTTGCCAAATTTCGTAGCCCAAATGATTTGGATTGTTTTTGTGGTCGATAAAGATGTTGTAGCCTGACGTTGTTTTTGTTACGCTTTTTATGTTTGGCTGTGTGGATGAATCATATATTTGTGTCCTGTTTAAGTTGTGATAGGCTGTCGATGTTTGATACCATAACTTTGGCTGAACAGTGTTGTCCACAAATGCGTTTGAACTTGCCAAAGCCATAAGTTCTTTAAAAGTTTGGCTTGCAGAGGCGATTTTGAAAACTGGGTCTGTTTTTTCGTCGTTTGCGATTGTAAATCCCCAGCGGTCGAAATAATAACTCATATCCACGCCAGTTACAAGGGACGAAAACAGCACTTGTTTTTCAGTTTTGCCAAGGCTGTTGATTTTTGCTTGTGTGGTGCTGTCCAACGCCAAAAATTGTTTTAGGGTTGCGTTTTTGCCACGATAACAATTTTCAAGATTTGCCCAATAACCTTTTTGCCAGCACTCAATGTGCCACCAAACCAAATAGTTGTAGCGATTGTGATTGAAAAATGATTCTTTGTTGTAAATCAAATCGTTGGAAAGTGTGGTTAATGTATCATCAAAGCCAAAACGATAATTGGCTTTTTCTATAACTATCTCGTTGTATTTTGCAAACATATTGTTTGATGTTTCGCCTATGGTGCGGTTTGGATTGTCCATCATATGTCCAATTTCGTGCGGGATGCCCCAACCAATGTTTGAGCCAGTGATTAGACCAGTTTGCCAACTATGATAAACGCCGACGTGCTCATCATACGCATACGCCCCAGCGCTAGGCCATGGTTGCACCACCCTAATATTTACATTTATATGCAAATTGCGTTCATCAAAAAGTGCGTCGGTTTCGTCCTGCGTGATGCCGTCAAACTCAAGCAACTGGTCCATAAAACTGTTCCAATTTGCAATTGTTTGGCTTGGATTGAAATTTGAGTAAATTTCGTTTGCTTTTGTGGCTGTCACCGTCAAAATTGCATGGTCGGTTACAATTTCGGTCAGGTCAATGACCTCGCTCGGATTTGCCTCAACTTTTTGTGTGTATTCGCTTAATTGAAGTTTGTATGCTTTTATGTCAGTTTCTTTTGTCAAAACTGGATAAAGGTCACCACCCTCAAAATAGATTTTTACATTTTGACTTTGCTCATCCGAGGTGTATGGATTGCAGATATATATTGGCCCGCCGAGAGCCACGTCAATTGAGTAGTTTGCGTTTTTGAAATTTGGCACGGTGAAAGTGTTTTTGCCAAGGCTTAACTGCAATTCGCCCGTTCGCCAACTATTCCAATAACCAATGTGTTGAGTAAATCGGATTTTGGGCAATGGGTCGGTTGGCTCGGCGTCCACATAGACTGTGATTTGCTCGCCAGCATATCCCAAAACGCCAGTTGCTTGCCTATTTGTGCCAAATGCATTGAGTTGCAAATCGTTGCGGCAATAGGACGCAATGTTGCCATACTGATTTATGACATTTTGGGCATTTTTGTTTGTGGAAAACTCTCTTTGAGGCACAAAATTGACCTTGTTTGCCGCCACCTGTTTTGCTCTTTCAAGTTTTGATTTTGTTAAGGCATAATTGATGTTTTGTTTTAAATTATTTTCCAACTCCACAACCTTTTCAAATGTTGAAAACTTGCTGTTCAATCGAGTTTGAGTGTAATCCAAAAAGAGGTTGGAATAATCTTCAAACAAGTCACTTTCTGGCTGCAAAAAGATGATTTCCCTTGCTGTTGGCTGATATTTATGATAGGTTGGCACTTTGACGTACTCAAATCTGAGTTGGTTTACGGCATAAGTTGAGCCAAGGTCAAAAACGACAAGATTTAAAGTTTCGGTTGACTTTATATTGCAGATTTGCGTCCAGTTTCCGCCAGCGAAGGAATAAATGTTGAGTTCGGTTGGATAGCCTCTAGTTATGCCGTTTTCGCTGCCGTATAAAATACGGTCAATATTCACCGTTTGGTTGAAAGAAATGTCGATATGATTGAGGAAATTTGTGGAAATCACTTGATTTGTGTCTTTGTCCACAAGATTTACATTGTTATCCTGAGCAGACTTAAAGCAAGTGTTAAAATCGCGGTCAAATGCTTTGCTTAACTCGTTGTTTGCCACCTCTCCACCATTATTTGAAAAACTAAATGAAGATGTTGACACGGAATAAAAGTCCAAATATTCGCTTTGTGTGCGATAGTCGCCATTTTCAAGTGTGATTGCGGTTGGTGCGGTAGATGTTGGGCTTAAATCTTCCGACATAAAAGTTGAGCCCGCAAGCGAATCTGTAAGCATTGTCGAACTGCCTGCAAATGCCGCCTTGAAATTTTGGTTAAACGAAAAAATCATAGCACCAAAAATCAAAAACATGGCACTCAATATTGAAAATTTTAAAAACTTAAATTTGGACTGTTTCATCAATAATATCCTTTTATTTTTGTTTGCAAAACAATATTGTGGTTAAATCATTTGCTTTTAAGACCAATTCATTTTTTTAACACACATTTTTATATGTAACAATCGAATATTTTTTTCACGCCTTGGCATTCCTCTTATACATATATTATGTAAATTACATTCAATTACATATTTGTTTCAATATAAATTTAGCATACAAACCAAACCTTACGCAAGCAAAAAAGCCACTTGGTTTTGTGGCTTTTATTGAATAAATTGTTTAAACAAATAAAATTCTAAAAACAATCAAATTTAGTTTTCACCGGTTTTTACAATTCCGTCCCAGTTTGCATAAAGAGTTGTGTCACCAGTGACGGTTAAACTTGTGATATTTGAACCACCTTTTGAAGTTGACCAACCTTCAAAATCATAGTGCCACCATGTTACAACCCATTTTCCAGCTGAATACACCCATTTAGGTTTATAATTGTTTAAATTGATTGTTTCACCTTCAAGCACAGTTAAACTTTCGACTGGGAAACTAATACTTGATTTATAAGCACTTGTAACATTTGTATCCTTGCTAAAACTGATTGTGTAGTAATTTTTGGCTACTTCATCCCATTTTGCAACAACTTCAATGTCTTGGTTTGGCATTGCAATTGAGGAAATGTTATCCAATTTTGTTTCACCAATGTAATAACCATAGAAAGTCAAATAAATATGTTGTGACAATTTTCCATTTTCATATGTATCCCAGTCCACACTTGATTGTGCAGCAACTGAGAATGTTTCGCCTTGATACAAACTATTTGAGTAATCCAACACGGTGCCTTTTGTTGAAACAACTTTGACAGTGTATTTATTGCGGATATGAAGTTCAATATCTTGGTTTGGCATTTTGAATGTGTTAAGGTCGATTTGGTTTGTATAGTCGCTGTTTAGATAATACAAAGTGTCATCTTTAAACAAGTTACCTGACAAACTGATATTTTGCCCTTCAATAACACGACGAACCAGTAATTTTTGACCGGCATCATAAACCGTTAATTGGAAACTTGTTGCACTGTCCATAACCACCCATTTTGCGTAAAGAACAATGTCTTGGCTTGGTGCAATGCTGGTTTCAAATTCGTTTGTCAACGCTTGGTCAACAAACCAACCCTCAAATTGCTTTGTGAAAGTTGTGTTGCCAACAACTTCAATCAACAAGTCAACATAGGTTGGCAATTCAAATGATTCGCCTTCAAGCAAGGTTATTGAATCCTTTGCTTCGCCACCATTTGTGACAAAACTGATTGTTACATATTTTTTAACGCTTGTTTCCCATTTTGCATAGATTGTCAAATCTTTTCTTGGCAGGATGTTTTCCGTATACTCGGTTCCAGTGGCAAAATCTTTGCTTGTGTACCAGCCCGCAAAACTATAATATGTGCGTTCTGTGGCTGTGTCCAAATAATAATCGGTCAAAACTGGCAAAGCAAATTCTGAGCCTGCAACGCCACGAACATCAGCGATTGTTTGGTCGCAATTTGTTACAAAACTCAAAGTAAATTCTCTTTGGCTGGAAAGTTTCCAATCACCGTTATATGCGTCCCACGCAGCACCCTCTTGCAAGCCGCTGTTGTTTGCAACAAAGTCGTACATGGATTGCATATCGGTTGTGCCGCCAATATTTGCCAAATTTAAGTTGTCTGATTTTATTGTGATTTCCACTGCACTTGCAACTGGCATAAACACATCAAGAGTGATGCCACTTACAACAGGTTTTCCGTTATAGTCTGTTGTCCTGACTCCAAGGGTCATGGTATCCAATTGGTCGTTTTCTGCAAGTTCTTTAAGGTTTAAGGTCAAAGCATAATAGTTGCTGCTTGCCTCAAAGCCTTTCAAAATATTGCTGTAATCCATAGGATTTTGACGTTGTTTGTTGAGGGATTCATTGATGGCCGACATAATACTATCGCTCATGCCGAAGCCGTATTGAAGCAAATAGTAAAGTGGGTCTTCCAAGAAAGTGTCCATGTGGACTTTCATTTTCTTTTCGTATGTCTTTGTGCCAGAAAGTGTTGCCACTTTTTCGGTTCTGTAAATATACACCATTTCGTCTTTGATGTAAATGTAAAGCATACGTTTGTCGCCGGCTGAAACGTTGCCTGTTTTGAAAGGTACGTCGTTGTTCACGCCAACCACAACTGGGATTTCACCGATTTTTACGCTTGCCTCAAATTTGCCATTTTCAAGCAATTTGATTTTTGCGTTTACAGGGATGTTCCAGTCAATATTGATGCCGATAACATTGATTTTAAGTTTAGCACTGCCGTCGATTTCAAAGTCCTTAAACTCTTTGCTATTGTTGATTGCTTCAAGCAAATCGCTGGCAGAAGAAAGGTCAATAAATTCACCTTCTGGTGCGTTGCCGATTGCTTCAAACTGGTTCAAACTGATATCCAATTTGCCAATTGAAATGTTGTTGTAAGTCAAATCTTTGAGAGTGACTTGTGACAAGCCAGTTTCGGAATACACAACATCCAATTTGAGGAGTTTGAACACGTCAGTTGCAAAGCCCATATTGCTCAAATCTGCAACAAGGCTGAAGTTGCTGTCTGTCAAACTGATAGATTGAATCATGTTGAGGCTAAGTTTGCTTAAAATTGAGTCGCTTGATGTGTTTGCCATCAAATTTTTGATGTTATCCATCAACCCAGAGCCTGTTTCAACCCCAAGCAAATTGCACAAGTTTTCCACAATCTGTTTGATGTTTTCCCCATTGATTTTAACGTACATATTGTTGTATCTAATATATGCGACATTGTTGATGTATGAGATTTCAATGGTGTGATTTCTTGTGACTGAATTTGATGCAACGGTGTTTTTAATCCCGTTTGTATATTCGTATGTATTTGTGATTGTAACAACGTCAAAGTTGACCTTTATATTCATCTTTGTAAAGTCAAATTTGTTTACGCCGTCAACCATTGTGTAAGCGTTGCCCCATTCAAATCTTGCCTTGCTGGATGGCAACAAATCTACAATGGTTTCAGTAAGTGATGTTGGGTTGCTGTTTGCGTCAGTTTTAATTGCTGAGTGGACAAGTTGAGTTTGCAAACCAAATGAAATGTGCTTGCTATCCACAACCTCAATTGCGGTGTTGAGTGCACTGTTGACTGCTGATTTCAAGTTGTTGAGGCTTGTATATTCAGTTGCGTCAACTTCTGGCAATTCAAATGAACTTAAAATTGCGATGTCGCCAGACGCTGAAATGCCTTTGATTTCCAATCCGTTAATGTTGAGCCCAGTGATTTTGTTGCTGAAATTGATGTTGAGTTCCAAATCCGAACTTGCACCAAACAAATGTTTTGCAAATATTACACGCAAAGTTTGGTCGTTTATGCTTATGTGTGTAAGCACGCTCAAATCCAATTTGCTTAAATCTTTGTTGATTAAAGCATCCAAATCCAAGCCTGGCAAAATTGATTTTGCAAATTCAATGGCGTCGAAATCTGACTGCTCACTGCTGGATTGTTTTGCTTGTTCAACAAGGTCACGCATGGACACGTTGGACAAATCTTGCTTTGACAAGTTTTCGCTTATAAACTTGATTTGTTTTACGATTGACACAATGTCTTGCAAATTTGCAACATCCAAACTGAGTTTTAAGTTGTTGTATTGTGCATAGATTGTGCCGTTTGTGAGGTTGAGTTTGATTGAATGAGTGTTGTTTAAGTTGTCAACTGCGGAAATGTTTGCATAAGCATTCAAGCGGGCAAGGTTGAAACTTGTTTGCCCTTGTTCGTCCTTTGAAATTGCATTAGCGAAGTCCAAATACACAACGCCGTCCACAAAATATGCCTTATCTTTAAGTTTGATTTGCATATTTGACAGGCTCAATGCGATTGCCTTTGAATTTTTGATTTCTTCAATCGTGTTGAGTGCGCTGACAACAACATTTTCAATACCAGTTAAATTTTGATATTGGCTTTCGTCAATCGCTGCTGGCACAAAGGTTTGATTTAATTTTGCGTCAAGGTCAATTTCAAAGCCTTTGATTGCCAAATCTGAAATTTTTACTGTGTCGATATCTTCGTTGTACAAGACACACAAATTGATATCTTTATCCAAGTTCAACAACTCTTTTGCAAGTGTGATGTTGAATTGAGAAGCGGTTAAACTTACATTTTTGATGAGAGAAACTGACAAGGCTGAATAGTCCTTATTCAAAACTTTTTCAATCACCGAACCTTGTATAAATTCGGTCAAAGCGGACTTGTCAAAGTCTGGAATATTTTCTGCCAAAACGTCAATCAAGTTTGAAACGCTTTCAACTGACACTTTGACTTTTAAGTTTTGATAATCAATATACAAAACGCCATTTTTTAACCTTAAAACTGCTGAATATGTGGTCTGATAGGTCAAATCTATTGAGGCATAGACATCCAATTTGTCAAGTTCAAATTTATCTTGCAAATTGGCAAAATTTAAATAGACTTTGCCGGATATAGCATAAGTTTTTCCGTTTTTTGCAATTGTTGAAGAAAGGTTGAATGCAATTTGTTTGCTATCCAAAACTGAACTTATGGTTTGTTTTGCGGCAGATACAAATGCAGTTAAATTTTCAAGGCTTGAATATTCTTTTGACCTTGTTGGGATGCCAAACGAGTCGATAACTGAGGCTGACAAGTTCACATCCAAACCATTGATGCTGAACCCGTTTACAATTAGCCCTGTCAATTTTTGACCAAATGTTAAAGCGATGCTTAAATCATCGTTTGCAGTCAAGAAATCCTTATCCAAAACAACTGTTGCACTTGTTTGACCAATTGTTATGCCTTTAATCAATTGCAAACTCAAACTTTGCCAATTGCCATTTTTGATTTGATTTATGTCAAGCGTTGGCAAGATTTGTTTTAAAATTGCTTGAATATCAATGTTGCCTTTAAATAAGCTTGTCAAACTTTCAATTTCGCTTACTGGAAGGCTAACTTTTAAGCCGTCGACATCAAGATAAATTGTGTTTTCATCCAAATACATTTCCACAAACATGGTTTTGTTTGCGTATGTCAAACTTGCGTTTAAGTACAACAAATTTTCAGCATATGCGATATTGCCGACCAATGCAAACGTGGTTTCGCCTTTTGAAATTGTTGTGTTGATGTTTGCCGCAAAGCGTTTTTCTGCCTTGATTTGGTTGATTGTGCCAGCCAAAGCGGAAACAAATTTATCCAAATTTTCAAGGGAAGTGTACTCCTCTTCCACAATTTCAAATGTGTAAGGAGTGTCATTCAAACTGATGTCTGCTTGGACGGAAATGCCCTCTTTTGCAATATTTTTGACAACTAAACCTGAAATTTTGTTTGCGTAATCAATGGAAATTGTAAGGTCTTTGTCAAGTTTTAACAAATCTTTGTTTAACACAACTTCCAACTTGCCAGCGTTTGAAATCAAACTTAAAATTGCGTCTTTTGGCAATTTGTCGATGCCGTTTACAATCAAGGATTTGATTTGATTTACATCTTTTGAAATGTTCAAAATGCTTTCCAAACTATCCTTTTGAGTTTGATTTAAAACTGATGTTTTGATAACTTCAATCAAGTCGTTTATATTTTCAAATGAGGCTTGGAATTTTAAATTTTCCGCCGCCAAATATATTTTTTTGTCTTGAACACTGACTTTTATGTTGAATGTTTTGTTGTTGAATGTTGCCGCTAAACTTGCGTATGCTTTCAAATTTTCAGCGCCAAAATCCAAACTTACAACGCCGGACAATTGAACTTCACGGCCTTTTACATCCAAACTTGTGTTTAAATTTAAAGTTACAACTTTTGAGTTTGCAATCTGTTTTGAAGTGTTGATAACTGCGGTTGCAAGTTGAGGAACATCTTTCAACTCCACAAATTCGCTTTGATTTAATTCTGGGATTGTTACAACATTTTTGTATACGATATTTGCACTAAATTTGCTATCCAACAATTGAATGTTTGCCACTGACAAACTGCTAAATTGATTGTTTTCGTCAAATTTGATTGTGAGGTTCAAATCGTTTTCGATGCCGAGAGCTTTGCCAAACAAGGTTATATTTAATTCGTTTTGTTCGCCTTTTGAAAACTTCAACAAGTTGTTGATGTTGATATTTGAAAAATCTCCTTCCAAAATCTCTGATAATTCAAAGCCTGGGATGATTTTTGCAATTGCAACAAGCATATTTTCTTGCGCTTTTTGCATATCAAAGTTGTCAGAAATCACAGCAAGTGTTTGCTCGATTTGGTCTTTTTTAAGCATCACTTTTAAGTTGTTAAAAGTCAAATACACATCTTGACCGATATATCCAAGTTGAATTTCGTGTGTTGTGCCATTGAAATTCACCTTAAAATTTGCAAATGCGTCCACATCACTGTTGAAATCCAAGTCAACTTGACCATTCAAACTGCAATTTATGCCGCCCTCCAAGCCAGCATCAAGGTCTAAATGCAATTTTTTGTTGGTTAAAATTTCTTTTACACTATCCAAAATTGAAAGTGTGTTTGTAACGTCCACATATTCTTTTTCTTGCTCTGGATTTTCGATTGTGAGTGAAGTGTTTTTAACAAGGCTTGCGGACAATGAGGCAACTTTGTCTTGAAGTTTGATGCGGCTTGCTTGCACGCTTTTGATGACATAATCTTTACTGGTGTAAATGTTGAGGACAAAGTCGTCAGTCAAAGCAAATGGCATAAGCAAATCGCCAGAAGGCAACTTTTGCGCTTTTAAGTTTTGAAAATTTGTAAGCAAACTATCAACATCCAAATTGGCAAAACTGTCGCCAAGGTTTAAGTTTAAGCCCAAAGTTGGAAGCAATTCCACAACTTTTGAGATGCTGGAAGTTTCCAATTTAATATTCATGGTTTGGTTGGACAAATAAATTTTGCCGTCCAAATACGCTATGTCTATAACAATGTCTTTATCGCCGATTTTGGCATCGACGTTGCCGCTTAACTTGATATTTTCGATATCGGCAATTGAAAGGCTGCCGTTGAAATTGATTTTTGCAAAAGCGGTTTGATTTAAATTTGCGTCGACAAATGTTGAGGTTGTCGTTTTTGTTTCGGTTTCGTAAATATCAAAATTGACATTTATATCCGTCCCACCCATTTCAAGCAAATTATTTAAAAGTTTTTCGCCATCGGTTTCTTGTTTAACCTCACCAGACTCGGTTTGAGATGTGGAAACATTTGCGTTGCTTTTCCAACGTGAAATGAGGTTATTGGTTGTGATTGTTCCAAATGTGGCTGCCAGCGTGACCATAACATAAGTCAACGCATATAGCATAAACTTTTTCATAATTTTCTCCATTTTGAGTGACCGACAAATGACTAGATTTTGGATTTGTCGGTAATCTGAGGGATAATAAAATCCTGATCGTAACTGAATATGTTTGTAAGTGTTGCATCGGATTTTGCGGATATCCCGACAGAAACGGTATATTTTTCGTTGCTAGTGAATTGAAGTATCCTAAATTCCGCATCCATAACAATGTAAATTTGAGGGTCTTGTGTGAAATCCGGATATTCTTTAAGCCCGCCAGTGGCTTTCATGCTTTTGACGTAGTTTACAACCGATTTGCTTCTGTCCAAACTTAAAGTAAATGTGTAATTCCCGTCGCTGTTTTGTGTTACATTTGACGTTTTTGTGACCGTTTTGGAAGACACAATGTATGTCATATATTCATTCATGGTGCTGCCAAATTGTTGTTGGTATTGGGTCATCGTTTTGATTGCGCCGTCGCCCGTGTTGTTTGGGCTGGTGTGCCAAGTGACTGTGTTGCCGCTTATATCGCCACCGTATTGTTTGATTTCTTCGCCGTCCACATAATATCTGTTGAGGGCTTTAACAAATTTGCTGACGCTGATGTTTTCGTAATATATTTGGTCGTCCAGCCTGATTGTTTTTGCATTGATTGTTTGGGTGACGCCCATGGCTTTTACGCTGCCAGTGCCTGTGACGGATACGCTTGGACAATTAAATGTCTTATCAAACGCCAAAACGCAGCATTTTGTGGCACCAAGTTGAGTTGGCGACTTTGTTTTTGCTTCCTTTTTGATTGCCACAACATCATCTCTTAATGTTGCAACGTCAAAGTTGTATCGGTTTGGATCAAGGTAGCTTGGCCCGAAATATACGCCTATTGCGATGCCGCTTATCACCCCAACCATGCATATAATGATGATGTTAACCAAAGTTGTCTTTTTCATCTTTGGGGCGTTTTTGCGTGCTTCTTTTTTTATCTGTTTACGCTCTTGCTTTGTTGTGGCATTTTTAAGTGCCTGTTTTACGGCTTGTTTCCGTTGTTTTTCCTTTTCTTTCTGTTCCAACAACAAAGCCTTTTTTTGTTCTTTTGCAAGCGCTTTTTCTTGTTTAGTTGGTTTTGTTTTCATCTTTTACCTTCTGTTCGGTCGGTTTTTTGTGTGGTTTCAATTTTTTTGCCAGCTCCCAAAGCATCCTAAGCGGCAAGGACGACACCCTTGCAATTTGCCTTACACTTGCCTTAGTTGCATTGAAAATTTGTTGCAGTGCTTGCTCAAATACGTTGCTTGGCATTTGGGATAGGTTTTTAGGTTCAACTGAAAATGTTTTTTGGATGTAATCCGCAACCTCTTGGTCTGACATTTTGATGTTGGCATTTTCTGCTGCCTCACCGCTGCACATCTCAAAAAATTGCGATTTGGTTTTAAAGAAATTTAGCACATATCCAGTTTTTATATAATTGTCTTCAAAATAATTTTCGCTTGACGAAACTGCGTTGGCATTGATTTTTGAAACCGAATGCGTGTTTGAAATCAACTTCCAAACGTCATCCATGCTGTGAGAGGCAAAACTTGCATATCTCCCACTGAAAATCTTGCCCTTGCGGGAATGCAACTTGTTATACCTTTTGGCAAACTTGATGATGACATTCCTTAAAAGTTCATCAACCGGGCGGTCAGTTTCCCTCAAAACAAAAAGGAAAGAGTTGTTGAGCAATGTGTAACTCAACAAAAACGTATTTTCTTGGACAAGTATATTCAAAAAATCTGCTTTATCTTGTGCTGAAAAACTAACCTCATCGGCAGTTTTAAGATAGATCATATATATTCCAAGTTCGCTCTTCTCTCTTGCTTTGCGAGCCACTTAAATCTCCTAAAATTTTAACTTTTACTACAAAATCTTGCTATTTTTTACATAAATAGCATAATCATAATAACAAAACGACCTCCCCTTGTCAATAGTTTATTGTCCCTTTTGCAACATTTTGACAAAAAATTGAATATTTTTTTGCCATATTAGTAAAAGATTACACAATCTGTGGGGATTGAGAGTTAAAAACGGCACAAATTTGCTTGTATTCTGTATTTTTTGCATTTTGGCACAAATAGTCAAATTTTTTAAACCACAAAAGTTGACAAACGGCAAAATTTAGGTATAATAATAAAAAATTAGGAGAGAAAGATGAACACTGTTGACGACCTTAACAAAATAAACGATTTTTTGTTGGATGAACCACAAGAGGAATACACTTTTGTTGCACTCAAACCAAACGCCACAGATTTGATTGCAGCACAAGTTGTTATACAAATTTTGGCAGAAAACAATTTTGAAGTGGCATATTGCAGGCCTGTTAGATATGATGCATATCGTGTTATGTTGCACTACAAAGAGATTTATGACAACTATTGCGATGACCCAACTGGCAAATTTAAGTTCTACCCTGAATTGGAAGCATATCTCACAAGCGGCCCAATTTTTGGCATGATAATCAAAGGTGAAAATGCTGTTGCCGAGGTTAAAAAACTTTGCGGTGCAACAAGCAACCCAGCCCCTGGCACAATGAGACACGAACTTTTCCGTGTTTTGAACAAGCCATACGATTCCAGCATGAACGGCATCCACGCTTCTGGCAAAGTGGACGAAGCAAAAAGAGAAATTGACAACTTTATCAACGCATATTTGGAAACACTTAAAACCAACGACGAAGCAACAAAAAGGTTGTATCCGTTGGAAAAATTTGTGGAAGGCTATCAATCCGCTGAAACCACAAATTTTGATTAACGCACAAAAAAAGCATACCTAAATGTGAAAGACCACTTATTGGTCACATCACAAAATGGTGTGCTTTTTTGTTTGTTAAATTTAAATCAATTGGTTATTTTCGTCAATAGCGTAAACTTCGGCAATGGCGTCTTCGATTTTGTCAACCGCACATTTGGGCTTGATTTGCCCGTCAACGATTGACTTGTAGGTTTGCAAAAGTGGTGCATTGAGTTGCATCAAATCGCTGACTTGATTGTTATAATCTATCATCCTTTTGATAAGCCCATTCACCGCCTGTTTGCCCTCGATTGACACAAAAGGCAACTCTGGATTTGCTGTGTTTTGCTTTACAACTTCAATGCCATAAGTCAAATTGTGGCTATTTTTATCGTACATTGTTGCGTCGTAGTCGCCAAGCAAAGGCAAACGCCTTGCTGTTGTTGGCACACATTGCATTGCATACAAATATTGCTCCATTTCCGCCAAACTTGCGCACATAAGTGAGCCTCTCAAAGTGTCGTTATTTGAGCCAACGCAAATTCCGCCCAAACCGCCATAAACATTTTTTGCAGCGGCGCAGAGTTCAACACCCTTTACGTCCTTTGAAACAAACAATTTGTAATCCTTATTTGCCAAAACCTTGCAAACTTTTTTTGTTTGTTTGCTATCATATCCCGCCACAACCATGTGAGTTTTTTCGCCTTTCACAATGGATTGAGGGTGACCGGGACCTGCCAAAACAAAGATATTGTCTTTAATAACGCCGTTTGCAATCAAAATTTCGCTCAAAGTCCTGCCGGTTGATTGCTCGATGCCTTTCATGGCAAGAATGTATCGTTTGTTTTCGTAACCTTTAACTTTTTTAACATCTTGCATCAACTCGTCCACGCTTTGGCTTAAAATTGAGATGATAACATATTCACCATAGTTCAAAACTTTTTCCAAACTATGGGTGAAAGTAAGTTTGTCATAATCGGTCAAATCAACATAATTGTTTTTCTTTGTCTTGTAAAAATCGCTTTCAATTTTACCTTCAAAAATTTTTTCCCAAGCAAGAACGCTGTGGTTGTTGTGTGCTGAAAGCCATGCCATTGTTGACGCCCAACGCCCTGTGCCAATGATACCTATCTTCATAAAATCTCCCGTGTAACTAACTTTTATAATATTGCATTTTAACATATATTTTGTGATTGTAAAGCAAATTGCCACAAAAAACCAAATTTGAAAAAGAAAAAGTTTTGCTGCGTCTAAAATTTTTTAAAACTCACCTAATAAAAAAATCTCCACAAAAAAATCCAACCCATTTTGTTTTGGATTGGACTTTTTTAAATTATTGTTTATCTTCCGCTACTTCTTCTTGCTTTTCAACTTCAACAATAGGTTGTTCGATTGCTTTTTTTGCTGCTTCCTTGATTTCCACACCATGAGCAAGCACAACTGAGAATAACAAGTATGCTATGCCAAGCACCAAATTTGTGTCGGACAAAACGGTGTATGTTTCAAAGCCAAAGCAAGCGCCGATGATTGCAGTGACGAAAATTACGCCACAAGGAATTGCAAGGTGCAAAATGCCAATGAGACGCATACCTTTTACAACCTTTGGGTCAAATGGAGTGCCACATTCAAGTTCTTGCTTGAAAAACTTTACAACATAGAAATATAAAGCAATCATTGCCCCACATTCAATTGCGGCACAAATGCAAGAACATAAAAGTTGTTTTGGAACAAACTCAATGCCTTCTTCGGCAAGCAATTGCAAAAGTTCTGGATTGTTACCATAGATTGCAACAACTGGGATAGCAATCAAACTCATAGCACAGCCAACAATGCAGCACACAAAGGCGATGTTTGACAAAACTTTAAGCACTTTGGATATTTTTTGAACTTTATTTAAATTTTCCATTTTTATATCTTTGCTTATATAAGCAAATCTCCTCATACCTAATATATTATATCAATATACAAATATTGTCAAACAAATTTATGTTCGGGGGATAATTTGCTTTACGCCAAAGCAATATCCAAAATCATCATAATGATAAACCCAAGCGAAAATGCGATTGTGGCAAGGTCGGAGTGTTCGCCATTTTGAGAGTTCGGGATTAAGTCCTTGATTACAACAAACATCGTTGCCCCTGCGGCAAATGCAAGCATATATGGCAAAATGGATGCAAAAAGTTCGGTCAAGAAAAACGCAACTATCCCACTAATCAACTCCAACACGCCGGATGCCACGCCGAGCCAAAAAGCCTTGCCTTTTTTGACGCCATCCACATAAAGCGGCAAAGAAACCATCGCCCCGTCTGGGAAATTTTGAATACTAATGCCTATTGCCAAAGTGAGTGCGGCAGCGAGCGTTATTGATGGGACTGCATAATACGCCCCTGCAAGTGCCACACCGACAGCCATCCCTTCCGGAATGTTGTGAATGGCGATCGCAAGCAAAAGCATTGAGGAATTTTTGCGACGGAAAGGTTCCTCATTTTTGGATTTGTTCATCAATTTTGCTGAAACAATTTCCACCAAAAATAAAAACAATATTCCAACGGCAAATCCAATTGCAGCTGGAAGCCATGCCATTTTGCCCAAATTTGCCGATTGGTCAATCGCTGGCAACAAAAGTGACCAAACTGAGGCAGCAATCATCATCCCGCCGGCAAAGCCTATCAGTGTTTGCTCAAATTTTTGGTTGAGTTTGCCCTTTACAAAAAACACTGTTGCGGCACCCAAAACCGTGCCTAAAAATGGAATAAAAAAGCACAAAATCAATCTTAACATATTCCTCCAAAGGTGGATTTTACAAAATTCCACCTTATTTTAGATTATGCGATTTTGGTGCTTTGTGTAAATATCTATTTGCTTACAACCCTGCCGCAATATGGGCAATAAGTTTTTTCGTCCTTTTGCAAAGCGACGGTCGCCCCACAGCCTTTGCATTCCAAATATTGAGTTTGACCGGACAGTTGCATTGCATCGTCCTTTGTGATTGTCTTGCTGGACTGTTTTACGATATATTTGTCATCAACGATTTGATAACCTGTCAAATATCGGTTGTTGATAAGGTCGTGCAATCTGCTTATCATTTGTTGATTGTCGCAATTGTTGATTTTTGCCAAATAATCCACTTCTTGCAGATTGTCAATCACAATTTGGTTGAGAAGTTTTTGCTTTGTTTTAAGTTCGCCGTATTTAACCCAAAGAAGTGGCATACCATAAAAGCCAACCGCAGTGAGCACGATGCCCAAAATCAAAACAAAAGTTGCCAAATTTGATGCGGATTTGTGCAAAATTATCATCACAATGCCACATGGAAAACCGATACTCAAAAGAAGAGCAAATATAAAGCAAACTTTAACTTTTTTGTTTAACATATTTAATCCTTTTTATTTTTATCATTACACGTTTTTCATAACATAATAGCCGATGTTATCTTGTGTGTAGAATGAATAATCTTTTACACCAAAATCCTTTAATGAATAGGTCAAGCCGTTGGTGTTGTTTTCGTCCCCGATAAGCAAGTTGATAAAAGTTTTTCCGATTGTTTCGTTCACCTCACTCACGCTGCCAACCTGAGCCACTATATTCAATGTTTTAACAAGGTCTGCTGTTTGCTCAGCGGTCAAACTGTTCATTGACATTGACTTGCTTGTGACAGTGTAATTAAAACTACCCTCATTTTTTGTGACAGTGTTTGTGGAAGAAATGTAGAGTGTTTTTGGCACATATTTTTTAAACAAACTCAATGGGAAAGCATTCATTTTATCTTGCATAAAACTTATGTCAATTTTTAAAACGATGTTCACATCCGCACTGCCGGTTGCATTGTCGATATTTTCAAATTTAAGTTGTAAAATTTCCACTGTTGCACTCTCGCCGCCAAGGTCAACAGAAAATCCGCCCTCTTGGTCGTTTATGATTTCGTGGATGATTGCAGCCATTTGCTTGTCGCTCAACCTCAATTCTGCTGAAAGCATTGAAGCGGCAGTCAAATGTTGACCGATTTCGTAACCGTCCTCTGCGTTGCCAGTGATTAAATTTGACATCTTTGAATTTGCCTCAGTTTGTGCTGATGACATATCTTCGGCTGTAAAGCGGTTTGTGCACAATTTTTCCTCATCCACTGCCTTTGAAAGCAATTTAACTTCGCTGTATGTTTGGAACAAATTTATGCCATATTTTTTGTTGACAAATATGCACACGCCAGCCACCAAAACAACAACTGTAAGCACAATACCCAGCAACCAGCCAAACAATCTTGCCAAAAATGATTTGCGTTTTTTCATAATTTCCTTCCCTTTTTTTATTAGGATTATATTAGCATAAGTTTATAAAAAAATAAAGCAATTTTGTTGATTATGTTCTATTGACTTATCGCCCATTTAAGTTTAATATAACTATATGAAAAACTTTACAAAAAACGATAATAGTTTTGTCTGTCTTCATTGCGGCAGGCAGGTTGAAAATTTGAAATATTCATCAAGGGACCATTGCCCATATTGTTTGACCTCTTTGCACGTTGATATTTTTCCGGGCGACAGAGCAAACAGTTGCAAAGGTTTAATGTTTCCAGTTGATATCACAATTGATAGCAAAAAAGGTTATGTTATAAATTATTGTTGTTCTAAATGTCACGCCAAACACAACAATAAAGCAGCGGCAGATGATGATTTCAAAACCATTTTAAAAGTTATGAATCACACATATTCAAAAGAAAAATTTTAATTATTTTAAGAAAAAATGAAAATATTTTGAAAAAAATTTAAAATATTATTAAAAAATCGTAAAAAATTTAACATTTTTCATCAATTTTTTGTTTTTCTATTTATTTTTTAAAATTTTAAGCAAACAAATTTATTTTACTCTTGTTCATAAAATCAATTTGTTGTAGAAAAAACGACCCAGCTTTTCACATGGATCGTTTTTTTCTTACATAAATTTTTCTTGAACTCCAAGCCTGTCAATTGCATAACCAACTGCCAAGGCTTTTGGACCTGTATGGCAAGCAACAAACAATGGCAAAGAATCAACTAAACAAAATTTCATGTCCTGACATTCTTGTTCAACCTGCTGCCTAAATTCAAGCAATTCTTTATCTTCCAAATTTTCGTAAGTATGTGCGATGCAAATTGAAACCAAACCTTGTTCACACTCTTGCGGAAATCTTTCTCGCACCTCTTTGATTGCCGCTTGAATGATTTTGCCTTTGGCGTGACGCATGGACAAAACTTTGCCATAAGCATCCAATTTACCGCCATGGACTTGCAAAATAGGTTTAATATTTAGCAGCCCACCTATCATCGCAGCGGCAGGAGTTATTCTTCCACCCTTTTTTAAATATTTCAACGTGTCAACAGCAATATATGCGCCAGCCTCGCCTCGATGTTGTTCTAGATATTCTTTAACCTCTCGGGCAGTTTTGCCTTGTTCAATTAAAATGCTTGCTTCAAACATACTAAACTTGTTCATGTACGAAACTCTTTGAGTGTTGGCAACAAAAACCTTACCTTCAAACTCTGGCAAATGGCTTGCGTTTTGCGCTGTGTTGCATCCTTCGCTCAATCCACTTGACAAACACACATAAACCAATTCGTCATAATTTTTAAGCATCTCACGCCAGCCGTCTTTTATGGTTTCAATGTTGGGCTGAGAAGTGCTAAGTTGAGTATTTTTTTCGGACAAAAATTTGAAAAAATCTTTCCTAGACATATTCTCGCCAGCCTCATAAATTTCTCCATTTATAATATATGGTGTATGAATCAGTTTGTCCACTTTTGCATTATTTAAATCTTGCTCGGACATCTCACCAGAGTCATCCACCATCAATCCAACTTTTATCATAATGTATTTTCTCCCAAATGAGAACATTATAAATAAAAAATTTAAAATTGACAAACAAATTGCATAATTTTCAAATTTTTAGTCAAATTTTTAATTTTGTATCAATAAAATACGTGTTTTTTGCGTTTTTTTATTAAAAAATTGAAATTTTTAACCAAATATGTTAATATAGAACCATGAAAGTAAAAATAAAAAATTTAGGTATGAATGGCGAAGGCGTGGCAGAAAACTACGGAAAAATTTTGTTTATCCCAAACTGCTTGCCAGATGAAGAAGTTGAATGCGAGGTAGTTGAGGATAAAAAAAATTATGCAATTTGCAAATTGACAAAAGTTTTAACTTTATCACCAGAGCGAGCGGAACCACCATGCAAGTATTATAATGTTTGCGGCGGATGCGATTTGCAGCACATGAGCAAAAGTACGCAACTGAAATTTAAACAGCAATTGATACACAACACACTTAAAAAAGTGGCAAAAATTGATATTGATGTTTTGCCGACAATTGCAGCGGATGAACAATATTTTTATCGCAACAAAATCAGCCTTTCCGTTTGCGGCAACAAAATTGGATTTAAAGCAAAATCTTCTGATGAAATTGTTGATATTTGCGAGTGCATGATTGCAAACAAAGAGATAAATTTTGCAGTTAAAGTTTTGAGAGAATTTTTAAGTCAAAATAACATCAAATCTTTAAGAAATATTGTTATAAGAAATTTGGAAAGTCAAACACTTATTGCTATGGTTTGCAAGCAAAGAGAGAATTTGACAGGTTTGTTTAATCATCTAAACAATAAATTAAAAAACTTTGGCTTGTTCTTGGTTATAAACAAGAGGAATGATTCAGTTGTGCTAACCAACAACATATATAAAATTGGTGGGCTAACAGAAATAAGTTTGACAACTCCAATAAAAATGAATTTGAGGCTTGAAAGTTTTTATCAAACCAATCAATTCGTTCAAGACAAACTTTACGACCATATTTTAAAGCAAATTTCTGAAAAAGAAATTGTTGTCAATGGTTACAGCGGGGCTGGCTTGTTGAGTGCAATTTTGGCACAAAAAGCAAAAATGGTTTATGGCATTGAAATAAATAAAAGCGCCCATTTAGATGCAGAAAATTTAAAAAAATCTAATAAAATTGTTAATTTAAGCAATGTTTGTGGTGATTTTTTTGAAAATTTGAAAAAAATTAAAAAATTTAACACTGTAATTTTGGACCCAAGCAAAAAAGGATGTGGCGAACAAGTGATGCAAAAACTCATTGGTGTGGATAAAATTATTTATGTATCCTGCAATCCGATTGCCTTGGCAAAAGACCTTAGAGTCCTTGATGGAAAATACAAAACAACATCAGTTCAACCGTTCGATATGTTCCCAAACACAATCAATGTGGAAACTTGCGTTTGTTTGGAAAAAATTTAATAATTTAAACTATACAGATTTTTTGATAAGTCTGTATTGTTTTTTATCATAATCAATAATGCCCTCTTTTTTCATTTTGCTGAGTTCGTTTGAAAGTGCGCTTCTATCCACCGAAAGATAATTCGCAAGTTCGGTAACATTGTATGGGATGCTGAAATAATTGCTTTTAAAATCCTCCGCAACTTTCAAAAAATATGACATAAGTTTTTCCCTTATCGTCTTTTTGGAAATATATGTAAGTTTATTTTGAAGTTCAATGCAATTGTCCGCAATCATTTGGTTGATTCGCTTTATCACAATCTCATGACGCTTGCACCTGTTGTCGCATTGGTTCAAAAGTCTGTATCTATCCATAAATAAAACCAAACATTTTTCGGTAGCAATCAAACTGTCCTTATAATTTTCTTGCCCTGCGTATGCCGTTTCCAATCCATAGGCATCACCGGCGGACAAAAGTGTCAAAATATTTATATTGCCCAAACTATCCTGATTTTCAATTTTTGCGCTGCCCTTGACAATCAAAACGACATCTTGCATTTTGTCACCTTGGGTCACAATCCTTTGATGTTTTTCAAAGGTCTTAAATTTAGTTTTAAAACAAAACATCATTGCCTGACATTCAAACTCATTTGAATAAGCAAAAATTTTTGTTTGAGATAGCTCTTTAAAATATTCCATAATACTCTCCTTTTGTCAGGCAACAAGCCATTTTGCTTGTGTAACTTGCGAAATGGGTTATCACTGACATTCAAACTCATTTGAATAAGCAAAAATTTTTGTTTGCGACAGTTCTTTAAAGTATTCCATATCCTTTTCCTTTTTTTATTTTTTAACAAAGAAAATTTGCAGACAAAACACATCCTCTACATATTTGGTGAGTAGCCCAAAAACCACACAAGTGACTTTTGAAATCGTTGAAATTTTGCGTTTTTTGTTGTTAAAACAACACTTTTTACACTTTTAGTTTAGTATAATGGGATCGTGAAGTCAAGAAATTTGGCTTTTTATGTAGAAAATCCATTTTAAAAAATTTGGTTTTTCTACAACCTATATATACATATTATATTCGCTTTATGATGAAAATTGGGCAATTCACCATGGGCAAAATAAAGGGAGAAGGACATGAAAGTTATCAAACGAAATAGTCAAGAAGTATTGTTTGACGCAAACAAAATTCGTATCGCTGTCGGCAAGGCAAACAAGTCGATGGACGATCCAAACAAGATGTTGAGTGAAGAACAAATCAACAAAATCGCTTCCAAAGTGACAGCCGAATGCGAAAGTTTAGGCCGTGCAGTAAGCGTTGAAGAGATTCAAGATATGGTTGAATTTGCAATCATGGCAGAAGGCAAATTTGATGTTGCAAAACATTACATAACCTATCGTTACGACCGTCAATTGGCAAGGCAAAAGAACACCACTGATGATAAAATATTCTCACTTATCGACTGTCAAAACGAAGAGGTCAAACAAGAGAACAGCAATAAAAATCCAACTGTAAACAGTGTTCAGCGTGACTACATGGCGGGTGAAATGTCCAAAGATTTGACAAAAAGATTTTTACTCCCAGAAGATATTTGGAAAGCACATGAAGACGGTTTAATCCACTTCCATGACGCTGACTATTTTGCTCAACGTATGCACAACTGCGACCTTGTGAATTTGGAAGATATGCTCCAAAACGGAACAGTCATTTCAAGCACAATGATTGAGCGTCCACATTCATTTTCAACTGCCTGCAATATAGCAACACAAATCGTTGCCCAAGTTGCATCCAGCCAATATGGTGGGCAAAGCATAAGTTTGGCACACCTTGCCCCATTTGTTGAAGTTTCTCGTCAAAAAATCAGAAAAGAGGTTACTGACGAATTGAAAGCCGCTTGTGGCGACAACATTGACCAAGATTTGGTACACAAAATCACCGAAGACCGAGTTAGAAAGGAAATCAATCGTGGCGTGCAAATTTTGCAATATCAAGTTATCACTTTGATGACCACAAATGGTCAAGCACCTTTCATCACTGTGTTTATGTATTTGGGTGAAGCAAAAAATGAGCGTGAACGTGAAGATTTGGCGATGATTATTGAAGAAGTTTTGCAACAACGTTATCAAGGCGTTAAAAACGAAAAAGGCGTTTGGGTTACCCCTGCCTTCCCAAAACTTATCTATGTTTTGGAAGAAAACAACATCCACCCAGAAAGCAAATATTATTATTTAACCGAACTTGCCGCTAAATGCACCGCACGCAGACTTGTGCCTGACTATATCAGCGAAAAGAAAATGCTTGAACTCAAAGTTGACAAAAATGGTGAGGGACATTGTTACACATGTATGGGTTGTCGCAGTTTCTTAACACCATATATTGATGAAAACGGCAAACCAAAATATTACGGACGTTTCAACCAAGGCGTTGTTACTGTCAACCTTATTGATATTGCTCTGTCCAGCCACAAAGACATGAAAGAGTTTTGGAAAATCTTTGATGAACGTATGGAGATTTGCCACAGAGCGCTGCAATGCAGGCATGAACGTTTGACGGGCACTCTTAGTGACGCCGCACCAATTTTGTGGCAACATGGCGCATTGACAAGGTTAAAACCGGGTGAAAAGATTGACAAATATCTGCATGGCGGATACTCAACTTTGTCGCTTGGATATGCCGGACTTTGGGAAACTGTTTACTATTTAATAGGCAAAAAATTGACCGAGCCAGAAGGCAAAGAACTTGGTTTGCAAATCATGCGCAAACTCAATGAATACACAAAGAAATGGAAACTTGCAGAAGATATTGACTATTCCCTTTATGGCACACCGCTTGAAAGCACAACCTACAAATTTGCAAAATGTTTACAACGTAGGTTTGGCATCATCCCTGGCGTGACAGACAAAAACTATATCACAAACAGTTATCACGTGCACGTGACCGAGCCTATTGACGCATTCAGCAAACTGGCTTTGGAAAGTGAATTCCAAGCACTTAGCCCTGGCGGCGCAATCAGTTATGTTGAAGTGCCTAATATGCAAAACAACATTGAAGCGGTGTTGCAAGTTATGAAATTTATTTATGACAACATCATGTACGCCGAACTCAACAC
>DHNC01000028.1:45719-46500 GCA_002406115.1 Christensenella sp. UBA4626
TATTGCCAAGTGTGCGGATATGACGGTGAAATTCAAATTGTGGAAGATGAAGACGGAAAATTGATTTGGGAATGCCCAAATTGCGGCAACCGTGACCAAACAAAAATGAACGTTGCAAGACGTACCTGCGGATATATCGGCAGCCAGTTCTGGAATCAAGGCAGAACACAAGAAATTCGTGATCGAGTTTTACACTTATAAAATTTATGAACTATTCAAACATCAAATTTAATGATATCGCAAACGGGGAAGGCATTCGCACTTCCCTATTTGTGAGTGGCTGCACGCATCATTGCAAAAATTGTTTCAACCCTGAAACTTGGGATTTTAATTATGGCAAACCTTTTGATAAGGATATTCAAGATAAAATTATTGAAAGCCTCAAAGCCGAGCATATAAATGGCTTGACATTGCTGGGCGGCGAGCCAATGGAACCCGCAAATCAAAAAGGATTGTTGGAATTTGTTAAAAGAGTGAAACAGACTTATCCAAACAAAACAATTTGGTGTTATTCAGGTTACACCTTTGAGCAACTTACAACCCCAAGCCGAGCATTTTGCCCTTGGACAAAAGATTTGTTGAGTTATATTGACATTTTGGTTGACGGCGAGTTTGTTGAAGCAAAAAAGGATATCACATTGAGATTTAAAGGTTCCAGCAATCAGAGGATTATTGATGTGCAAAAAACTTTAAAAACTGGCGCTATTGTTTTGAGTCCTTTCAACAATAAAAAAGCAAATGATTTTTACGGCAAATAATTTACTTTTTTAAAAAAATATTA
>DHNC01000007.1 GCA_002406115.1 Christensenella sp. UBA4626
TTAACCGACCATTCAATTGGATTGATTTTAACCTCTGGTTTTTCATCCTTTTTGTGAATAGACAAATATGTACCCACGCCAGTGAGCACTAACAAGAAAGATGTGAAAACTGCTATCAAAGTTTTCAGAGTAATCTTTGTCGACTTTTTGGTTACTGTTTTTGAATTGTTCATATCTACCTCTCCAATCCCAATCTACACCACAAAAATTTAGTTCGCCCAAAGTTTTTTGATCTCCGCCCTTCAAGCCAAACTAAACTTTTGCTTTGCTTATGATTTTTCTTGTTAGTATTCTATACTATTTCGACAAAAAAAATCAAGCAAATTAGATGTTTTTTGACAATTTTAGCAAACGACATTTTTCGACAGTGCTAAAAATCATTTTAAGCATAAAAAAATGCCAAAAAATTTAAAAAATTAAATATTTTTCATAATTTTTGACATATTTTTTGTGTATTTTTGAATATTTTTAAATTTTTTTGTTTATCGCATTTTATTTTGCAACTTTATCAGTTTAAAATTTTCTAAGTGAAACAAAAAACATAAACATTTGTTTAAGAAAATTTTCAATGCAAAACCTCTTAAACAAATCAATAAATAGTCCTATTGTCACCTCGTGTCCCCTTCGGGGTCCCCAAAAAACTTATGTTTTTAGGGGCGTTTGTCTGGGGAAAGCTGGTACGAGTTCACGAGTACCAAAGTGTAGTTACAATATAACAATTTATCCTTTGTGGGTGAAAAAGTTGATAAACCTTGCAAAACCAAGCGTTATGCTTGTTGCGTGACGGATTGCAACTCTTTTAAGAACTGCCTTACCACCGATTGTAAATCCAGCGATAATCGCCGCAATCAAACTTGAAATAAATATTTCCATAAATGTGCCAGATACGGCAATCTTTGCAAACAAAGCCGCCCCAGCCGCACCCGACAAGATGCCACACACGTCACCTATGACATCGTTACATACTGAACTTACTTTGTCCGCATTTTTAACTAAGGACAAGGCTTGCTTGCTGCCCTTAACTTTGCGTGCCGCCATAGCGTGAAAATCTTCAATATTACAACTTGCAACTGCCAAGCCAAGCATATCAAACAAAACACTGATTGCGATAAATAATATGATAACGATTATTGCAACAACAACTTTTGTGTCCGCCAAAGCCCATTCGCTAAGCATACTGAAAGCAAGCGAAATTATCACCGCCATAACAAATGCTATCAACGGCCAAAAATTTTTCTTTTTAGATTTTTCCTTTTTCTCTTTTTTCACAATTTCTTTTTTCAATTTAAAACTCCAAAATCAATTTTTAAAATTCAAAAAATAATTTCTAAATAATTTTTAAAAGGATTTATTTTAAAACTATTTTAAAAACAATTTTTCAAAAAATAAATAAAATTTTTTATTTTTTCCTAAAAAATGATAAAAAATATATATTTTTTGCAATTTTTTTACATTTTTTAAAAAATTTTTTAATATTTTTCGTAAACATATTATCATAAATATTTTTACGTGTCAAATCAAGGCAATAATTTGGTGTTTAAATTTGACTTAAAAAGCCAATAAATTTTCCCTCGATTTAGAACAAAAAAGGTGGAGCAAACCCCACCTCTTGTTTTTACAAAGGCAACACTCTGAGTAAACCTTGCGGCATAAGGTTCGGTTGGATTTCCCAATCCCGCACTTTACCGTTACCAGCAAAGCGGTTTCCCTTTATGCGGAACTTGCACCGAATCGCCACTGAGACCACACTATAATCCCCAAAGTGTTTCATACGAACAGCCTAGAAGTTTTCCTTGGCAACATCAGCAGAACTTATCTTTATTTTGCGGTCAAGATTTCAAAAGCAACTTGCAAGCAAACTTGTACTTTGTTGTAAATGCAAGTTGTCGCCTTATCCCAATGTAACCACTCAAAGCAGGCTACACTGCACACAACTTTCGCCATATGCAGGTTCCCAATCCAAGCGATAGAGCAGATTTTGATACCATCCCAACTCTACCCACTTGGGTCTCCACGATAAATGGGGCTTTATATGTATGCCGTTACATACCACCCAAAAACCTTAACTCCCAGCACCAGCCCCAATTTGGGCAATCAAGGCCAGCACCAGAAACTTCATAGTTATGCCAACGATGCTTATTTCAGCATCCTCACTCTGCTTAGTTGACTAGGATACTGCGCCTTCGTTATGGTATATATATTATCACAACTCATCAAAAATGTCAAGATTAAGCGAATTTTAGACGAATTTTTAACAAAAATCGACAAAATTTTAAACAAAAAAAAAGCAAGACGTTAAACATCTTGCAATCCTAACAAATAATCCGCACTCACACAAAAATACTTACACAACTTCACAATATAAAACGCATCCGGGCAACTTTTGTTGAGTTCCCAAAGCGAAATCGTGTCTTGCGTGGTGTTTATCGCTGCCGCCAGTTGCTCTTGTGTTATATGTCTTTCTTTCCTCAAATCTCTTATTGTACGCCCCATGTTCATATGTATAATATTAGTTTATCCATGCAAATCTTCAATGCCTTACGAAGAAATATCGTATTTTGTCGAATTTTGTCGATAGATTTTTCTTTTTCATTGATAAATCTATATATTTTGCAGCAAATCATGTTGCAAAGACACACAAACAGCGTTACAAAAACAGCATCAATAGGCTTAAAATTATGAGGTAAAAACTGAAATAAATGAGCCTATTTTTCTTGACCAGTTTTAGCATGATTTTAATAGATAATATCCCAAAAATAAAGGATGTAAACATCACGATGACGATTGCCAACCAATTGATAGTGAGTTGACAGGTGAAAAGTTTAAAACTTTCATACACCGCACTTGCCAAAATCACTGGGATACTCATCAAAAACGAAAAATCCAAGGCCTGTTGTTTTTCAACGCCCACAAGCAGCCCGCACACTAATGTTGACCCACTCCTTGAAATGCCGGGCAAAATCGCCAGACTTTGAGCAAGCCCCATATACAAGGCATTCCTTTTGTTTATACTTTTATTCCCCGCCTTTTTAAAATCTGCAATCGCAAGCAAAATGGCGGAAATCAAGAACCCCCAAACCAAGACGTGCGTTGAAAAGTTTTTTTCAAAAAATTTGTTAAACAGCAACACAACCACAACTGTTGGCACGGTTGCAATAATCAAATTTAAATTTGTTGGATTGAACGGCTTTTTGATTAACTCGGCTATACGTTTGCGATAACAAAAGATGACGGCAAACAGTGTGCCAACATGTGCCACAACGCTAAGCAACAAAAGGTTGTCCAACTCAAACAACGAACCAAACAAAACAATATGTCCACTGCTTGAAACTGGCAGAAATTCGGTTATCCCCTGAACAAAGCCAATCAAAATATATTTTAAGATATTTTTCACTTGAAATTTTCCTTTTAATATTGTATTATTGAAACGAAAAAATATACACAACGGACAATGTGAACGGCTTGCTTGTTGTGCAAAAAGAGGTGCTAAATTGAAATTAGGTGTTGTTGGATTGCCAAATGTTGGCAAAAGTACGTTGTTTAATGCTATAACCAAGGCGGGTGCTGAAAGTGCAAATTATCCATTCTGCACGATAGAACCTAACGTTGGTGTTGTGGATGTTACAGATGAAAGGCTCAATCACTTGGCAAAAATGTATCACACAAACAAAATCATCCCTGCCCAAATTGAATTTGTGGATATTGCTGGGCTTGTTAAAGGCGCAAGCGAAGGTGCAGGACTTGGCAACAAATTTTTGAGCCATATAAGAGAGGTTGATGCAATCGTGCACGTTGTGCGTGTGTTTAAAAATGATAAAATTATCCACGTCGACGGCAGCATTGACCCAGTGAGAGATATTGACACAATAAATTTGGAACTTATTTTGAGCGATATTGATGCGGTGACAAAAAGGATTGATCGTATCAAAAAAATAGTCCATGGTGGTCAAGCCGACCCTCAAACAATTAAAGAATATGAATTGCTCAACGAGATTTTGGAACTTTTGAAATATCAGAAACCAGCCCGTATGCTCAAATTGAATGCGGAAGAACAAAAAATCGTTGATGGATTTTTCCTTATCACAAGCAAGCCTATCATTTATGTGGCAAACACAAGCGACGAACTTGACGATTTCCAAAAAGAGAATATCGTAAAAATTAAACAAATCGCAAGTCAGGAGCAGGCGGAAGTTGTTTCTTTGTGTGCAAGGACGGAAGAAGAACTCATAAACATGCCAGCCGAAGATAGAGAGATGTTTAAGCAAGAATTGGGCATAGAATCCTCCGGTTTGGAAAAACTTATCGTGGCAAGTTATCATTTGCTTGGGCTTATCAGTTTTATCACAGCAGGCGAAAAAGAAGTGCGTGCTTGGACAATCCGCAAAGGTACCCTCGCCCCTCAGGCCGCTGGAAAAATACATACCGATTTCGAGCGTGGTTTTATACGTGCGGATGTTGTTAAATATGACGATTTAATCAGCCTTGGCGACTATAATTTATGCCGTGAAAAAGGCAAAATTATCAGTGCTGGCAAGGATTATGTTGTGCAAGACGGGGATATTATCGTCTTTAAATTCAATGTTTAGGTGGTTTTATGAAAAAGGAACAATCGACAGAGCAAACAAAGCAGAAAAAGAATAAAAAAGCACAACAAATTGTGCCAGAAGAAAAAATCAGGAATGTGCAAATAAACAAAAATCAATATTTTGCTTTATACATCTCTATCCTCACCATTGCTTGCACGATTTTGTTTGTGGCTGTTGTGTTTATGATGACACATATCCATGTTTGGTGGGTCTGGATTTTGGACCTTTGCCTGCTCGGTTTTTGCGTTTGGAGGAGTGTGGACCAATGCCAAAAAGTTGAGGAACAACAAATATACACAATCCATTCCAACTGCATCGTTATCAAATCTCTGATGCTGGACACAATCGTGCCGCTTGATAGCGTTTGTGATGTGACAATAAACAAAACTCTTTTCAATAAAATCAACAAGAGCAAAAGCCACTCAATCGCCATCTGGTTGGATGAAAAGCACAAGCACAAAGTTGTTATCGGCTTTATCAGCGAGGACCTTGAACAACTTTCAAATGAAATTATGCGTCTGGCAGAAAATTGTAAATCCACAGTGCAAAGCACCGAAAACGCAAAATAAATATTTTGCAATTAAAAATGTCTTGATAATGTGGTGCAATTTTATAAAAAACAATTATAAAATGTTTAGCCAATGCTTTACATTTTGCTAAAAAACACAAAAAAGAGATGGATTGAATCCATCTCTTTTTTTCTTGGTAGTCCCAAGGGGACTCGAACCATAAACAACAATATTTATGCCTTTTCTATATTGTAAACAATATAGATTTTTTATTTTTTATCCTTGTCATCTGGCAAGTTATTAAAATATGGATCATTGTTTAATTCTTTTAATATTTTTGTTTGTTGAATTGATTTCAATAATTGATTTTCCTGTTCTTGCTCAACAAAGTTATTTACTCTATTTTCAAACTTATCAGTGTAGTTATTATCAAATATGCCTAATTGAGATATTTTTTCATATTTTAGACCTTTGTAAAAGTCGTAAATCCTTTCAATTGTCTTTTCATCTTCTTGTATAAGATATTCAATGATAGCTTTTTTATTTTTGCTATAAAAGTTTAAATTTATTGAATTGCTTTTTCTTCCTACTAAATCATCTAATGAAATTTGAAAAAAATCCGCAAGTTTAATCATTGTTTCTATATTTGGTTGATTTATGCCTGCTTCATATCTTTGTAAAGTAGCTTGTGTAGTTTCTATTTTATCTGCCAGCTCTCTTTGCGACAAATGCATTTTTTCTCTATAAAATTTTATATTCATAGCCTTTTCCTATTAAGAATAGTACCATAAAATAATAAAAAACTCAAAATTTGTATTAAAAATTTTAATTTTGATACGAAAATTATATCAAAATGTTTGACAATACACGGTTACTGTATTAAAATAATACCAAATGATACAAAAAATGTATCAAAAAGGAGTTTTTATGAAAAACAAAAATTTAGTTCCAGAAATGGAAAAAGCAACTAACAATTATTTAGTTGTTTGCAAAGGCGGTATTGTCAAATTTAATGATAAACAATCTGCTATTCAAAACATTGAACACAAAGAGCAATATTTTATTGTTCGGCTTTACGAGTCCGTTAGTGTCGATGAAAACGGCTTTGATGTTTTAAAATGTATCTACTTTACTGGTTGCAATTTAAGACTTAAAGAAATTTAGCAAAATAACAAGTGCCATAGTTTGGTTAAAATTTCAATATAACAATGCTTAATGTCTGTTGTTGAATAATTTATCAACAAACAACTTTAAACCACTTTGAAATTAAAAAAACCGCCAAAAATTGTTTTTATATGGCACTTTTAAAAGGTTGTAAAAATGCGAATTTTAAGAAACAAACAATTTTTAACGGAAAATGCGCTTTACATTGTTCAAGGTCGTAGGCGCAGATTTAGTTACAACACTACTTGTAAGAATTGTTGTAATGATTGTAAGCAAGGATGCAAAGTTATGCTTCTTGCTTGTAAAAAGTTTAGCAAAATATGCTAACGCATAGGTTAGCACGAAGTTTGACCAATGTCAACTTTAAAATACAAAACAAAATTTTAACAATTTGAGTAACCAACAACTCAAATTTTGCAATTGGCAAAGGGAACTTAAAAAACCCTATAAACAAGTTATAGGGTTTTGCCAGCATTTGATACTGGGCTTTTAACGGACAACTTCAAACCGAAGTATAGATATGTAAACTTTCTCAGCAAAGCTTTGAAAGTTATTTGTATTCTAAATGCAAAAATTTCCAATGTCAACCATTTGTAAAAAAATTTAAAAAGGGGATTATTTATGAAATTAGAAAAATGGCAAAAACAAGCATTTAAAAAAATTGAGAGTGAAAGCAAAGAAGCGAGTAAATTTTTATTAGATATTAAATCTCAGTTCCTATTAGACATATTAGACAACTCAAAATTTTTTAAAACAAAAATTAAAGATATTTATAAGCGAGTAGATTTGATAGAACAAAAGTATCGGATGACAGGCGATGAAAAGGACGATATGAACATCCTAACAGCGGATTTGATGACCTTTTGTTGTGAAGCTTTATCAAAAGACAAAAACATTTTTATTGTAATGTGAAATAAATGGAGTTTAAAAAATGAGAGAATTAAATAAGTTTGTATTCTTTCCTTCCTTTTTGGAGTGTGTAGAGAATGCCCCAATTGAAGAGCGCGGAAATGTTGTATATGCGATTGTTAAATATGGTATAACAGGCAAATTACCTTCAAATTTGCCACAAAGTTTTAAAATGATATTTCCAGCAATTAAGCCAATTATTGACTCTACCATTAAAAAATATAACGCTCAAATTGAGAACGGTAAAAAAGGTGGTAGACCAAAAACTAAAAGTAGTTTAGAAAAACCCAAACAAAACCCAAACGAAAGCCGATTAAAACCTAACAACAACCCAATTGAAAGCCAACCGCCAACCAACGAAAAACCCAACACTAACCTTAATAAGGAAAAGGATAAGGAAAAGAAAAAGGAAATAGATATAGATAAGAATAACAACAACATCAAAGATATAAACAAAGAAAGTTATGTTGATGATGTCGTTAATTGTTTAAATGAAAAAAGAAAATTCTATTATGATTGTTTAATCGAAAAGTTAAATAAGCTTTCTAGTATTTTAGACCCTATTAAATTAAACAAGCTCGAAAAGTTGTTTATGGATGTTTATACCAAAAACTCTTTTGTTATTGCTAATGAAAACATTTCTTCTGGTGATGTTTTAGAAAAATTTGTTAATTTGTTCGCAGGTACTGACGATGAAATTTGTTGTAGATTTAATGAAATAATCAACTCTATTGATAGTGCTGAAAATGTAAACAACAAATTAAAATATTCTGTTTCCGCATTGTATCAATATGCTTGTAATCGTTGTTAATGGTGGTAGATTATGAATTTATATTTGAAAGGTTTAAATTATTGCTATATTGCATATAGAGATGATAAATATCAATTTATTGAGTGTGTAGCAGATACAAAAAAGGACTTAGCTAAATCTTTAAACACATCAATTAGTGCTTTATCTCATCTAATTAACCGCGGAATATTTTATAAACTTAAAATTGAAAAGGTACAAATAGCCGATTATTGTTTCGTTGTTTATAAAAAAGGTTTAACAACAATAGACGACATTGTTTTTATAAGTAGAAGCTTTGAAAGCATTGCAAAAAAATTTAAGGTCAACAAATTTTGTTTATCTAAAATCTTAAAATTCTTTTTCTGTCCCAACTCCTACAAACTTGCCGTAGATTGCACAAGACAATTCTTTGATATTAACGATAAATATTGCATTGGCCTTTTAGATTTATACGATTTAGATAGTCAAAAGCTACAAAAGGTCAATTATAAGCTTTTAAACATGAAATATGAAAATATTGATGAGAATCTGTATTCAACATAGCGTAAAAAATGAGTAGCCAACAACTCAATTGCAAGTCTAATTATAGCAAACACAGATAGACAGCTTGCTGTTAGCGGTTATAAATCGTTTAGTAAGAAATAACTTGGCTCCGGTTCCCAACCGGCGGGCTATGGGTCCCGGAACCCATATCAACCCAAAAGAGCGGTTGTTTGATAAATAGAGATAATAGCGCATTACGGAAGTTGAAAAATAACACCAAAACCCTTTGCGCCCTTATTAACACTAAAGAAATTAATGCGACCAGAAGACTTAATGCCCGTATGGTGGTACGAAAATTAGTCCGTTGGAGTCACTCAGCACAATTATTTTCTTGATGTAATTGTGCTGAGTGACACAATTTCGCCAGAAATTGTAAAAAAATATAAAAAACTTGGAGTCAAAATATGGCTTGTTATCATCCATTAAGAGCATTTGACACAGGACTTTTAACTGACCACTTTAAACCCAAATATAAAACGAAATTGTATTCGTTTCCATAGTTTTTTTGAGTTACTGGTTACTCAAATAATTTAGAAGAAGATTTTAAAATATGAATATAAATAAAGATAGTTTAGCAAGTTTACTTTCAAATAATCAATTTTTAGAAGGCTTACAAACCTTAGTTTATTCACTGCAACCAAACACTGCAAGTGATTTTTCAAAATCTTCTGAGTTAAAGTATAAAGGAATAAAAATACATATAAATTCTTCATCTAACACATATTTTGCTAGATTTCGTAAAAACGGAAAACAACATTTTGTTTCAGCAAAAACAAAAAAACAATGTTATGAAAAAGTTAAACAAACATACAAACAAGTTGAAAAAGAAGAAAAATATAATTCTTCTACAACTTTTTCTGATTGGTATATTAAATGGTTACAACTTTACAAAACCAACAAAGTTAAGCAAGCAACTATTGATGATTATGAAAAATCTCTTAAATACATACCCGACACCTTTAAAACAACTAAATTAGCAAACATTTCAGTGGAAGATATAGTTGTTGTTTTAAATTCAATAGAAAAGCCTCGCACTCGTCAAAAAGTATATGAATTGCTTTTTATGATGTTTGATAAAGCTGAAAAGCATGATTTAATAACTAAAAATGTTATGTTACGCATAGATAAACCGAAACACGAAAAGATAAATAGTCAACCATTAACCCAAGAACAACAAAATGCTTTTGTTTGTGTTTGCGATAATATATTGCATGGTGATTATTTTAAGATTTGTCTATATCAAGGTTTAAGAAAAGGTGAAGCTTTGGCTTTAACTCGCGCTGATGTTGATTTTAAAAACAAAACTCTTTCAGTCAATAAAAGCATAAATAAAAATAATAGGTTTGATACAACTAAAAACAAACAAAGTATCAGAATAATGCCTTTATTTGATAAAACAATTGACCTATTGCGAAAATACAAAAACATCCTTAATGAAAAAAGAATTTTTAATTTTTCTCCAAAAATACAGCGCCAAACTTTGAAAAAAATCAATGAACAATTGCCTTTCCATGTTAAAACAAAAGATTTGCGTAGCACCTTTATAACTCGATGCCAAGAAAACAACATCCCTGAATTTGTTATACAAAGTTGGGTAGGCCATAAAATAGGAAGCAAAGTAACAAGCTCAGTTTACACCAAACATAACTCAGAAATAGATTTTAAGTATATTGATATACTTAACACAATAATTTAATACTCGTGCAATACTCAACATTATTTTTAGTGTTGAGTATTTAATTTAAACTTTTCAATATGTAGTATAGATAAAAAAATACACCACATAATATGGTGTAATTTGGTAGTCCCAAGGGGACTCGAACCCCTGATACCGCCGTGAAAGGGCGGTGTCTTAACCACTTGACCATGGGACCACGTGGGCGATTTGCCCGTTGTAATCGTTTCAACAGGGTTGTTGAAACTTCATTTATGGGCAATCGCCCACATCTATGACAAGACACCGCAGAACAGATACCTGCTTCTTAGCGGTTTCTTTTCATCTCTTTGTTTCCAATTTAATAGGAACGCTAAATAAATTGAGAGTTTAAGCGATTGCTCGCTTAATATGAAGGACAACCTTAAAAAGTTTTTCCTTCATCGCTTCTTTTCCAAAAGCGGATGGGCAATCGCCCACATTCATCGCAAACAAATTGTTTGTTTAGCGTGGTGGCGGTGGGTAGAATTGAACTACCGATCTATCGGGTATGAACCGATTGCTTTAACCGCTGAGCCACACCGCCGTTACTTTGCAATTATATCTAAATCATTTTTCATTGTCAAGATATTTTTAAAATATTTTGTAAAATTTTCAAATATTATATTTGTATGCCTGTTTCTGCTTGCAAAAACATCGGCGTTGTGCTAATATTAAATCACTTATGTCAGTTATCTGGCAGGCGTCAAAGGCACGAAGCGGAAATGTTTATGTATCCGCATTCGCCAAGTCTCCATGCGGAAATGTTAGTACATCCGCATTCGCCAAGTCTCCATGCGGGTGTAGTACATCGGTAGTACGTGGGCTTCCCAAGCCTATGAGGAGGGTTCGACTCCCTTCACCCGCTCCAACGAAATGCTATATTTTAAGAAATTTAACCTTCGCATTGAAACGGATAGGTATTTTGAAAGCCATTTGAAAGAAATTGAGCAAATTATGTTAAAATGCGCAGACTAGCCCACTTGTTTTAAGTGGGTTTTTTGTTTTTAATTAAGCAAGGCGGCAAAATTTGAAGTATAAAAAAGCAAAACAACGACCGAAATACGGCATTTTTTTAAACTTATTTGACTTTTTGCGTCAATTAAATAATAATACATATTATGAAAGTATACATTTTGATAGGTTGCGTTGGTGCTGGGAAATCCACTTGTGCCGAAAAACTCAGTGTGGACGAGCAAGCGGAAGTGATATCCGCAGATGAAATTTACAAGTCACTCCCGATAAAAAAGATTTCCACAAAACCTTATGACCATAATATTAGAAATAAAATTTTGCAGACAATGTACAAACAAATGGAAGAGTGTTTAAATAAAGACCAATCTTGTGTGATTGATTACACAAATATGCCAACAAGAAGAAGACACAGATTTTTAACCATAGCCAAAAGGCACGATGCTGAAATAGTTTGCAAACTGTTGCTTGTGGATAAAGACAAATGCTTAAACCAAATCATAAAACGAGAACAAAGCAATGTGGGCTCTCACAAAATTTTGGAAAAGGAAAAAACAATTGACTTGTACATGAAGCGAATAAAAAAGTCCTATCCATCACTTAAAGAGGGATTTAATAGGATTGAAAGTTACCAAAATGGCGAACTTAAAAGCGTTTCAAGTCGTCACAATAAAAAGCGATATTTGAATTGTAACAAGCAGTTTTAAAGACGCAAAAAGGAAAAATAATGAAAAAAGTTTTAATATTGATGTCCGAACGCACTGGCACCGGGCATAAATCAAGTGCAAACGCAATTGATTTGAAATTGAAAGAATTGGGATACGAAACAAAACAACTAAATTGTTTTAAAACCATGGGCAAAATGGGCGAAAAAATGGAAAACTGCTATATCCCACTCACCACGCACCACCCTTTTATTTGGAAAATAAGTCAATCGTTTTCCCAACATTTTTCAAACACCATGCACCAATTTATCTACAATCACTGCAAAAAAGAGATGTTGAGGCAAATAAAAGAGTACCAACCGGATTTAATCATCTCAGACCATTGTATGTTCACCAAAGCAATATCAAAATTGCTGAAAAAAAATCATCTGAATATTCCTTTTATGATTGCGGTTATCGACCTTGTGAATCCACCTCATGTTTGGCGTGATAAGCGTGCAAATATCAGTTTTTTGCCAACTGAAAAAGTTTACGACCAATACATAAAACTTGGGTTTAAACCAGAGCAATTGATTGTGACAGGTTTCCCTATCCGTGAAGATATTCATGTTTTAACAACACCAAAAAAACAGTCCGATATTGTGAACATTTTGATGGTGAACCCTTCAATCAATCTTAAAAAGAATTTAAAATTTGTTAAGGAATTGGACAGGCTTGAAAATGCAAAAATAACTTTTGTATGTGGCAGAGATGTCACGCTTTTTGACGCTTTGACGAAAGAACAATCCAAAGGGAATTTGAAAAACGTTGAGATTTTGGGCTTTGTAACAAACATGAACGAACTTTTATCATCCGCCCACATTTTGCTCACAAAAGCGGGTCCAAATATGCTTTTGGAAGGCACCCGCAGCGGCACCGCAGTCGTTGTGACTGGTCACATCCCTGGGCAAGAGGCTAAAAATTATAAATACATAACCGAAAACGGTTATGGCATAAAATGTGAAAATCCAAACAAAATCTATGCCCTTGTTGACAATATGATAAAATCTGGTCAACTTCAAACCTATTTGAACAACGTGGTTACAACAAAATACAACAACGGCGCACAAATGATTGCCCAAGCAATCGACCAGTTCTTGAAAAAGTAAGACCATGACAGGCTTGTATTATTTTAAATTTGTGTTTTGCCTTAATAAAAACTTAAAATTATAATCCCCCTTGCACAAGTCTTGTTGTTTTATCTTTCAATAGCCACACTTATCCACAATTTAAACACTTGGTGTTCAAAACAAAATCTAGTATAACGATGACGCAGCAGAGCGACAAAAGTCGACCAAATATTAAAAAATAATTAAATTTTGAAAAAACCCTTTATTTTTTAATAATTGTGTGTTATTATACCTAGACCATCAAAACAAAAGAGGTTTTTTATGAATTATATTCAAATCGTTGATTTAATCTTTGGTGTCATTTTTGGCATATTCGGTGCCATGACCGTTCACTTTGTTTTCTTTTCTATTGTAGGTTTATTTACTAAAAAGAAATTTCCAAAAGCAAAAGTTCAACACAAGTATGGAATTATTATTCCAGCCCGTAACGAAGAGGCTGTCGTTGGAAACTTGATTAAAAGTGTTTATAAAAACAATTACCCACAAGACAAACTTCAAGTTTTTGTTATCGCTCACAATTGTACAGACAAGACCGCTCAAATCGCAAGAGATTTAGGTGCAACAGTTTATGAGTACAACAATCCTAATGAATGCACAATGGGTTATGCTTTCAGATATTTGTTTGACCAAATAAAGAAAGATTATGGTGTGCAAAATTATGACGGATTCTTCCTTTTCAATGCTGACAATATTTTGGACGCCAACTATTTTGAAAAGATGAACGATGCTTTTGACGCAACCGAAGGCAAAAGTGTTATTACATCATTCAGAAATTCCAAAAACTTTGGCACAAATATGATTTCTGGTATGTATGGCTTATACTTCATGTCTGGCTGTCTGTTGGAAAGTCGTGGCCGTACTGCATTGGGTTGTTCAACACGTGTGCAAGGCACTGGTTATGTTATCAATTCAAAATTGGTAGAAAATGGTTGGCCTTATGTCACTCTCACTGAGGACTGGGAATTTACCGCAGACCAAGTTATAAATAACACAAAAATTGAATTTTGCGACGACGCTGTTTTCTACGACGAACAACCAACCACATTTAAAGTTATGTGGCGTCAAAGAGTTAGATGGTCACGTGGTCACTTGCTTGTATGTGTAACAAGATTTAAAGATTTAGTTAAAGCATTCTGGTCGCCAAAATATAGCCACCGCAACAAAGCGTCACTTTATGATATTTTCATTAACTGTATGCCTGTTTGCCTTGTGACATTTGGCGTTGGATTGTTGCAATTTATCACTTATCTGTTTGCTCCACTTGCCGGCATATCTTTTGGAACGGCAATGTTGCATTGGCTAAGAGGTTTTGGAGTTTCGCTTCTAATTTTCTATATATCATGTTTTGTTCAAGCAATTGTATTATTTATTGCTGAAAGGAAAAGAATTAAAGATGTTAAATGGTGGAAGAAAATTTTGATGTGCTTTATTTGGCCATTATTCATTTTGATTCAATACCCAATGGACATCGTTGCACTTTTCCAAAAGAATGTGGGTTGGAAGGTTATTCCTCATACAGACACAACCACATTTGAAAATCTTAATAATATGGCTAACGAACACACTGTAAGTGCAGCAAATAACGGTGCCGTTGTTACTGAAAAAGAAAATAGTGAAATGTAAATTTGATTATATCGATGTGCTTTTGAATTTAATGAGATAGTATTTTATTATATGATTAAAAAAAGCGGACTGAACGTCCGTTTTTTTATGCTTGATAACAAAACATCACATTTGCAAAGCATATTTTTGCAGAATTTTTATTGCGGATATACTCAAAAGTCAGTGCTATGTTTGCAAATAAATTGATTAAAAAACTTAAAAATGTTTTGGCTTAAATTTAAAACTTATTTAGATTTTTTGTTGCCATATTTTTTGTTTAGTTTTTGTTGTTTAATCCAGATGTTCATAACGGCTTTTTTAGGCAACATATTCACCAATCGCACTTGACTGCGTGCAATAAAGCCATAGATTGACAATTCCTTGCCCTTTTTTGTGTCTTTAATTGCCTTGGCGATGACCTTTTCCGGCTGATACATCACTGCATATTTTGTTACAACTTCGCTTTTTGCTTTTGTTTTTAACGCACGGTCAAAGAAAGCGGTTTTTGTCCAGAATGGGCAAACGGTTGTGATGCTAATCCCGAAAGGTTTAAGTTCCTGATTTAACGCCCTAGAATAACTTATTACAAACGCTTTTGTTGCGCCATAAGTTGCAATGTATGGGATTGGTTGAAAGCCTGCCACAGAGGCGATGTTTGCGATTTTGCCGCCCTTTTGCATATATGGCAGGGTGAGTTCGGTCATTTTCAACAATGCTTTGCAGTTGAGGTCCACCATATTTGCGGACGCATTCACATCAATCTCATCAAATCTGCCAAATTTGCCAAAGCCAGATGCATTTACAAGCCAATCCACCACCACGTCTTCGGCTTTCAACATTTCGGTGTATTTTTCAAAACTTTCTTCTTTTGTCAAATCCAAAGCGAGTGGTCTAAAAGGTGTTTTTATCTCACTTTTAACTTTTTCAAGCCCCTCTTTTTCAAGAGCGATGCCCCAAATTTCTTCAAACTGACCATCAAGTTGACGCACAAATTCTCTGCCCATGCCGGATGATGCCCCAGTGATAACTGCAATATGTTTCATATTTCCCCCTATCTATTATACCCATAATATACCAAAAAAATTTTTCTTGCAAACAAAATCTTATTATTCCTTTTTGTTTGGATCAAATGTGAATATGATGTTTGCCGACAAAACCAACCGATAACGCAAAAAATAAAACGGACTGAACAAACCAAATTGTTTAGCCAAAATTTGCAAACAATTTGTTATCCGGCACTTGCTTTTTTTTTGCAATTGTGTTACAATGCAGTCGTCAAGTTATTCGGCTGTGTAAATTTTTAAAAATTTATCCACTAAACGTTTGCTGACACACAATTTTGGTGGTCGAACAAGATCAATATTGTGTCCTTACCCGCAAGGGTCATAGTCCATAAGGAGGTATATATGAACAATTACGAATTGATGTACATTATTCCTAGTCAATCAACCGATGAAGAAAAAGAAGCCCTTATTGCTTCTGTCAACGGCATGATTGAAAAAGATGGTGGCAAAATCGAGTCTGTTGAACGTGTTGGCAACAAAAAACTTGCTTACGCTATCGACAAAAAGCGTGAAGGTTATTATGTTCTTGTCAACTTCACTGCTGATGCGAAAGTTCCAAACACACTCGGTGCATTGCTTTCAATCACAACTGGAATTATGAGATATATTATCGTTGCAAAATAATTTAAGCAACATAACCGCTTGTCAAACAAGCATTACTCAACTAATGCAATTTTATTTAAGGAGTAATTATGAACAAAGTATTTTTAATTGGCAATTTAACCAGAGATCCTGAACTTAGCCAAACCCCAACAGGCGTTTCAGTTTGCCGTATTTCTATTGCAGTAAGCCGTAGATTTAGCAACGCAGAAGGCGGAAGAGAAACTGATTTCTTCAACGTAACTGCTTGGCGTGGCAACGCTGAAAATTGCGCAAAGTTCTTGAAAAAAGGCAATAAAGTTGCTGTTGCTGGTTCTATCCAAGTTAGAAATTATGAACGTCAAGATGGCTCAAAAGGCACATCTGTTGATATCGTTGCTGATGAAGTGGAATTTTTATCTTCTCGTAACGATGGAAGTGAATCAAGTTCATCCGAAGGTGGCATAAGCGCAGGCAATACAAGCCCAGTTGCAGATTTGCAACCTATCAGCGATGATGATTTACCATTTTAGTTTTAAATATAAAGGAGAAATATAATGGCAGAAGAAATCAAAGAAGTTCAAGAGGCTGTTAAACCTCAAGAACAAAAGAAAAGGGTTTTCAAACCACACAATAAGCCTAAAAAACGTGTTTGTGTTTTCTGTGAAGACAAAAACTTGAAGTTTATTGATTATAAAGACGTAAACCGTCTTCGTAAATTTGTTACAGAAAAAGGTAAAATTTTACCTAGCCGTCAAACAGGTACATGTGCTCGTCACCAACGTGAATTGGCAGTTGCAATCAAACGTGCACGTAACATGGCTTTGTTACCATTCAGCGGTGACTAATTAAATTAAGCAACTGTCTAAATTGAATTTTGGAGGAATTATGACAAATAAAGACATACAGGAAATTGAAAAGTTCGTTTCCATAAATTTTAATCATGCTAGGCAATTGCATTTCGTATACCTTTACCAATACAATGAGTTTAAAAGTTTATACGAATCATACAAAACAAAATTTCCCACAAAAAGATTATACAATTTGGCACGCATCCGTCTTGCAAAATTGGCAAAAGGCGGGTTAAACCAAGAGAACGAATTCTTTGTTGAAAACGAATTGTGCATCATCCTTGCAATTTTAAGTGATTGTAACTTGACTTGTAATCATGAAATGGAAATGTAAAAATCTAAAAAATGTACACTGAATTGTGTACATTTTTTTTGTGCGTTTTGATAATATTCTTTTTTCTCTTCAACAAAAATTAAAATCCTTTAATTGTTGCTTGAAGAATGTGATTTGCGCAAATATTCGTTAATAAACGGAGTAAGTTCGCCATCCATAACACTTGCAACATCGCTTGTTTCGTAGTCGGTGCGGTGGTCTTTAACCATAGTGTAAGGTTGGAAAACATAACTTCGGATTTGGCTGCCCCATTCAATGCGCTTTAAATCGCCCTTGATATTGTTTAAATTTTGGCGATGTTTTTCCTCTTCCAACGCCACAAGTTTGCTGGTCAAAATCTTCATCGCATTCTCTCTATTTTGCAATTGGCTGCGCTCGTTTTGGCAAGTGACCACAATGCCGGTTGGAATATGTGTTATTCTCACTGCTGTTTCCACTTTATTCACATTTTGTCCACCAGCCCCGCTGCTGCGATAGGTGTCAATACGCAAATCCTCGTTTTTAACTTTGACCTCTGTTTCCTTTGTGATTGCCGGCACAACCTCGACGGACGCAAAACTCGTATGCCTACGTTTGTTGCTATCAAACGGACTTATGCGAACCAAGCGGTGCACGCCCATTTCGCCTTTAAGTTTGCCGTAAGCATATTCGCCTTTTATCCACATCACGATGGTTTTAAGCCCAGCGTCATTGCCTTCGATTTTGTCCACAACCAAGCACTCAAAATTGTTTTTGCTTGCGTACATTTTGTACATCCTTGCAAGCATAACAACCCAATCCTGTGCCTCTGTGCCACCTGCACCAGAGTGAATTGTTATGATTGCGTCGTTGTTGTCGTATTTTTCGTCCAGCAATGTCCTCACATTCAATTCGTCAACCTTATCCTTCAACTCCAAAAGTTCGGTAAATGCCAAATTTAACATCTCAATGTCTGTTTCTGTTTCCAATTCTTTGACAGTTTTGATAAGTTCGGTTATCTGATTTTGCAAAGTTTGGATTTCGTTAAAAAGGTCCTGCAATGACTTGATTTCCTTGTTCGTTTGCATTGCGTAGTCAAGATTGTTCCAAAAAGTGAGTGATTCACGCTCTTTCATAAGAGTGGTTAACCTTGCACTCAATTCGTCCAAATGCAAACAACTTTTTGTAAGTTCAAACTTGTCCACCAAAGCGGACAATTCATCACCAATGTTTTCGATATTCATAATTTTATTATACCATACAAAAAAGTTTTTTAAAAATATTTTGCGTGGGTTTTTTAATTGTAAAATTTTTGTGAATTTAGTTTATCTAATCTCTTTTAGCCAATCTGCAAGTGTTTTTAAAAGCAAATTGAATTTGTCAATGTTTTTGCTTTGATTTGTAATGCTGCAATTTGTTTCTATTTGAATTGTCCAAATGTCAAAATTTTCAGCAAAGTAGCCACTAATTGTTTTTGTGGAAGCCTTGAATGGGAGGTCAACACTCAAATTAAAATTCTGTTTTAAGCGTTTTGTAAGTTTGTCAAACAAAATGGTGTTTTGTTTTATGTTGTTGCCAAAATTTATGCCCAAGTTTATGTCATAATTTCGCCAACTGGCAAGACCATGTAAATCTATAATATATTTTATTTTGCCGCTTTTTGCAAGTTTGCAAATAAATTTTCTATAATTGCAGTTTTCATCAAAATTGGCATCGTCAAAATTGTTTTTTGTTTTAACAAGCAAATTGGAACCAGTTTCTTTTGCAAGAGCAATTCCAAGCGAAATTGTGCCAATTTCTGCAACTTTGTGCTTGCCCAATCTTGTTTGGCTCACACCATGCGGAACAGAAATTAAAATGTTGTTTTCTCCAGCAAAAAAAACAAAATCTTTTGTTTTGTTGTTTGCTAAAATGTCTTTTCTTAATTCCGTTACTTTGTTAAAACTTAAATTTTTCATATTGTAATGATACAAAAAACATTCCATTTAGGCAATCTAATTTAAATCTGTTTTTAATTTGTTCAAGAAAATTTCAACTAAATATACACAAAATCCACAAATGTGCTATAATACCCATATGAAAAAAGATTTAAAGGTTTTGGCAATTGAATCAAGTTGCGATGAAACAAGTTGTGCTGTTGTGGTTGACGGCAGAACTTGTCTTTCCAACATTGTTTCCAGCCAAATTGACATTCACACATTGTTTGGTGGGGTTGTGCCAGAAGTTGCAAGCCGCAATCATATCACGGCAATTGACAATGTTGTTAAATTAGCACTCGACCAAGCAAAATGCACCTTGGACGACATTGATGCAATTGCTGTAACTTATGGTGCTGGGCTGATTGGCTCGCTTTTGGTTGGTGTTAGTTACGCAAAAGCACTGGCTTATGCAACAAAAAAACCGCTTGTGGCAGTTAACCATATTTATGGGCACATCGCCGGAAATTATTTAACTTATCCAGAACTTAAACCACCTTTTATCTGCCTGATTGTAAGTGGCGGACATACTGCAATTGTTAAAGTTGAAGATTATAATCATCACAGTTTGATTGGCACAACTTTGGACGACGCAGTTGGCGAATGTTTTGATAAAGTTGCCCGTGTGATTGGGCTTGGCTATCCGGGCGGCCCTAAGGTCAGCAAGTTGGCTGAATCGGGCAAGCCTTGCATTCAATTTGCAAAACAAAACGACAATTTAGGATACAATTTTAGTTTTAGCGGAAAAAAGACCGCTGTTATCAACTACATTCACAAACTTGAACAAGCTGGTGAACAAATCCCAAAAGCAGACATTTGCGCAAGTTTTGAACACTGGGCAGTGGACGAGTTGGTGGAAAAGACAATCAAGGCGTGCAAGCAATTTGGGATAAATCAAGTTGCCGTGGCGGGCGGTGTGAGTGCAAACAAATATTTGAGGCAACAAATGGATTTGAAATCCAAACTTAACGGCATTTCTTGCTATCTGCCACAAATGTCATATTGCACCGACAATGCTGCCATGATTGGTTCGGCAGGCTATTATGCTTATCTTGCAAATATCGGGATTGCAGATATGTCGCTTGCCCCAAATCCAAGCCTTGACTTGAATGATTATTTGTTAAAAAAAGAAGATTAGCAATTTAACAAATCACCAAATTTTGACATACAAAAAAGATAACAACAAACAATAAATCAACACTAGAAAAATAAATGTCTAAAATTTGCCGCAACTTTTGACAAAACAAAAATTTGATGCAAAAAATGCAAACTTGTCTTTGACATAAATTGTTGAATTTTGTATAATTTATCCAAATTGTTTTTGACAAAAGCAATTAAAAGGACAAAATAAAATGTTTTATGATAATTTTACGCCTGACCAGGTTTGTGGAATGTTTACATTTTGGCATTTTATGGTGCTGATTATTTTTGCTATCGTCATGACACTTGCTTTGTATTTTTCACGCAAGATGACCCAACAACAATTCCATAAACTGATGGTCGTGGTTGCATTTTTAATAACTGGAATGGAAACGATAAAAATCGCATTAAAAATTGCCAAACATTCCAACCTAAATGGCTGGGTTCCGTTATATTATTGCAGTCTGTTTATCTACGCAATTTGGTTTTCGCTCAGCAAACGTGACTTTGTGCGCAGAATGGGATATTCCTACCTAGTTTGTGGCGGGATTGTCGCCGCTGGTTGCTATATGCTTTTCCCAACCACATCCTTGCTCATCTATCCGGTTTGGCATCCGTCATCAATTTATGGCTTTGTGTTCCACTGGTTTATGATGTACATCGGCATCATGGTCGCAGTTAAAGGATTGTACCAACCAAAGGCAAAGGATTTTGTAAACTACCTTGTTTTCACCACTGCAGCAACAATTTTGGCTGTTATTATCAACAAAGCAACCGGCTCAAACCTTATGATTTTAAACTATCCATTCGGCTTGGATTTCTTGATGTGGGTCTACAATATTTCACCAGTTTTGTATATCCTTGTTGTGTATGTCGCTCAATCCATTTTGATGTATTGGGGCGTGTTTGGAATTATTAAATTGATTTGCCACATTCACACAAAAAGACAAGCAAAAATCGAACTAAAGTACGAGGAAGATGAACCAAATCTGCACGAAATCTAAAATTGCTGTGCTCGCAAACTTTAATTGCGTCCATAGTGTTTTGAGATAGTTTACTACTGTCCCCAATTCCCTTTGCGTCCATAGTGTCTTTGAGATATATTCCACTATGTTCGCTTGTTCCTTTGCGTCCATAGTGTCTTTGAGATATATTCCACTATGTTCGCTTGTTCCTTTGCGTCCATAGTGAAATGGATATCACATAAGTCTTCGGAACTTAGATTTCGGGTTCGAGCCCTGATGGACGCACCAAGTGTAATAAACCAATTTGTTATGTGAACTTGCAAATTTGGTTTGCTTTGAAAATGAAAAAAGCCTTATCATAAAGGCTTTTTTTAAATCTATATTAACTTTGCAATATAATAATTGTATTCCATTATTCAATTTTGACGATGAATAAGTGAAAATTTTGATGCTAAAATTTTAGTTTTTCCCAACTAAACTCATCTCTTCCAAAATGCCCGTAGCAAGCAGTTTGTTTGTAAATTGGTTTTAATAAATCAAGTTCTTTTATGATATTTGCGGGGCTAAAATCGAAGTTTTCTTCAACATATTTATAAATCTCCTCAATCGGCAGTTTTTGGGTGTTGAATGTGTCGATATCTATTGCAATTGGCTTGGTTAAACCAATCCCGTAGGCAACTTGAACTTCGCACCTATCAGCAAAATTTTTTGCCACAATATTTTTGGCAACATACCTTGCATAATATGCGGCAGACCTGTCAACCTTGGTTGCATTTTTGCTTGAAAAACATCCACCGCCAACTTTTGCTGCCCCGCCGTAAGTGTCGACGACAATTTTCCTTCCAACACAGCCCGAATCTCCAAAAGAGCCCCAAACAGTAAACTTTCCGCTCGGATTGATGATATATTTGACATCTTTAACGTACTGTTTGTACTCTTTTAGAACCACGTCCAAAACATTTTCTTTAATCAATTGTTGTATCTTTTTTAGCGGCAAATCTTTGTCGTGCGAAACTGAAATCAAAATAGTAGTGATTTTGTTTGGTTTTTCATCCTCATATTCAACTGAAACTTGGCTTTTTGCATCCGCAAAGAAATCGTCCCTCGTCCTTCTAAAAGCCTCATACTGACGCATAATTCTGTGAGCAACAAGCACTGGCAGCGGCATAAATTCCTTTGTTTCGTTGGTTGCGTAACCAAAAACCATGCCCTGGTCGCCCGCACCAATATCATCGCTGCCTTTCACGACCGCTTGGTTGATGTCTGGGCTCTGATGGCTGATTTCTTTTATGATTTTAAATTCATTTTTGTATCCAATGTCTTTCAATATTTCTTTTGCGATGCTGTCGTAATCTATTTTTGCTTTTGTGGTTGCCTCGCCGTAAATAAAGAGTTTGTCGTTTTTTATTGCGCACTCAACCGCCATTTGAGCGTTTGGGTCTTGTGAAATTGCCTCATCCAAAAAGGCGTCTGCAATGACGTCGCAAGTCTTGTCTGGGTGTCCGATATTTACGCTTTCGCTCGTAATAATTTTTTTCATATTACTCACCCATAAAGCCTTTAAAGCATATTTTTTTAGGTGGATTTTTTGCTTCAAACCAGCAATGCCCGCCCATATAACCTAAATTTAGGTTTTTGTCAATCGCCATAAAGATTCCGCAATCGTCATTTTCTTGGATTATGGCTTTGTTGCTCCATTTGCAACCATTTTGTTTTGCCCATTTTAAAAAGGCTTGTTTTTGGTTCCTATCATCTTCAATTTGAAACCATACTTGTTCGTTGTCCTTTAACAGGTCTTTCAATTTTTTCATATCTTTTCTCCTTACAAAATATTTCCATAAAGAGAATACAAAAAATCCCATCGTCACCGACAGGATTAAAACTTCATATTGTGCCCATCGGTCAGCCATTAGCACCTTAACATTTGTCAGGTTGCTGTGTGGTCAACGGGGCTGTCCCTCGCACACTCTTTATGGATACAAATATATTATATCTTTGTTTTTGTTTTGTCAATCGTATTTTTAAAATTGACCACTTAAAACTCAAATTGTTTTTTTTAGATATTGCATTTTTGTAAGTTAGATATGCAATTTTTTGGCTAATTATTTTGTGATTTCCTTTATATAATCCCAAATTGAAGCCTCGTTTATTGTTTCGTTTGCAAGCAGATTGATTGTAGCCTCAACCACCCCGTCAAGCACCACTTCCACATTGCCAACCACCTCATTTTGCTTTACGGATTTAAGTTGAGAAGGAAGATTAAAGTTTAAAGTGTAGTTACTTTGAGTGTTTTTAGGTTGAACAATGGTATATTCGCTTTCCACACGCAAACTGCAATTTTTGTTTAGACCTTTTATTGGCACGGATTTATCTGCTACGTCCTGATTGCTTACAATTGTTTTTGACTCGAAATTTTCAAAGCCATAATTCAACAAGTCGCTTGCAATTTTAAACCTATTTGGGCTTGTGTCCGCACCCAAAACGCAGGAAACCAGTTCCATGTCAGCCCTTTTTGCGCCAACTGCCAAGCAATATTTTGCCTCGTTTGTAGAGCCAGTTTTGCCGCCAATACAGCCATCATAAAATCTGGAAAGTTTGTTTGTGTTTGTCATTTGAGTGATTCTGCCAGACGGATGAACAAACTCTTCATTCCAAATTGAAGAATAGTTGTGATAGATATCATAATCCAAAACATGACTTAACAAAATGGCTTGGTCGTACGCACTTGAATAGCCTTGTGGGGCAGGAAGTCCAGTGCAATTTACATAATTTGTGTCGTTCATTTCCAACTCTTTTGCTCGGTTGTTCATAAGTTTAACAAAATTGTTTTCGCTGCCGGAAATATGCTCTGCCAAAGCCACACTGCTGTCGTTGGCACTGCACACAATCACAGATTTAAGCAAATCCCCAAGTTTATAGTCGGTGTCGGCGTCCAAAAAGATTTGACTGCCGCCCATTCCGTTTGCGTTTTTGCTGACCGTAACTGGGTCATCCAACGTTAAACTGTTGTTGTCGATATTTTCCAAAGTTATCAAAACAGTCATCAATTTTGTCACACTTGCGATTGGATATTTTGTGTGACTGTTGTTTTCTGAAAGCACTTTTTTGCTTTTTCTTTCAATCAAAACGCTTGCTCTGCAACTGGCAGAAGTTGGTGCGGCATAGACTGGTTTTAACGGCACAGCGGCAGCAATTGCACCCAAACTTGCAAAAGCGAGTATTAAAGAAATGATTTTGGTTTTTGTTTTCATACTCTATCCCCTTTTGTTGAGATAGTTTTTGCATAAAAAAATATTTTATACAGCCTTAAAACCATATAAAATATTAAACAGAAAACAAGATTTTTAATATCTGCCTTGCCACGGACAACACCATATTATCTTTGACATCGACAATCAGTTCCACCGTGCCCACGATTTCGCTTTTGTTCACTGGTCCGAATGTCATGCAGTCCACCATGCTATCCGTCCAGTTGTCGCCAATCAAAAAATATTCATCTTGGTTTAAAACTATACAAATTTTTCCGTCAACCTCTTTTAAGTTTGAGGAGTGGTCAACAAAGCGTCCGTCAAAACTTGTGGTGTTGGTTATAAAGGCCTGATATTTATGCTCAAAATAATTTTTGACATCTGTATTCAGATTGCCAAGCGAGTCATATTTGGCTTTTGAATAAATCAAATTGTTGTTGACAAGCAAATTATATTCGGTTGCGGTTTGTTCGATATACAAAACATCGCCCGGCATGGCAACAAGACGTTTGATTATTGAGCCTTTTTGCCACCAACCGACATCAGCCACCACAATCGTGTCTGTTTTTAACCCTCTAAACCTATTGACATACACCAAATCGCCATCTTCGTTTGAGGATTGCACATTTTTATTTATGGTTGGCTGCATACTGTAACCTCTTACACGGGTTTTGCTATAAGACAGATTGAAAACCAAAAAACAAATTGAAAACAAAACAAGCAACATACAAAGCAATGTTGTGATTGCACTCAAAATATTTAACAAAATGTTTTTTGATTTTTGTTGCATATTCACATTATATCAAAAATGAAAATAAAAACAAATGGTTGTGACATTGTTTGACAAATTGCTTAATATGATATAATCTAAAACAAGAAAATAAAATATTTTAGGAGGGAAGTTTATGCCTTCAGGTTCACATTCAGGCGGTGGAGGCGGAAGTCACTTTGGCGGAGGTAACTCTGGCGGCAGCCATTTCGGCGGGTCAAGTTCAAGGAGCGGCAGAAGCACAACCATATTTTATAGCCCAAGAGTTTTTGTTTGGGGCAGAAATCGTTACACAGTGACCGGTCAAAAGCAAGCAAGCATTTTTGCACTTTTTGTTGTTATGATTATCGGCATTTTTGCAATCTTTTCAGGCGGGTTGATTTTGTCTGGTGCAAAACAATCTATAAATACAATCGAACAAGATTATGCACGCTATCAACAGATGATAACCAATTCTTATGATGACACATCCTATCAGATAAAAGGCGTGGTTACCGACAGTTTTAAAAATGAGGACTGCGACAAATATTACATAACTTACGCTTTCCCAATTGACACCGTTGAAGAGGAAAATTTGTACAGTCAATATTTGAGCGACTTGCGTTCTGACCTTGTTTCTGCAAAATGGGTGGAAGGATACAGTTTTTCAGTTTACACTTTGCAAGAGGCAAGTGCATTTACAAAAGGTTCAATCATCACTCTCGCATTGAACGATAAAAACACCGAAGTAAACTCAACAACCGATTCTATTCCAGTGGATTATTTGGAAATGCCAATTGAAAAAGACGGCGAATATCTTACCGCTAAAAGCAGCAAAAAAACTGGCCCGATAGTAATTTCAATCGGAGCCATTGTTGTGGTGGCTTGCATTGTTGGTGAAGTTTTTGTGATTAAAAGCATCAAAAAAGAGCCAGTTGAAACAACCGCAAGCACAAGCAGTTCAACACCTATTGACGCAGCAAAACCAAATGTAAGGAAATGTTCTTATTGCGGTGCAACAATTGCTGAGGACGCAACAAAATGTCCAAATTGTGGCGGCAGTCAAAATTAAAAAATAAATATTAAATTTGTTTTTGAAAAAATTAAATAATTTTATTTAAATATTAAAAAAATGCCTTAAAAATACTATTTTTAGGGCGTTTTTTATGCAAATTTAAAATTTTAATTTATTTTTTATAAATTTTT
>DHNC01000044.1 GCA_002406115.1 Christensenella sp. UBA4626
ATACAATATTTTTAAGTAGAAATCAAACAAATCAACGCCAAACAGCAAGTCGCTGCAAACACTAATTGCTAATACCGCAAACAAAATTGTTACGCCATATTTAATGTTGAACTTCACAAATCCGTTTTGTCCGTTTAAAAACGAAGATACGAAATTGAACCCGTCAAGCGGATAAATTGGCAGGATGTTGAACATAACCAAAAAACTATTTACAAGCATCACAATTTGAAGAACAAGGTAAAAATAACTCATAAATTCGTTTGGACATCCCAGTGTGCGATTGAAAATCAGATACACTAACATTGCAACGCTGCCCATGGCAAAATTGGCGATAATTCCAGCGGAAGACACCCATCTAATGCCTTTGCGATATTTTTTAAAGTTGATTGGATTGATTGGCACCGCTTTTGACCAGCCCACACCCACCAAGAGGAAGAAAATGAAGCCTTTAAGGTCAAAATGTTTGACCGGATTTAGGGTTAGCCTCCCCATTGCTTTTGGTGTTAAATCCCCCATTTTATAGGCTGCCAAGGCTTGTGCATAACACCTAATTGACAAAGAAAATGTGAAAACAAAAAACAGTATTATAAATTGCAAAACAGCGTCAAGCGGATCCACGTTTTGGCTGAATAAAATTGATATTAACATTCAAACATTATATCAAAAAAAAAGATAAACGCAAAGTAATCACATTTATCTTTCTCAATTTGTTAAATTTAAAATTGATAAAAATTTATTTTGAAGTCTTTATACTAACCAATCTATTGTAAAACGAACTTGCATTTAAAGGATTTCTTTTGTTAGAAATTGATTCAATTGCAGAGTTATTTGCGTTTGTGACAATCAAGCCAAGTTCCTTAAAAACTTCCAAGCAAATGTAAAATTGCAAATAGTTATAATCCGACTTTTGTTTGGTTTTGTTAAGGATATTTTTGAAAAAATGATGGCAATAATAACCAGAAATTTTGTTTTCAAAAGCAAATTGCAACAAGCGGAAATATTTGCCAAAAACATCACGTTGAAGGCTTATATCTTTAAGCACCATAATGTTTGTATCCAACACATGAGGCAAGTATATTGTTGACTTTGTATGGTGTTGTAACTCGCTTAAATACCCCATATTTAGTAACGGGTCAAGGAAAATTATTCTGCTAAAAGTGTTGAAATAATCAAAATTTGTTGGTGCCAACAGGATTGTATTTAAGCCGGTTGCATCGCCAATTTCAAACACTCTATTGCGGAAAATATTGTTGCTATCGTAAATAGATTTGAAATTTATATAAGTGTTGTAATCGTTTGCAACAATCAAGGTGCCGTAAACATTTTTATCCATATCAAGCAGCATCCTAATCAATTGGTCACGATTGTAGTTGTTAAATTTGTAACTATCTTGGATTGGATAGATAATCTGTTTGATATACTCTGCCAAAATAACGTCGTTGTTTTGTGGACGATATATCCCCTCGTAGTCGATTGATTTTACTATACCTGAAATATTTTTGTTGTTCCTAAATGTGTCAATGCTTAAATCCGCCAAAATGCTGCATTCAGTGTTGCCGGAAAGGACAAAATAATTGTTGCTTGCATTAAACGCCAACAAGTTGAAATTTGGATAGTTCAACACCAAGTGTTGTGGGTGCTTTGGCAAACTGCTTATCGTGGCGTTTTTCAATTTCAAGCAGAAAATTGGACGAGAGTTCATATGTCCGCATGGCTCTAATTTGTCGATATCTTCCACCATTTTTAAGGTGATTTCGCTGCTATCCATTGCAAAATCGTACGACTTTGTTGGCAAAAAGTCCGCTTTATTTAAATTTTCCTCAACATATTTGTTGGTGAGTGCGGTAAATTTGTCGTAATTTTCAACTTTAAGCGTCAAACCTGCCGCCATTGGATGTCCGCCAAATTTTGTGAGGATGCTGCTTTCACTGCTAAGCAAAGTGTGAACATTTACGCCATTTACACTTCTGCATGAGCCGGTCAACTCATCCCCAACCTGACTAAACAAAAAGGTTGGGCGGTGATATTCCTCCGCAATTCGGGCTGAAACAATGCCAAGTATGCCACTATCCCAGTCTGCGGAAGACATGACAATTGCACTAATTTTGAAAATATCCTTAGTTTGCAATTCGGCTTTGACATCGTTGTAAACCCTGTCGCAAAGTTGTTGCCTTTGGTTGTTGAAATTCAAGATTTTGCTGATAATTTGCTTGATTTTAGTTGGATTTTCTTCCATATATAGTTCCAAACTAGTTTCAGCACTGCCCATACGACCGCTTGCGTTAATTTTGGGTGCAATTTTAAAGGCGATGTCGCTTGCCTTGTAATTTTCCTTGTTTATGCCGCACTCTTGCATCAAACGCAAAATACCGATTGGCATTTTTGACATATCTTTTAAGCCCAATGCCACAATTGCACGGTTTTCATCAAGCAAATCAACAATATCGGCGATTGTTGCAAGCGCACAAATCGGAAGATATTTAACTGCTGTAGCAATGCCGGAGAGTGCTTGAACAAGTTTTAATGCCACGCCTGCACCGCACAAGCAATGGAATGGATAATTTTTGCTAACCTTAGGATTGATAATCAAACAATCAGGCAAACTTTCGCCCGGTTCGTGATGGTCGGTCACAATCACATCAACGTTGTTTTGTTTTAAATATTCGACCTCTTGAACCGCTGTTATGCCGCAGTCCACGGTTATCACCAAATCTGGTTTGCTTTTTGCAAAAATTTTGTTTAAGGTTTCAACGGACAAGCCATAGCCGTCTTCATAGCGATTTGGCATATAATTGCTTACATCCACGCCAACAGATTGAAAATATTTGATTAAAATTGCGCTGGCTGTTATGCCGTCCACGTCGTAATCGCCAAAAATGAGGATTTTGCTGCCTCGAGCGATGTGCTTTTCAATCTTCTCCACCACTGCGGTCATATCCTCAAACAAAAATGGGTCGTAAAGGTCAGAAATGCTTGGCGAAAGATATTTTTTCAACTTATCTTGTGTGTCAATCCCTCTTGAATATAAAAGATGGACGAGGTGCTTGTCAAGATTAAACATCTTGCTCATCTCTAAAACAAATTCATTATTAAATTTTTCATCCAAAGTACAAATATATTTCATAATTCTTTTAAATTCAATATCTCAACTTTAAAGCAAAATGTCAAGTGCTTTATTTAATAAAATGTTTTGTCAACGCTATTCAATAATATAAAAACAAAAAAGCCTTTCAAGTGAAAGGCTCAAATGGTTATTTTTCGTCCGCTGTTTGTGCCTTAATTTCTGCTTGTTTTTGCTTGCGAACACGCTTTTTGCAATGAGTGATGCAAACGCTCCAAACAAAAGGCAAAATGTACAAGCAACAAGCCAATTCAACAACTGCAACAAACATGAGGTTAAGTGCAATATATTTAAGAGCGGATGGTGCAATCAAAACAAACAAAAGTCCGAAAACAAACACTGCGATTGCCAAAGCATTCATCCTAAATTTGGATTCTTGCATAGCGGTGCCAATTGCTTTTGCATAATCACCACTTTCCAACCAGTTTGCTTTACGCATAGATTCAAACACGTTGAGGCAGCCGTAAACAATAAGCAAGTTCAACACAACCATAATGGCAAATATGCTCAATCCAACTGTCAAACGCAAAATTGCACAAATTGAGATGAAGCCAGCCGTGCCAATAATGCAACTGAAAATCACAGCCATTGCACTTGCCCCATTATATCTAATCATGGCAAACAAACTTGCCAAAGCAACCAACAACAAGATTGCAACTGCTGCGTAAATATAGTCGACAGTCCTAACCACAGGAGCGACGTCAACGTGCTCGCTGATATTTACAACTTCGATGCCCAATTTTTCAGCAATTTTTGTGTTGATTGTTGTTTGGTCTTCTGCTGAAATGTCTTTCAAATAGCGAACAATCAATTTTGTGTCATCACCCTGACCATAAACTGAAATAGTGTCAAATTGAGTGTTAAAACTCTTAACAATTTGCTCCACTTCTTTGCTTGTTTCGGAAATCTTACGTTCGCTGCCGATTGTAACTGAAAACTCGTTATAACCAGCAATCTCAAAGTTGCCACGCAAGCCAAAAATTGATGCAACAACGACGCCTACAACCAAAAACAAAGATAACACAATCAAAGCAATTTTGTTTTTGCCAAAATATTCTTTATTTGACTTTGAAAAATCTCTATTAAGCATTTTTACCTCCTTTGTGGAAGTTGCATTTTTTGCCATCTTCGTTGTTCAAGCCCAAATACATTGCCACAAACAATCTCATCAATACAAGGCTTATAAACACGCTTACAAACGGCAAAACGAATGTCACCCAACCGAATGATTGAATGCTCAAACTTGGCATAAACATACAAGCAAAGCCAAGCAATGCAAACAAGGTGTTATTCACAAAAATACGAACCAAACTTTCTTTAAACGCAAGTTTGAATGCAACGTACAATTTTATATCGTTTTGATAGTGACGTTTTGCACTTTCCAAAATAGAAATCAAGCAATCGGACATCAATAAATAGCAAAGCATCATGCCGATTATACCTGCAAAATTGATGTGTACGGTTGGGATTGATTGCAACAAGAACAATCCGATAACAACATAGAACAACATCGCAAAGGCACTCACCCAGCCCATGCCACGATATTTTACAATCAACAAAACCAACATTGCAATAGCAAAAATCGCAAAGAGTACGTAAACGTAAATGCTTGCACCCATGCCGTATGTTGCGCTGATTTTGCCTGCATCAATCTTTGTCAAATTGACATCCAACATACCAGAACGGATTTTGTTTGCATATGTGTTTGCAATGCTGTGGCTTGTAAACGAATCACTTTGAATGAAAATCATACCATCGCTGATGGCTTGGTCGAGAGTCATTTGAGTGAACAATTCGTCACCAAAATAGATATACATTGTGCCACCATCTGCGGTTGTGTCTGCAATGGATTGTTTTACATCATCGTTGAAGTCAATGCGAACATAATATGCCATAGTGCCATTTTCGCTGTTGTAATAGTCATAAGCAGAAACGTCTTTGATGTTTGAAGCGTCAACAAAAGCCTTTGTGCTGTCTTCTGACATAGAAAAACTAATTCTGGCAGGTTCACCAACCAAACTTGTCAAATTCGAGATATCATCATCATCCCTAACTGCCACTTGAAGAACGATTTGGTCATCCCCCATGCGAGTGATTGTTGCATCTTCAAAGCCCTCATCTTGAATGATTTTGAGGATTTTTGACATTGAAGAGTCGGTCAAGCGATTGTAACTTGAAGCAACTTCACCGTCAAGCAATTCCGCACGATAAATAATCCTGTAATTTGAGCCAATATCCTCACCCAATTTTAGGTTTGACACAAAATTTGAATAAGAAAAATATTTGCCATTGATTGACAACGGATAAGTGAAGTTGACAAATGCTGCCAACAAACAAACAACTAAAATAATTGAAAAAATAACAAATAAACTTTTTGAGCGTCTTTTAGTCATTAAAAACTCCTAAATCAGTTAGATTATATCCAAAATTGAGTTTATTGTCAAACGAAACGACCTCAAAAACATAAACTAACCTATATTATTTTTAATATAACTAAATAATTGCCCAAAAAGTTTGTTTAAATGCTTAAAATTAAGATTTATTTGCAATAATTTGCACACTTTTTTTGACATAAATTGATAAATTTATTTTAAATTATAAATTAGCAAATTTATTCTGTATTTTAAATTGACAAATTTATGCGGTCTTTTTGCTGGTGAGTTTGAAAATGACGGCTGCGACGACTGCAACAACCACTGCGAACAACAAATCAAACACCAAACTTACGCTGAATGTAAATTTTCCGTTTAAGATTGAGAACACAACAAAAGCCAAAACAGCATAAATCAAACCTGCGATAACCGCCCTCAACAACAATTTTTCTAAGGTGGATTTTTTAAGCATAATAACCACAAAAAACAACGACAATGCTTTGATAATATCGTTTACATATGCGACAACTTTGCTTGGCAAATCCGCAAATTTCAAAATCACTGCAAACAAAACAGTGCCTATTAAAGTGATAACCAAACCAAACAAGCAACTTTTTAAAATTGAGAGCACTGCTCCGCCCTTAAATTTTCCTTTTTCCATTTTTGCCTCCTACTATAACTTATTTTTTGCTCTCAGGTTGAGAACAGAAAATAATGTTGCAAAAAGGCTTGTTTTGTCTGAATGACAAGTTAAACAAAAAAAATGCCACAAATTTTGAGTTATTATTTTAATAATTCACTCATTATGGCATCTTTTTGCTAACAAAAACTTTTATTTAAAATTAGTTTATTGTGCTTTACAACAAACCAGATTTATAAGCATCAGCGAAATAAATTGGTCTATTTTGAAGATTTCTTTTCAGTTTTGGCAGGTTTTTCTGCTTTTTCTGCCTTAACTTCTTTTGCTGGTTCAGCTTTTTCTTCTTTTTCTTGTTTTGGTGCAACTTCCTCTTTCTTTTCAGCAACTTGTTGTGGTTTTACAACAACTTTTTTTGTTGCAGGTTGTTGTTCTTCCTTGCCAAAAACATAATAAATTGCATTTGCATGAACTGTGAAATAACCAGTATGCTCGCCTTTGCCGGTTTTTAATACAAAATATTTGTATTCATCTTCGGTGAAACTTTCAACAACTTCACCAACCACACCAGTGTCGGTCATAACCTTGTCGCCTGGTTTAAGGTCTTCACGCATTGAGCCAAGTTCTGTGTTAAATTTTTTCTTTTTGAAATATGACAAAACGAACAATGCGACAACCAAGACAAGCAAAACTACCAATAAAACAATTTCCATAATTTTCCCCTTTTAAACTTTGTTTATTGTATCAAAACATCAGACACACTGTCAAACCTTTTTTACAAATATATAAAATTAAAATGTAAATATTTTAAACTTTTATGTCACAAAATGCACTATTTTGTTTGATATGTTGGCTTTTTGTTTGATAACAAAAATTTAATTATTTTAATCAGTGATTCCGTATTTAGAATAAAACTCTTTTTTAAATTCCAAAAACCTATCATTATTTATTGCTTCACGCATATTTTCCATCATCTTTAAAGTGAAACGAATGTTGTGCAGGCTAAGCAACCTTGCGCCCAAAATTTCGTTGCACATCACCAAGTGGTGCAAATATGCTTTTGTGTGATTACGGCAGCAATAACAATCGCATTCGTCATCAAGCGTGCTGAAATCTTCCTTATATTTTGCATTTTTAAGGGTAACTTTGCCATGGCTTGTCATAGCCAGTCCGTTGCGGGCAACACGAGTTTGCAAAACGCAGTCGAACATATCAATACCACGCTCCACCCCTTCAAAAATATAGTCAGGTGTGCCAACGCCCATCATATATCTTGGCATATTTTCAGGGTAATGAGGTTTCATAACATCCAGCATTTCAATCATGGTTTGTTTTGGTTCACCGACTGAAAGACCGCCAATTGCTATGCCGCATTTGCAGTATTTTTTTGTTTCATTGAGGCTTTTTAAACGCAAATCTGGGTAAAAATTGCCCTGCACGATTGGAAAAAGCATCTGATTTTCATTTTTATGAGTCTTTACGCATCTATCAAGCCAATCAAGCGTGCGGTTCATGGCTTTTTCTGCTTCTTCGTGCGTCACGCCTGGTTCGGTGCAAACATCAAACGCCATAATAATGTCGGCACCAATATTGTTTTCTATTTGCATAACTTTTTCCGGCGTAAAGAACAATTTTGCACCTGACAAGTGGTTTTTAAATTCAACACCTTCGTCAGTAATTTTCCTCAAATCTGCCAACGAAAAAACTTGAAAACCGCCACTATCCGTAAGCATTGGTCGGTTAAAATTCATAAACTTGTGAACGCCACCCGCCTTTTTTATAAGTTCGTCACCTGGGCGAATGTGCAAATGATAGGTGTTTGCCAAAATAATTTGCGCACCAACATCATACAAATCGTCGCTGGTGAGCGATTTTACTGTTGCAAGTGTGCCAACTGGCATAAAAATTGGCGTGTAAATATCACCATGCGGTGTGTGCAACACCCCAGTTCTTGCCCCACTGTTTGGATCCACGTGCAAAATTTCGTAACTAAATTTTTCCATAATTTTTCCTTAAATTTTTATCGCAATTTCCCCTTAGGTTTCGCACACCTATTCAATAAACATACTGTCACCAAAACTGAAAAATCGATATTGATTTTCAACGGCAAATTCGTATAAATTCATCGTATTTTCGTAGCCCGCAAACGCACTGATAAGCATAATCAAAGTTGACTTTGGCAAATGGAAGTTTGTGATGAGTGCGTCAACGATTTTAAAATCATATGGCGGATAAATAAAAATGCTTGTATTGTCATCATCAGCAGCAAGTGGCACGCCTTTTAATGCAACGCTTTCAAGTGTGCGGACGCTTGTTGTGCCAACGGCAATAACACGACGATTTTCTCTTTTTGCTTTGTTGATTGCCTCTGCTGCTTGCTCACTTAAATGATAATGTTCGGTGTGCATTGTGTGTTTCGTGATATCATCCTCTTTGCATGGACGGAAAGTGCCAAGCCCAACATCAAGGGTAAGTTCCACAATTTCTACCCCCATATCTTGGATACGTTTCAAAAGTTCTTTTGTAAAATGCAAGCCAGCAGTTGGTGCGGCGGCACTGCCTTCAACTTTGTTGTAAACGGTCTGATAACGCTCTTTATCCTTTAATTTTTCGTGAATATAATGTGGCAAAGGCATTTGACCAATACGAGATAAAATATCCTCAAAAACGCCGTTATAAATAAATTTTACGATGCGGTTTCCGTCCTCTTTGACAGATATAATTTCGCATTTTAATTCTTCATTAAATGTAACGACTGAGCCAACTGGAACACGTTTTGCCGGTTTTATAAGCACTTCCCATTCATCAAGTTTCAATCGTTTTAAAAGCAAAATTTCGATATTTGCGCCTGTGCTTTTTTTGCCATAAAGACGAGCAGGCAAAACACGAGTGTTGTTGACAACAAGAACATCACCCTTACGTAAAAATTCGGTTACATCTTTAAAACGCCTTTGTTTAATTTCCTTTGTTTTGCGGTCAAAAACAAGCAATTTGCTTTCGTCACGCTTTTCAAGCGGAGTTTGAGCAATCAATTCTTCCGGCAAATAATAATCATATGTTGAAAGTTTTTGATAATCCACTTTGGTTTGCTTTTTTGCTGGCTGTTTTTTTGCTGTTAAACTTGACATCTTATTTGCTTTCATCTTCGTCACCTTCTGTAACATCAAGTTGCAAAGATTTTGGAACAGGCAAGCCAAAATGTTCATACGCCAAGCGAGTTACCATCCTACCCCTATTTGTACGCAAAACAAAGCCAAGTTGCATCAAATATGGCTCAACAATATCCTCGATTGTTGAGATTTCTTCATTTGTTGTTGCTGACAAAGTTTCCAACCCGACTGGGCCGCCACCAAATTTTTCAATCATTGCCAAAAGCACACGCTTGTCGACATAATCAAGCCCAAGTTCGTCAATATCCATAAGAGTAAGGGCTTTTTTGGCGTCCTCGGCAGTAATCCTATCTTTATCTTCAACCTGAACATAGTCACGCACACGTTTTAACAAGCGGTTTGCAATACGTGGAGTGCCACGGCTCCTCCTTGCGATTTCATAAGTGGCTTGCTCGTCAATGCTCACGTTCAAAATGCTTGCAGAACGAGAGATAATTTTTGCAATTTCGTCCACTGTGTAAAGTTCCAAGCGGCAGGAAATGCCAAATCTATCACGCAAAGGGCTTGATAAATTGCCCGCTTTTGTGGTTGCACCAATCAAAGTGAAAGGTTGGATTTTAAGACGCATACTGCGTGCGCTAGGACCTTTGCCGACGATAAAGTCAAGAGCATAATCTTCCATAGCGGGATACAAAATTTCTTCCACGGATTTGCTTATGCGGTGAATTTCGTCAATAAAAAGCACATCATTTGTGTTGAGATTTGTTAAAATTGCGGCAAGGTCGGCTGCGTTTTCAATGCTGGGGCCACTGGTTATTTTTATTTGGCTGCCAATTTCGTTTGCGATGATATGGCTCAATGTTGTTTTGCCAAGCCCTGGGGGTCCATACAACAAAACATGGTCAAGTGCCTCTTTACGCTTTTTTGCTGCGGCGATATATACTTTCAAATTAGATTTGATTTTTTCCTGACCAGTGTATTCGTCAAAAGACATAGGTCGAAGTTTGTTTTCCACTTCGACATCGCTCATGTTTTTGGTGCTGCTTATAAATCTATCTCTCTCTTCCATAAAATCCTCTTAAAGAAACATCACAAGCCGTTTGCTTTTGCCGCTTTGTGATGAAATCTTATTATTGTTCACCAAGTGAATGCAATACTTTTGCAACAATGCTTTCGCCAGTGTCTGTTTCTGTTGCCACGGCTTTTGCACGCTTTGTGGCCTCCGCCTTGCTCAATCCAAGGCTTGTAAGCACGATGATTGCATCGTCCATATATTGATTTTTTGTGTCAACTTCAAACGGATTGACATCTGGCAACAAGAAATCAAATGGCTTGATTTTGTCTTTCAATTCGACAATGATGCGTTCTGCCGTCTTTTTGCCTATGCCTTTGCAAGAGCCAATCACTGACACATCCTGCGTCACGATACTGTTTACAATTTTGTTCATTTTTTCGGCTGACAAAATCGCTATGGCAGTTTTGCTGCCCACACCTGACACGGAAATGAGTTGCATAAACAAGCGTTTTTCTTCCGGACTGACAAAGCCGTAAAGGCTCATTTCGTCTTCCCTAACGTGCATATATGTGTAAATTTTCACCTCTTCGTCAATGGCTGGCAAAGCAACCATACAACTTTTTGTGACGTAGATTTGAAAACCAACACCATTGCATTCAACCGTAATATTGTCAAAATCTTTATCTCTTAAAATACCTTTTATAAAGCCTATCATTTTTTACCCTTCTATTTTTTATTTTCCTCGTCAGAATTTGTTGGCGCCGCCTCTTGATTTTGCTGTTCCTTGGTTTGTGCCACCATTTCGTCAACTATTTGAGATTCTGTTGGCACGCTGTTATCTTGACCGTTGTACAACTTTTGAGCATAGTCCATGCTTATCAAAATCCTCTGATAAGGTTTTGCTGTGAACCACGAACAAGATGTGAAAACTGCATATAAGGATAAAAGAATAAATGCGATATCAAAGCCCAAACCGAATGCGTTATATTCGCCATCAATCAAAAGCAATGTCATGATTGCAACTGTGACAATCAAACAAATCAAAGCAATAGCCAAATATCCAAAAATAACAAGCAAATTGCGTTTGTTTAATTTCTTTTGATTTTTGTCTGTCAGCATAAGATACATTTCTCTCAACACTGCATCCTGTTGTTGATTTGGCTTTTTAAAAGCCTTCATCCAAAATAAAATCATGTCGTTTTTCCATCCTTTTTGCGTGGGACTTTGTTTTTTACATAAAAACTGAATTGATTAGGATTTAGTTTTCCTTACGTAAAACTAAATTGAATTAGAATTTAGTTTTTTTAATAAAAACCTAAATTGAGTTGAAATTTAGTTTTCTTAACAAAAAACTAAATTGAGTTGTCGCTCATTATTGAGTTGGTTTGCATATGTGTGAGGGCGACGGCAAGTGCGTCGGCTGCATCGTCTGGTTTTGGAGTTTGGCTTAAACCCAAAATATTTTTAACCATAAATTGCACTTGTTTTTTTTCTGCCCTGCCATTGCCGGTCAGTGCTTGTTTTATTTGAAGAGGTGTGTATTCAAAAAGTTTGTCTGTATACTGTTTTGAAGCGACAATCAGCACGCCACGGGCTTCCGCCACCGGTATGGCTGTTGTGTTGTTTGTGTTGAAAAACAACTCTTCAAACGCAACTTGGTCTGGCCTAAAAGTTTCCATCAACTCGCAAGTGGCTTGATAAATGGTGTTAAGTCGGCTGCTGATAGACATTGATTTTGGCGTGGTAATAACACCAAAGTCCACGACTTTGCATCCATTTGTTTCGATAACGCCGTAGCCAACGATATTGTAGCCCGGGTCAATACCCAAAATCCTCATTTTAAGTCCCTATGCCGTTTGTTGCAATTGGCTGATAAGAGTGTTTACGCTTGTGTAAAGTTCGGCAAATCGGGTGTTATCCTCCTCCAATTTGTTTTTCTTTACATTATAATCGCTTATAAGCATCTCAATCTTATCCAAAATTGCCTTTATAATTTTAACTTGTTGTTTGTATCCTTTGATGACAATCGCTGGTGTGTTTTCATCCACGTTGGACTTAAAATCCTTGCAAAGATTGCTAACTTCGTGCTTATATTCGGTTTTAAGGCTGCCACAATCTTGCAATGCCACACGATATTTTTTGGTTGCTTGGACAAAATTGTTGTTCACTTCTTGCACTTCCTTGTCCAAACGAGTGATTTTTGATTTGTTTTTGTTGTAAACCTCTTTGCGGTCTGCCTTTTTTGCCGATGAAATATCTCGTGTGATTGTGCTTAAATCATTTTTATGGTCAATCATTTGCTCAAAGCAGTTTGAAACATTTGCACGACTGTCTTCCGCAATCAAAAGTGCACTATTGTAGAGCGAAAACAACGCTGACAACTTGTTGCGATTGTCATTGAGTTGTTTTACGATATCCAGCAATTTATCATTAGTATCCATTTTATTCTTCCTCTAAGTTATGTACCACGTCAATGACATCATCACTTTCGTTGAGTTTGTCAATCATCTTGTCAAATGTTTCACGTTTATGCTCGTCAAGAGATACGTAATTTTGAGGTATCATTTCAACACCAGAACTCAAAATTGTGTATCCAGCATCCTCAAATGCTTTTACAAGTTCGTTGACTGAACCAGCGCTTGGCTCAGTGTAAACTGTGAACACTTCGTCATCTTCGCAATCCACGGCGTTCATATTGATAGCAAGTTCCATCGCTGCATCGCCGTCAAAATTGGTGCCTTTTTCGACAACCACAACGCCACGATTGTCAAACAAATAACTTACGCAACCGGTTGAACCCAAACTTCCGCCAAATTTATCAAAAGCGTAGCGAACATCGCTGCTTGTGCGGTTTTTGTTGTCTGTATAGCATTTAACAACCACTGCAACGCCGCCTACGCCATATCCTTCGTATGTTTGTTCAACAAAATTACTGTTGTCAATCTCACTGTTTTTCTTGATAATGCCGTTGATACGGTCGTTTGGCATATTGTATTGACGAGCCTTTGCAATCGCCATTTTGAGTTTTGAGTTGCTGTCAATGTTTGGGCCTCCCTCTTTGACCGCAACCATAATTTCCCTACCAATTTTTGTAAACACTTTGCTGCGTTCTGCGTCTGATTTTTCTTTTCTACCTTTAATATTGTTCCATTTACTATGTCCTGACATAAAATCTCCTTAAAATAAACTTTTTTTCATTAAAAATATGTTTTGTTGCTGCAATAAACTAGATTTGTGCAAGTTTTTGCATGATAATACTGCCAGCCACGCCGGCATTTAAGCTTTCAACACCCGAAACCATAGGTATTGAGATCGTTTTGTTGGCTAGCGCCCGCATTTGGTTGCTAACACCATTCCCCTCATTGCCAATTATAACAGAAACCCTGCCCTTTGGCAAACGAAATTTGTTGACGTCTTCACCAGACATATCTGCCACCAAAAAATTTTCGGCAATCTGGCTTTTGTTGGCAACAAATCCCCCATAATCAACACGATGAACGTGCGCTTTGAGGATTACGCCTGCACTGCTCCTAACCACTTTATCGCTGAATGGGTCAGCCCCGTCAACCACGTAAATATCATTGAAACCAAAAGCAACCGCACTGCGTATTAAAGTGCCAACATTGCCCGGGTCTTGCAAATTGTCCAACACCAAAGAATTGCCCGACGCTTGCCAGCCATATTCCTTGATTTTGCAAACGCAAATAATTGATTGAGGTGTTTTTGTTGTTGCCAAACTATCAAACATTTTTTTGGATACAACAGAAATATTTGGAAAACCTTTTAAATCCGCATCGGTTGTGATTGTGTGCACAATTTCAATTGCAGAACCAAGCAAATCACGGCAAAATTTGTCCCCTTCAACGATAAAAAGGGACTGCTCTGCTCTATATTTTTTGTCTTTTAGATTTTTGATATCCGCATTGGTCAAATTCATACATTTTGATTATATCAAACATAAAAATAATAGTCAAATAAAATGTCTTGCTAACACTATGGCATTTTAAATGCTTTGCTTAAAATAATCATTTAAACAACAAAAAAAGTTGGCTGTTACACCAACTTTTATTTACTATGCTTTCTGCCGGTACCTCTTTCTTGTGTCCCCTTGTGAGGGGAAGGTTGGTACGAATGCAATGAGTACCAAAGGGTAGTTTTTTATGACTAACACAACAATATTTAAACAAAACAAAGATTAAAAATATTTTTTAATATTCAAATCATTAAATAGGATGTTAAATTTACAACTACCCTTTGGTGTGCTTGACAAGACCCGCACACCAACCTTCCCCTCACAAGGGGACACGAGATTTTTTGTTCATCATTAAACCTCTAACGAACCATAAGGCTAACCGGTGTTTTATAGATACAAAAAAAGTTGGCTGTTACACCAACTTTTATTTACTATGCTTTCTTTGCTGTTTCTACGAGTTTTGCAAATGCTTCCTTATCGCAAACTGCCATATCAGCCAAAACCTTGCGGTTGAGGTCGATATTAGCCTTTTTCAAGCCAGCGATAAATTTGCTGTAAGAGATTGCATTTTCACGGCAAGCTGCGTTGATACGTGTAATCCACAATGAACGCATATCACGTTTTTTCAATTTACGGCCAGTGTAAGCGTATTGGCCAGATTTCATAACTGCTTGACGAGCAACACGATACAATTTTGATTTAGCACCACGATAGCCTTTTGCGTCTTTTAAGATAGCACGACGTTTTTTTGTTGCATTAACACCACGTTTAATTCTCATCTTTTGCCTCCTAAATCATTTCCTTTATGTTTCTTTCGTATTGTTTAGAAACATAACCGGTTTTTCTTAAATTTCTTTTTCTCTTACGAGATTTTTTTGTCAAAATGTGACCTTTGCCATCGTGCATCATTTTGATTTTGCCTGTGCCAGTAAGTTTAAAACGCTTAGCAACAGTTTTTCTTGTTTTCATTTTTGGCATAAAATTTCTCCTTTATAAAATTATTTGTAAAATGCAGTTATCTAACTTATGCGGATTTACTTTTTTGAAATTGGTGCAAGGAACATAAAGATGTTTCTACCATTAACTTCGGGTTGTTTGTCAATTTGACCGACACTTGAACACATTTCTGCAAAGCGGCGCATTGTTTCCACCCCAACTTGTGGGCGTGCTTGAAATCTGCCAAACATACGGATGTTGACTTTAACTTTGCTGCCGTCAGCCAAAAATTTGCAAACTTGTTTTGCTTTTATTTCAAGGTCGTGATCATCAATTGTCATGCTCAAAGACATCTCTTTAAGTTGAGCGGTCTTTTGCGCTTTCTTTTGATCTTTAAGTTTTTTCAGTTCATCAAAACGATACTTGCCATAATCCATAATTTTGCAAACAGGTGGTTTTGCTTCTGGTGCAATGAGGACGAGGTCAAGTTCATAATTTGATGCAACTTCAAGTGCTTTTTCGCTTGACATAATGCCAAGTTGTTCGCTTTTTGGACCGATTAAACGAACTTCTGGCAAAACAATTTGTTCATTTTTAAGTGATTCTTTCAAATTTCCTCCTACCCAAAAAAAATGGGTCACTTTATGTAAAAGCACCCAAAAACAAATGTACAATCCAAAATTAACACTAATGCCAAAGGCAAATTAGTTATGTTAAATTTTAAAACCATTGTCGCTTTTGCTTCAAGGTGAGAAGTGGTAACTCCTACTTTTACAACCTTATGATAACAAATATTAAAGCGATTGTCAACGGTTTATGTGGATTTTTTTTGTAAAGTTTTTATATATTTTTTATAGACTTTAAAGCCCAAATCAAACAATTTCAGTTAGTCAACGATTGAAAAGCCTTGTTTTTTTAATGCTTCCAATTTGATATCGCTGATTAAATGAATGCAAGAAACACATTTTTTACGTACAACATCGTCAAGTTCAAACCTTGCATTTGCTTTGATTTTTTCTCTCAATGTATCCAATTTATCAAAATCGTCTTCGGTTGCAATGTCAAACATTTTTTTAAGCAACATATGCAATTGTTTTACGTTTAAAACACCAGCAGCATAATCTTCCAACACAAAGTCCAACAAACTATTGCAGAACATAATTTTGTCGTCTTTGAACGCCCTCACGATATAATTATATTCTTTTTCTGAAAGTGTGGATTCGTAAGTTGAATTGTTCAACAAAAACAACTTGTTTTCAACTTCCAAGGCAACAAACAATGAAGGGTCAATATCATATGCCTCCAACTCTTCGTCAATGATTGCCAATTTGCGATAATCTTGTTTGATTTTTGCTTCAATCTGTTCTTTTTGAAGGCTTGAAAGATATTCATTTTCTTCTTTAATAAAATCTAAAAGTTTGCCCAATTTTTTTGATAATTTCTTTGTTTCTGTATCCATGCCAAAATGGTAGCACAAGTGTGCCAAGTTGTCAATACCTAAATTTTACAAATTATGCGTTTTGATTTGTATTTTGGTCTTGTTTTGCGTCTTTTGCTGGCTTATCTTTTGCAAACAAAACAGCAAATGCCAAAATTGCTTCGGCTGGATAATATGTTGCCAAGCACAAAATGCCGCAAAGACGGATGCCGCCAAACACGCTGAAAAGCAACATCAAATCTGAAAAGAAGAACAAGAAACTTCCGATTGCCAAAAGCCATGTGAGAGCAGATTGTTTGCGAATTACGTTTGAGATTGCTTTGCCCAGCATTAAAGAAATAATTAAAGCATAAACAATCGCCACCACTTCAAGCAAAATGCCACCAAAATCAAATATCGGTGCAAGTACGATAAGTAAAAGACATGGAACAAACAAAATCACGCCCGGGATTAAATCTTTCCAACTGAATTTGTTTAAGCATAAATAAGAAGTGAAAAACAAAATGTGACCGACAGCAAACAACGCTGCCCCAATGCAGAATTGGATTTCCAAAACCACGTCACCCAAGAAAGCGAAAAACAGCCCCGCAATCATGAGATAAACAAATTTTTTGTTTTGTGTGGTTTTTCTTATAACTGAAATGGCGTTTAAAACACCTAAAATAACAAACAAACTGCTTGTGACCGCTTTTGCCAAAATGTTGTCTGTCAAAATATAAATTACATCGCCTGCCGCCAACAACATAAACATCAAAATGTTGGCAAGTTTTACTGATTTAGACATATTTTACCCCTTAAATTTTTATTTTTTTGTTTTATTTTTTAATAATTTATCTATAATTCGTTTTTTGTAAAGATTTTTAAAAATCGGATTATTTTTTTATCATTAAATAGACCTCTTTCAACTGGTCTTTTGTAAGCAATTTTGGCACTGGATACAATGGATTTGCCTCTTTTTCAGCAGTGGTGGCAAGTTCGTCAATATCCTTTTCGTCCAAATCGAGTTTGGTGCCAATTGACATATTTTTGTTGAGTTGCTCTATCCTATTTATAAATATTTCCGCACCTTGTTTATGCGATATATTGTTGCCACACAAGCCTGAATACACTGCCAGTTGATGTAACTTTTTGTAAACCGACTTTCCGTAATAACGCAACATATATGGCAAAATCACAGCGTTTGCCAGCCCGTGAGGTGTGTTATATTTGCCGCCAAGCGAGTGGGCAATGGCGTGGACATAGCCAACATACGACTTTGTGAATGCTAGCCCCGCAAGGTAGGCTGCGTTGAGCATATTTTGACGTGCTTCAAAATTTGAGCCGTCGTTGTACGCTTTTTCAAGGTTTTCAAAAATCAATTTAACCGCTTGTTTGCTGCACTCACGTGTGCGGCGGGTTGTGCTGCGGCCGATGTAAGCTTCAACTGCATGAGTTAAGGCGTCCATGCCGGTTGTGCTTGTGACCTTACCAGGCAAGCCGAGCGTCAAATTCGCATCCAAAATTGCATATTTTGGAATTAAAGGAAAATCATTTATTGTATATTTGTGGCGGGTTTTTGCGTCGGTTATGACAGCGGCAAGCGTGGTTTCACTGCCCGTGCCTGCTGTGGTTGGGATTGCAACAAGAGGCGGTAATTTCTTTTTAACTTTAAGCACGCCTTTCATCTGCCCCAATGTTTTGTTTGGACGAGCCAACCTTGCCCCAATTGCTTTTGCGCAGTCCATCGGAGAGCCGCCACCAAAGCCTATCAAGGCTTGGCAATTGTTTTGTTTGTAAATTTGCAAACCTTCCGCAACATTTTCCGTGGTTGGATTTGGCACTGTGCCGTCGTAGACAAAAACATCAATGTTGTTTTGCTTTAAACTTTCTTCCAAAGATTTTGTCAATCCAAGTTTGTTAAGCCCGGCATCGGTAACCAACAAGCACTTGCTTATATTGTTGCGTTTAAATTCAAAAACCAATTCGTTATAATCTTTCAAAATTTGTGGCTCACGATAAGGCAAAACTGGCAACAAAATTTTAAATACTGTTTGATAAGTCCTGCACCACAAAGCCTTGAAAAAATTCATATTTCCTCCCAAATGCTATTTATTCTATCATAGAATTATTCAACAATAATTGTCAATTTATTCCAACCAAATTGTCATTTTCCATGCAAAAAAAGTTAAAAAAAGGCAACTTGCCGCCACGCAAATTGAAAATGCTAAAAATTTCAATAAGGAATGGTTAAAGTTGCTTTTTGTTGTTTTAAGTTAAACTGCGATTTTTGATTTCGCTTAAAATTGAATTTTCAAACTCGGCATAAGACATCGAAACAGTATCCTTGCTGCCACGGCGACGCACTGCGACAGTTCCGTCTGCCATTTCTTTATCACCAAGCACCAAAATATATGGCACTTTTTCAAGCACTGCGTTGCGGATTTTTTTGCCAACAGACTCGTTGTCCAAGTCGGCTTCTGCTCTAACACCTGCCAAAAGCAATTTTTGGTTTACTTGCTTTGCGTATTCCGCATTGTTTTCGCTTACTGTGATGATTTTTGTTTGAACTGGGCTTAACCATGTTGGCAAAACACCTTTTGTTTCTTCCAAAACGAAAGCGACAAATCTGTCAAGAGAGCCAAGAATAGCACGGTGAATAACAACTGGACGAACTTTTTGATTGTTTTCGTCAATATATTCAAGTTCAAACCTTTCTGGAAGTTGATAATCCAATTGAACAGTTGAAAGTGTGATATCATGACCGATTGCAGACTCAACTTGCACGTCAATTTTTGGACCATAGAACGCTGCTTCACCCTCGGCTTCGTAATACTCTGCACCGCTTGCTTTTAAGATTTCACGCAAGGCTGTTTCGCTCTTTGCCCAAAGTTCATCGTTGCCAAAATATTTTTCGGTGTTTTTAGGGTCACGCAAAGACAAGCGGAATTTATACTTTTTAAAGCCAAAATCCTTGTAAACATCCAAAATAAGGTCAATAACGCCTTGAATTTCGCTTTTGATTTGGTCTGGACGGCAGAAAATATGACAGTCATTTTGAGTGAATGCCCTTGTGCGTTCAATGCCGCAAAGCGAGCCGCTTGCTTCAAATCTGAAATCGTTGGCAATTTCCGCAATACGCAAAGGCAAATCTCTATATGAGTGTTGGAAATTTTTATACATTACCATATGGTGTGGGCAGTTCATCGGACGAAGGACAAACGCCTCTTCGTTATCCCTTTGCATTGCTGGGAACATATCGTCTTTATAGTGGTCCCAGTGACCAGATGTCTTGTAAAGATTGACATTGCCCAAAGATGGTGTCATAACATGAAGATAACCCAAAGCAATCTCTTTGTTCATAATGTAATCACTCAACTCACGGCGTAAAATAAAGCCCTTTGGCAACCACATTGGAAGACCACGCCCAACAAGGTCATCAAACATAAATATGCCCAATTCCTTGCCTATTTTGCGGTGGTCACGCTCACGTGCTTCCTGCTCCAAACGCAAGCATTCTTTCAAATCGTCCTTATTTAAAAAGCCATAAACATAAATACGTGTGAGCATTTTGTTCTTTTCGCTGCCACGCCAGTAAGCACCACTTGCACGATTGATTTTAAAACTGAAACCACGCAAAAATTTGGTGTTTTCAACGTGTGGACCACTGCATAAATCATAAAAATCGTTGCCTGTGTGATAAACTGATATGATGCTATCTTCTGGCAAGTCGTTGATAAGTTCTGTCTTATATGGTTCGTCTTTAAACATTTCAAGGGCTTGTTTGCGGGTCACTTCGCTGCGAACAAAATCTTCGTTGCGAGCGATAATCTCTTTCATCTTATCTTCAATTTTGGCAAAATCGTCTTGATTTATTGTCAAATTGTCAAAATCATAATAAAAACCATTGTCAATGGCGGGGCCAATTGCCAATTTTACATTTGGATATAACTCCTTGATTGCTTTTGCAAGCACGTGTGCCATACTGTGACGGTACATTTCTTGCTTTTTGTTAAATTCTTCTTGTTTTTCAAGTTCTTCTTTTTCCATGATATACTCCTTCAATATTTTCCTTTTTGATTGGTGAATGCAAGCAAAATGAGATTTTTATATCGTCTTAGATATATCTTCTCTTTTTGCTGGGTGGCTCAATTTTGTTTTTTATATGTTTTCCATTGCAGCATTTTAAAAACAAAAAACCCTAGCATTTTGTTATGCTAGGGACGATTTTAACCGCGGTTCCACCCTAATTAGTGAACTAAATTCACTCACTTGATTTGCAAGCATTCACTTGCGATTGGCCTAATTGGTGGTTTCACTTAAAAGTTTGATGCGCAAATTCCAGCCAGCGTGCGCTCTCTCTTATCATTGACTTTTAACCTACTTGTCCAATCAATAACCTATTGAGTTGATCATATTCTAAAACTAAAAAGTTGCAAAGTCAATGATTTTTTATGTTTTTTGCGGATTTTGTTTGTAAAAATACAATTTTTAAAATTTTGTTTACATTTTTGATAGTTTTTCAATTAGTTAAGTTCTTTGAGTTTTTGAACAAGAGTTTGCTTGCTTTGAGATAAAAATTCATATCTATTTTGCTCTTTTTTAACCAATTCTTGTGGCGCACGGCTGACAAAATTTGGGTTGCCAAGCCTTGAACCCAACAAAGCAATTTCTGCATCAATTTTTTCAATATCTTTTGTTATGCGTTCTTTTTCTTTATCATTATCTACCACTTCGGTTTGATAGAAATAAAGTTCACCCAACTCGGTTACAAAATTGATTGTTTTTTGGTCAAGTTCGTCAACTAAGTCGATTTTTTGGATGTTGACCATTTTTGCCAAAACCAAACTTGCTTGTTTGATTGTTTCAATATCCTCTCTTTTTGTTTTGCTTGGCACAACCAAACTGATTTTTTTGGATGGGATTACGTTAAGGTTCAATCTAACCTCTCGGATTTTTTGAATCAAGTTGATGATTTTGTCAACTTGGCTGGTTTCCTTGTCAAATCTGCCAACCGATTTTGCGTAATCTGCGTCAATCAAAAATCCTGTGCTGAAATTTGAATAGAGATATTCAGTAACAAAAGGAATGATTGGATGCAACATTTTAAGCACGTTGAGATAAACATCCTTGAAAATCGCAACTGCATTTGCCCTAACTGCCGCATCGTCGCTATAGACATATGGTTTTGTGAGTTCCACATAATAATCGCAGAAGTCACCCCAAACAAAGTTGTACATTCTGTTGACCGCTTGGCAAATATCCAAATTGTTCATAAATTTTTGAATATCGTCAACAGTGTCTTGCAATTTTGTGTAAATCCACTTGTCAAAAATGTTCAATTTTGACTTATCCATTGGTTGTTCAGTGGTTTGACTTAAACACAATTCCAAAAATTTGCCGCTGTTGAACACCTTGTTGATAAATTTGCGGTCTTCCAAAATTTTTGTTTCGCTAAACTTGAAGTCGTTGCCTGTGCCGTTGCCGAAAATCAAGGAAAATCTTAAAGCATCTGCGCCATATTTTTCAATAATTTCAATTGGGTCAACCCCGTTGTTTGATGATTTGCTCATCTTTTTGCCTTCGTCATCACGCACAATGCCGTTGATAAGCACTTTTTTGAATGGGATTTTGCCCATAACTTTTGTGGAAAGCATAACCATCCTTGCAACCCAGAAGAAAATGATGTCTTGTGCAGTTACAAGTGTGGATGTTGGGAAAAATCTTTCCAAATCTTCGGTTTTTTCTGGATAGCCAAGTGTTGTGAATGGCCACAAAGCAGAACTGAACCATGTGTCCAAAACATCTTCGTCCTGATAAAGTTCTGTAGAGCCGCACTTGCTGCATTTGTGTGGTTTTGAAGTTTCCACCATCATATTGTCACATTTTGTGCAGTAATATGCCGGAATACGATGACCCCACCAAAGTTGACGGGAAATACACCAATCTTTGATATTTTCAAGCCAGTTCCTATAAATCTTTTCAACCCTTGCTGGCACAATTTCGATTTCGCCATTGTCAACCACTTCAAGTGCCTTTTTTGCCATGTCGTTCATGTTCATAAACCATTGACTTGAAATCATTGGTTCAACCGCATTGTGGCACCTATAACAAGTTGCTTTTGGAAGTTTGTACGGCTCAATTTTTTCAATCAACCCTGCCTGAGTTAAGTCCTCAATCAACTGTTTACGGCAAGCATATCTATCCATGCCCGCATATTTGCCACAAAGTTCGTTCATGTTGCCGTCTGGGTTCATGATGCAGATTGGCTCAAAATTGTGACGTTTGCCCACTTCGTAGTCGTTTGCGTCGTGTGCTGGAGTGATTTTAACCGCACCTGTACCAAAATCTTTTTCAACATAGTCATCGCTAATAAGCGGAATTTCCCTGCCGGTGGTTGGCAATTTAAGCATTTTGCCAATTTTGCCAAAATATCTTTCGTCGTCCTTGCTTACTGCCACGCAGACATCGCCAAAAAGTGTTTCTGGACGTGTGGTTGCAACAACAATATAGCCAGAATTATCTGCAAATGGATAACGGATATACCAAAAACTTGAATTTTCGTCCTCATGCTCAACTTCCGCATCGGAAAGTGCTGTTTTGCAGCATGGACACCAGTTTATCAATTTTTTGCCTTTGTAAATAAGCCCGTCGTCGTACAAATCTTTGAACACTTTAAGCACTGCTTTTTGGCGTTGTTCGTCCATTGTGAAAGCACATCTATCCCAGTCGCAACTGCATCCCAAAGAGCGTAATTGCAATTTAATCCTGCCGCCGTATTGGTCGTTCCATTGCCATGCTTTTTTCAAAAAGCCCTCTCTACCCAAACTTTCCTTAGTTATGCCTTGCTGCCTCAAATTGTTGATGATTTTAACCTCTGTTGCGATTGAAGCATGGTCTGTGCCCGGCACCCACAAAGCATTGTAGCCGTTCATACGTTTGTAACGAATCAAAAAGTCTTGCGTTGTGTCGTTAAGCGCATGACCAATGTGCAATTGTCCTGTTATGTTTGGTGGTGGCATGATGATTGTGTAACTTTCTGCCTTGCAATCCTTTTGCGTGTCTGATTTAGGCTTAAAACAACCATTCAGTTCCCATTTTTGATAAATTTCCTTTTCCCTGCTTTGTGAATCATAGGTTTTGTCCAACATAAATAACTCCCTTTGTATTTTTGTTAAATTAAAATTTCGGATTTTGTTTTGATAAAAATTTTCCCGCAACCATTAAAAAAACAAAAAACCCTTACAGTTAAAAACTATAAGGGCGAATAATCGCGGTACCACCTTATCTTTATACTCTTTTTAAAACTAACGCATTTTTCATATCGCAAGTGTTCTACTATTCTTCTTCACTTGAACTCGTTTGCTACATTCAGTTTAGCCGTTTTAGGTTACTTTCAGCCACGATAACCACTCTCTACAAAATGCTTTAAACTTACTCCTCAAACTTTTGTAACGTTTCTCTGATTTAATTATATATCAACAAAATTTAATTGTCAACTTAATTTGTTTCTTTTATTAAACAAACCATATTTATGAGCAAAAGCGAAATAAATTGGTTTTTATATATAAACCCACCAGATTATCTAAAGATTGATATTTTTGTTAACATTTTGTAAAAACTTTGAGGCGGTTGGAAAAAATGTTGCTTAAAAAGCTCACTGCCTCACACTCTTGATTTGTGTTGAGATAAACATCAATATAATTTGGACAAGAATTTAGCACATTTGTGATAAAGTCAACCGAATCGTCACATTCAGCAATCTTTTTTATTTTTGCGTTTTTGTTTTTCATGTTGTAAATGCAATAATGGTCATCTTTTATCACCACTTTTATCTTGTAAACAAGATTGTCCATAGTGTTGATTAAAAAGCGGATAACATCCAAAAATGTGCCAGAATTGAACAACATGACATTGTCGCTGCTGAGTTCTGCCAAGTTGTCCCAATGGCGTTTTAGCGGATTTAATCTGAAAGTTAAAAACGAATCCAAATGCAATGTTTCGCTGAAATTTGTGATATCCTCATCGCTGCAACAAGTCTGATTAAAACACAAAATATCTTTTAGCGCCGTTTGGTCGGTTTCTTTGTCAAAAAGTGCTAAAACCTTGATGTACGCACTAAAAGTGAGCCTGTCGCAAAGCGGATTTTTTATCTTTTTTGTTAGATATTCAACCTTGTAAACTGACTCGATGTATTCGATTATAATGTCCCTCAAAATCTCTTCGCATGGAGCAACAAAAGTTTCGTCACACGCAAAAAGAAGATACGAAAAATTATTATCGTCATAGCAAGTTAAAATTGTTTTGCAAAAGTCAATTTTTGCCTTAACATTGGCATAAAGATATTCAATTATTCCTTTATTATTCAACTGAGTAGCAACCGCCATCTCTCGCATAATTACCTCTATACTATCATATGCACTAAGTTGAAAATTACTCATAAAAAATATGTAAATATATGCCATAATTTGTTTCCCGCCACACACAGACAATTGTGCAAAGTTTTTTATCAAAAATATTTATCAAAATCTACAACACAATTGGCAGTTATTACAAAGAGATGCTTTGTTATCCTAGGCAAGCAAGTCCTCAACTGTCATCCTGAGCGGAGCAAATGACCTGAAGAATTTTCGTTAGAAAATTTTCAGATCCTAGTCACGACACAAGATAAGCCTGTGCGAAGCATGGAGATGTTTCGGCTACGCTCAACATGACAAGCGGTGAAGTCATCAATGCAAAATGAAGTTGGGCAAAAAAAATTTGCTTTTTGAAAAATTAACAAATTTTTAACTACATCATATGCTGAATTGAGGGATATTATGTATTATTTTTATTTTAGATCCGGTTGTTATGACTTTGTAAACGCAAGCAATTTAAGTCTGCCGCTTTCAAGCACAATTTATGGCAGTTTTAACGCTTGCAACTGCACTTGCTTTGATTGGAGTGCGCCTTACAGATGTCAAATTGGCACAGCGATAAACAACAGGCTTCAACCCGCCCAACAAACACTTATTTTGACCGATTGATTTATATATTTGGCTTTCAATTTTGCCCCCACCCAAAGAAAAAACACCACTTTTTTGTGATGTTTTTTTGTTATTTAGCGTCTATGCTTTTTGTTTGACAAAAGCCACAACGCCGCCCGCACAAGCAGCAAGTGCAAGCACAAGGTTTAAATAAGCGCCAGCAGCAGGACCTGCAACCAATTTTGCACCAGCCATTTCAGAAGACGAACTTGCGCCCATAACAATCAAAGCGATGAATGCCACAATCACAACAAAAGCAAAGGCGGCAAGCAAAATCATGTTGACAAGTTCCAAGTCGAATTTAAGTCTTAGGACATTCAGATTTTGAAGCAACATAACAACAGCCCAAGCAATCAACAAAACCGCCAAAATGAGCATAATTATGCTAAAAACTTTGTACAAGCCAAACCCGTCGATATTTGTTTCTTGAATTGACTGTTTAAGCAATTTGTAGCCCGAAATTTTTTCCAACATTTGGGTTTGCCCGGCATAACTGATTTTCATAAAGAAAGCACTGAAAGCCATAAAAATAAATGCAAAAATGCCCATTGCCGCTGAACTAGCCATTCCTAACCATTTTTTCATATTCCCTCCCATTGTGATATATTAGGATTGAACAAAAAATATTACAAAAAGCAACAAAAAAGACCAAATTTTGCTATTTTTTTGGCTTTTTTGGTCTTTTTTATAAATCTAACATCTAATTTGTGAGCGTAATAAAATAAATTTGTTTATTATTATCAAAATGTAATTTTTAATATATTTTTGTTCTAAAAGTTATTCAGTTTTAAAGCATTGCAAAATATAATATCCTTTGTTCCTTTCGATAATTTCGCAATTTCCAAACAGGTCTAAAAGGTGCTTTTTTAAACTTTCCATGCCATGGTCTTTGCGGATGACAAGCACAAGTTGACCATTTACATTTAAATGCTCCTTTGCCCCATCCATAAGGCTAAAAAGCAATGTTTTGCCAGTTTTGATAGGTGGATTTGTAACTATATTGTCATATTGTTTTGTCACAGCCGCAAATCCGTCACTTTCAAACACATTTGTCAAACGCTGAACATTATTTTTTATTGTATTTTGGCGGCTCAATTTGACGGCAGTTCCGTTTATATCAACCATATCAACCTGTACAGCGTATTTTTTTGCAAGCACAATACCTATAACGCCAAGCCCGCAGCCCAAATCAAGGCAGTTGCCCTTAATTTCGCACTTTTTTGAAATGGTTTCAAGCAAAGTTCTGGTGCCGTCATCAATTTTGTTTTTAGAAAAAATGCTGTCGCAACTGCGAAAGCATAATTTTAAATCCAAAATCTCATCGTTAAAGTCAAAGAAATCCGCTTCGGTGTGCTCTTTGTCGATAAAATAATGTTGCATATTAACCCTTGTATAATGTTGATTCAATTGGCAAAGCGATCAAAACCAAGCCAACCAAAATCAAACAAATGCCAACAATCATAAGTGTTTGAAACAATTTGTCGCCTTTTTGCAAACTATCGCTCTTCCTTTTTGCCAAAGTGATGCGTTTTGCAAGCAAGCAGATTGCAACGCCGATTGCTGCAACAATCATGCCAAAGATAACTGTGTATCTAAGCAAAAATTCCCAAACACTAACAAATGACAATAAATTCATCATAACATTCTCCTATCATCAATCAAATTTTATTGTGACGATTATATCACACAAGGTCATGCTTGTCAATACAAAAAATTCACCTTAGTTTGACTTTTTAGGCATATTTTTTATCAAATAATACACTGAATAAACGGCAAATATAACGCCGGTCAAAATGCTTGCGATACAAGAAACGGACAACACAACTGAATAAGCGTAAGCAAATATCATAGAAATCAAAACCAAGCATTCAAACAACACAAAGCAATAATTTACTGCATCAATAAACTCTGGCAAATCCTTTTCAAGCATCAAAACATCGCACACCACTTTTGCAAGGATTGCAACAATTGTCACAACTCCGAGAGCAATATTTAAAACATCGGTTGCCATAAACAAAGCAAGCAAGGTTGTGTTTGTGACGACACTGGCGATAGAACTGATGATAACTTGCGAGCGATTGTGTTTGTCTTTAAAAAGTTCTCGCCAAATCTTGCAAAGCAAAACACCCGCAACAAACAACCCAACCGACCAATTTGTGAGGTATAAATACGCAAAAATTGTCAAAGGAAGCAACGCCAACTCAATGGCAAAAAGTATTTTGTATAAAGTATCTTTTTTCATTTCAACTCCAATTTTTTGTATTTTAGCAAATAAATCCGCTTTTGACAAACAAAATTGTTGCATTTTTGCCGTCAAAAGAAAAATATATGCTTTTGATTGTTTTTAACAAAATATTTATCGTCACATAAAATGAGTTATGGAAGCACACCACTTAACCTTCCAAAAAGGAGATTTGATGAAAAAATTATCAATTTTGCTTGTCGCCATCATGTCTGTGTTTGCCGTTTTGGTTACAACCACTGGCTGCAAAAAGAATGACGACAACACCTTGCGTATCAGCGAAGTTACGCATTCAATTTTTTACGCTCCACTCTATGCTGCGATGAACAAGGGCTATTTTGACGACGAAGGTCTGAAAATAGAACTCACCAACGCAGGTGGCAGCGACACTGTTATGACCAGTCTGATTTCAAACAACGCAGACATTGGTTTGATGGGGCCGGAAAGTGCAGTTTATGTGCGTAACAATGGTATGCAAAATGCCCCAGTTATCTTTGCTCAATTGACCGCTTGTGACGGCTCATTCTTGGTTGGCAGAAATGCTGAACCTAATTTTGATTGGGCAAATTTGAAAGGCAAACGCATAATTGCGGGACGAAAAGGCGGTATGCCTGCTATGACGCTTGAATACATTTTGAAGAAACATGGCTTGAAACCGGGCGCAGAGTTGGGAGAAAATGTTGACACAATTTTGGACACAACAATTGCGTTTAATTTGACAAGTTCGTCTTTCATTGCTGGCACTGGCGACTATTGCACTATGTTTGACCCAATTGCAAGTCAATGCGAATTTGACCAAACTGGCAACATTGTGGCTGCTTTGGGCGATGAAGTTAAAGACGTGCCTTACACCTGTTTTGTTGCAACGCAGAACTATTTGAACAACAATGGCAACAAAATTGCAAAATTTATGCGAGCACTTAAAAAAGGCTACAACTACCTCATCAACGCAAACAATGCAAACAACGAAACGGATATTTTGTCTGCCCTCAAACCATCTTTTAGCACAACAGATGACGCCCTCATTTTGGCTTCTGTAAAAAACTATATCCGAATTGGTGCTTACGCAAGCAATTTTGTGTTGAAGCAATCTTCATGGGAGTTGATGCTTGATATCCTTGATGGTGCTGGCGAACTTAAAAACAGAGTTGAGTGGTCAACTGCTGTAAACACAACTTACGCAAGCCAAGTTGAGGCATAATGAAAAAAAGTTTGGCACAAAAAAGTGTTGTTTCGTTGAACACTGTGCCAAATCAAACGATTGTTGAAATCAACAAATTGAATTTGATATATCAAAGTTTGGACAGTGAAACTCATGCTTTGCAAGACATAAATTTAAAGATAAACAAGCATGACTTTATCGCAATTGTGGGGCCGTCGGGATGCGGAAAAACCACAATACTTTCGCTTATTGCTGGGCTTATAAAACCCACAAGCGGCGAAATTTTGATTGACGGAAAACAGCCAAGTTTGAAAGAAGATTTGTGCGGATATATGTTTCAGCGTGACAACCTTTTGCCCTGGCGGACAATCGAAAAAAACATATATTTTGGTTTGGAAATCAAGCACAAAAACACGGCAGAACGCAAGGCATATGCTTTGGAGTTGGCAAAAAAATATGGTATCGGTGACTTTTTAAAAAAGCATCCAAGCGAACTTAGCGGCGGTATGCGACAGCGAGTTGCCCTTATCCGCACCTTGGCATTAAAACCAGAATTGCTGCTGCTTGACGAGCCATTTAGCGCATTGGATTATCAAACAAGGCTTGAACTTTGCGACCACATCTTTGACATAATCAAAAGAGAAAAGAAAACTGCAATCTTGGTTACACACGACATTCAGGAAGCCATAAGTATGAGCGACAAAATAGTGGTATTGTCTGCCCGACCTGGCAAAATTAAAGCAGTTCACACATTGGATTTTGACTTAAAAATCACTCCTTTTGAAAGGCGAAAAACCGCCAAAGCAAAAGAATTATTTGATTGTATATGGCAGGAAATTCAAGATGAAAAACAAAAGTAAAAAATATTTAGACCGTTGGATTGCTGGTAGTGTTTCGGTGTGTAAAACACAAGATATTGATGTTAAAACAAAAGTAAAAAGGCGTCCAACAAAGCAGATTTTTAGTGCTGCTCACAAAAAATATTTGGCAAAACATCGCACCACAAAGTTTGTGATTATGCTAACACAAATTTTGATTTTGGCTTCGTTTTTAATCGCTTGGGAGTTGCTTACAAAGTTTGAAGTTATAAGTTCTTTCTTCTTTTCTGCTCCTAGCAAAATTTTAAAAACGATAAAGACGCTTTACTCTTCCGGCGAACTGTTTTACCATTCAGCAATCACGCTAAAAGAAACCTTGATAGGCTTTGCCATTGCGACAAGCGTAGGTTTTGTTGTGGCGTTTATCCTTTGGTACAGCGACTTTTTGCGGCGGGTTTTGGAGCCATATTTGGTGGTTTTAAACAGCCTTCCAAAAATTGCACTGGGACCAATAATCATCATCTGGTTTGGTGCCGGAAGCAAGGCAATAATATTCATGTGTATTTTGATTGTGATAATTGTAACAATCATGAACATTTTAAATTCTTTTACCAGTTGCGACAAACAATTGATTGCATTGACAAAATCGCTTGGCGCAAACAAGATGCAAATATTTTTGAAATTGATACTTCCGTCCTCGCTAAAAGACATCGTTTCCACCTTAAAAATAAATGTTGGTTTAAGTTGGATTGGTGCAATTATGGGCGAATATTTAGTCAGCAAAGCCGGGCTTGGATATTTGCTGATTTACGGCGGGCAAGTGTTTGATTTAAACCTTGTTATGACGTCAACAGTCATTTTGTGCGTGCTGGCTTCAGTCATGTATTTTGCCGTTGCTATATTTGAAAAATTGATGAAAAAAATGTATCAATAAAAATGTTGAATATGTAAATTTTACAAAACAAAAATTTCTGTTTTGTTTAAATCAACTTAGCAAAGTTAGGTTTTGTTGCGTGATAGCAACACCCTTGATTTCACTTTGCAATTATTTAAAAAAACCACTGGGAAATGCCCTAGTGGTTTTTTTGTGTTTAACAAACCAAATTTATGAGTGTCAGCGAAATAAATTGGTTTATTATCTTTTGAGTTTGCGAAGGAATGGTGGCAAATCATCATCGCTTAAAAATGGTTTTTTTGCTTTGATAGAAATGTCTTGCACTTCATCTTCATGCTCGATTGGTTGAGGTTCTTCTTCTGGTTGCTCCTCTTGCTTTGGTTGCTCTTCTTTCACCGGCTCAGTGAACGCACGCACGTTTGCACTGTTGTCTTTAAATTGAGGCACTGCTTCTGGTTGTTTGTTTTTATCATCAAAACCGGTTGCGATAACAGTGATTTCTGTCTCTCCAGTTGTGTCGTTATTGATGCGGGCACCAAAGATGATGTTACAATCCTTATCAGCAACATCACGCACAAGGTCAACTGCTTCATAAACCTCGCTCAAAGTAAGGTCACGTCCGCCAGTGATGTTAATCAAAATGCCGGTTGCACCTTCAATGCTGGTTTCCAAAAGTTGGCTGGTAACTGCTTGACGAACGGCTTCGATTGTTTTGTTTGCGCCTCTGCCCTTGCCGATACCCATGTGAGCAATGCCTTTGTCACGCATGATTGTTGAAACATCGGCAAAGTCCAAGTTGATAAGCCCTGGGACGGAAATCAATTCACTCACGCCTTGAATTGCTTGACGCAAAACATCGTCGGCATAGCGGAAAGAATCAAGGAAGGAAACATCCTTTTTCAAGATTGTGTAAAGTTTTTCGTTTGGAATTACAACCAAACTGTCAACATACTTACGTAACTCTTCGATTGCGTGGTCAGCGTTCCTTGCCCTTGTTGGCGCTTCAAACTTAAATGGTTTTGTGATTACGCCGATGGTTAAAATGCCCATTTCCTTTGCAAGACGAGCAATAACAGGAGCCGCACCGCTGCCAGTGCCGCCGCCAAGACCTGCGGTTATAAACAACAAGTCTGTGCCTTGCAACATCCTTTTGAGGTCATCAACGCTTTCTTCTGCTGCTTCACGCCCTCTATCTGGGTTTGCACCCGCACCAAGACCTTTTGTCAAGGTTTTGCCGATTTGAATTGTTTCATCCGCACGGGACATATTCAAATCCTGTTGGTCGGTGTTGACCGCAACAAAATATGCACCAGTTATTCCGGCATTGACCATACGATTGACAGCGTTATTGCCGCCACCGCCAACGCCAACTACTTTAATTTTACAAATGCTATTTGATAAATCCATAAAAATCCATCCTTTTAAACCAACATATCATTCAAAGTTACAAGCCCTTGAATTGATGTTTGCAATTTGTCTTTTGAATTGTCAAACTGATTTTGGAAAATATATACATCCATGCCAGTTTGTTGTTTTAAAATTGTTTTGACACCTTTAAAATTTGCCAAACCATCGCCAGTTAGATACAAATCGTATTTTTTAAACACTGGGTCGATTGACAAAATTTCGCCAACAATTTTTGCCAAAATTTCGATACGGCTTTTGACAATTTGGTTTGTCATGCTAATCGGTGCTTTGACGCAACTATCTTTTGAGCGCACTTCATAATACTCATTCCTCTCAGGCTCGATTGTCAAAATAATTTTTCGCTTTATAAGTTCGGCATCCTTAAAGCCCATGCCAAGCACTTGCATAATGTCGCTTGAAATGTGCCCGCCGCCCATTGAGAACGAACTGAGCAACGCCAAACCTTCGCCTTTAAGCACTGCTACGCTTGTGGTTATATGCCCCACATCCACCACTGCAATTGGCTGATTTGTTTCATGCTCTTTGCTGCACAAGATTGCTTGCCCCAACGCCGAACAAATGAAATCGACATTGTTGACGCCAAGTTTGTTAAGTTTTTCAACAACAAACTCCATAAACGAAGTTTTTGCCAATATGTAACTTGCGTCTACAACCAAACTGGATGTTTTTTTGCCTACCGGTTGCATTGTGACAACACTGTCGTCAAGCACGTACTGCATAGGGCTAAAATTGATGACGTTATAGTCCTGACTATCGCCAAATGTTGCGTTTGTTTCAAACAAATTTGCAATGTCGTGATTTGTCAATTTTTTTGTTTCAACAAATTTGCGAGAAATACGTTTGCAGACGCACATACAAAACTCGCTTGGCACGCCAACTGTGATGGAGCGAATTGTTGTGCGCATTTTTGTGTTCATCGTTGAAATCAACTCGTTAAAATTGAGCCCCAAATCATCAGGCGACAAAAACTCGCCATCCATAAAGCCGTCATACAAAACCGTAACTTTGTCAACAATTTTGCTGCTGCGTTTGCCCTTTACGTATGAGATTAAAACTAATTTAGATGATCCAACTTCCAACAGAAAGTTCAGTTTCTTTTGCACAATCCCCTCACAAGTTTATATTATTATATAAAAATCAAAAAAACTAGTCAATAAATTTGTGTCGCAACTTGTTTTAAATTTTATAAATTTAACATAAAAAAGAGAACACCACAATATATAGTGCCTCTTGGATGATATATACACTTGTGACTTTTGTGATATATGCTCAAATACGACAAAATATGCGTTTTTTTGTGTCGTTTTTTAAAATCAAAACTGAAATAGATGTCAAACAAAAACTTTTACGCTTCTGGATAATACGCTGCCGTGCCGTTGTATTTGATGACGATTTTACCCTTGGTTTTATCTTCCAAACTATCAAAAGTTGAAAAACAAATGTTCACTTTTTTGCCCAAATCATTTTCCGGTGCGGCAATTTGCATTGTCAAACCTGCCCTTGTTGTGATTATTAAATTTGTAAACGAAACAGCATTGTTTTCGTCAATCAATTCATAACCTTTTTCAAATTTCACCGATGAAATCAAGTTGCAGATATCTGCCCTTTCAGCATAATGGTCTTCCACTTTGACATTTGTGTACATCGCAGTGAAAAGTTTGTAAGTTATCAAGGCATAATCTTTGTTTAAAAAGTCATGAAGTTTTGTGTTGCTGGTTATGCCCAAATCGGTTTCAATCTTTATCAAATTTGTTGGCTCGGTTTCAGTTTGGCGAAGCACTTTCAAATCCTCGTCAAGGCAATAGAATGAGTTGTTGTATTCAGCGTAAAACATTTCAACTCGCTCTCTCACAACAATTTGAACACGCACCACACTCACAGTTTTGATTTGAACCACTTTTATTTCAGCATAAGTTTGCTCAATCTCGTCGATAGCGGACTGCTTGTCCAACATAAAAATGCTTTTGCCAAGTTTTAACTTGGATGCAGCAATAATATCTTGATCTGTCACAGCAATTTCGCTGCCCTCTGGCCTAACCACGTCTATTTGACGCAAACGAAAAACAGCACCGAACAAAATAAAAAGCAGTGCCAAAATTGATAACAAAATTGATGTGATGATTATTGATTTTTTTGTCATAAACGTTTTATGTTTGCACCAAGTGAAGCCAAGTTTTGCTCAAAATTTTCGTATCCACGATCCATGAAAAACACATTATGAACCGTGCTGACACCGTTTGTGCCCAAACCTGCCAAAACCAAAGCCGCCCCGCCACGCAAATCGTAAGCTTTGACATCCGCCGCTTGCAATTTGCCGCCCACGCCAACAACTCTTGCATTTTTGGAGTTGATAAGCGAAATTGTGGCTTTCATCTTTTGAAGTTCTGGAACAATCAAAAATCTGTTTTCAAACAAGTTTTCGGTTATATCCGTCACCCCATTTACAAAGCACGCAAGCACAAGCATTTGAGATTGCAAATCGGTTGGAAAATCCGGATAATAGCCCGTGCAAATTTGACCACAAGATTTTAATGGTTTTTCACTTGTTATTGTGATTATATCATTTTCAATTTCAATTTGACAACCAATTTGTTTTAATTTTTTAATTAAATTTAAGTTTTGGTTTGCGTCAACATTATTTAGCCTCACTTTTCCGCCACAAATTGCTGTTGCAATCATGTATGTGCCAGCAACAATTCGGTCGCTTATCGGCGTATATTGTGTACTTTTCAGTTCATCTACCCCTAGTATTGTAATTTTGTTTGTCCCCGCACCATAAATGCGAGCCCCCATACTTATCAAAAAATTGCAGAGGTCAACAATCTCTGGCTCTCGTGCTACATTTGTCAAAACAGTCTTGCCTTTTGTTAAACACGCAAATTGAACCAAGTTTTCGGTTGCCCCAACGCTTGGCAAATCTAGTTTGATATTGGCGTTGTGTGCAGCACTGGCGTCAAAAAATATTTCTTCACCCAACTCGCAAATTTTAACGCCCATTTTTTTCAATCCTTTCAGATGGATGTCTATCGGACGGGCGCCTATTTTGCAGCCTCCCGGTTGCGTGATGGTGGCAGTTTTAAACCTAGCCAACATACTCCCCAGCAAAAAGATTGACGACCTCATCGTCTTCATCAATTCAAAGTTCATATGCACATTGTCCGCTTCACTAGGATTTAAAATCAGTTTTGTATCGGTCTTGACTATATCAACTTTTATGCCTTTCAAAATCTTTAACATGTTGTCAAGGTCGGAAATGTGTGGATAATCATTTATTTCAACTGTCCCACCGCTCATCAAACTGGCAGCCAAAATTGGCAAGGCGGCATTCTTGCTTGTTTGCACCTTAATTGTGCCATAAAGCGCTTTCCCGCCCCTGATGATGTATTTGTCTTGTTTAATCATATAAACATATATGAACAAACTGATATTTTTGTCAAACTGACATTATGAATTTAAGTCTTCATGACAGCATTTACAACAAGGACTTAGCCATTTTGATTTTTGCTAAAAATAAGACTTAATCCATTGTTTTTTAACATTTTGTCATAAAATTTAAAATTTTTGTTGAGTAAAAAACCAACTTCAACTACCAACTCTTTTTCTTCCATTCATATATTTTAACATAAACCTTTATAATTTGACTAACTTTTTCATACGATTTATAAAAAAAGCAAGGGTTTTTCACCTTGCCTCAGTTTGAAGCTAAACTCAAAATATCTAATCTGCTATTTTCATTTTATTCTGCCTATCAACATTGAGAACAATGCCGATTGCACTCATGAAAACAAGCAAACTGGTTGAGCCTGCGGAAATGAATGGCAGCGGCAAGCCAGTTGGCGGAATGGAGCCGGATACAACGGCGATGTTTAGGATGACTTGAATGCTGATTATTGCAGCGATGCCGAAGCAAAGAAAGGCGGAAAATTTGTTATCTGCTTGCAAGCCGACCTTAAAGATTGTGATTATAAGCAAAGTAAACACCGCAACAAGGCATAAGCAGCCCACAAAGCCTAATTCCTCGGCGATGATTGAAAAAATGAAGTCACTTTCGCTAAATGGCAAAAACAATTCGGCTTGGCGGCTGTTGAAAAGCCCCACGCCCCACAATCCTCCGCTGCCGATTGCATAAAGGGATTGAATCAACTGATAGCCCTCATCCAGCGGGTTTTGCCAAGGGTTGATGAAAGCGACAATGCGGTTTAATCTATAAGGCTCAATCACGATGAGCAGCACAACCAAAGCCATGGCTGGCAGTATTAAAAAGCCAAAAACTTTAAGCCTCAATCCGCCTATAAAAAGCATAAAAATAAGCGTAAATGCCACGCACATTGTGATTGACATATTTGGTTCCAGCATAATCAGCACGCAATACAATCCGCCAAGGGATAGGACAATCAAGATATGCTTAAAACTTGAAAGTTTGTCGCCATCGCTTAAATATCCCGCCAAAAACAACACCAAACAAAATTTTGCAATCTCGCTTGGTTGCATGGTAAACGAACCAAAGCCAATCCACCTTGTTGCCCCATAACTTGTTTTGCCCAGCCCTGGCACAAAAACAAGGCATAAAAATAAAAAACCGATTATGTAAAAAAGCCAATAAAACTTTTTGTAGATTTTGTGGTTGACAAAACTGCAAACAATCAGACCGATTGCACCAATAACCACACCGATGATTTGTTTTTTAAGGTAAAAATATGGATTGTTGTACTGAACGGTTGCTGAATATTTGCTGGCAGAAAAAACCATCACACAGCCAAAAGCAGCCAACAAAAAAGTGCAAACAAGGATGATTATCCTATTTTGTTTGTGTTTCAGCATATTCTTTTACCAATTTGTTAAACGCCTCGCCACGCTCAACATAACTTGAATATTGGTCATAACTTGCACTTGACGGCGAAAACAAAATTGTATCCCCCGGCAATGCCACCCCAACTGCAAATTCAAATGCCTGTGGCAGAGTTTCAAATGTCTCCAATTTAAAAGCTTTGTTGGCTTGTTTGATTTGCTCTGCAATCTCGCCAAATGCCACAATTTGTTTCACTCTTTTTGATAGGTTTGAAAACAATTGAGAATAATTCAATCCTTTTTTTGAGCCGCCCAAAAGCAAAATTAAAGCACCATTTGTGGCGTTTACACTTGCCAAAGTGGATGCAATATTTGTGGACTTGCTGTCGTTGACAAAAGCCAACTCTTTAACGGTCGGAAGTACGGTGTTTCTAAATTCGTCAGCTTTAAAGTTGAGCAAAGCGGTTTTGATTTTTGGGATAGGAACTTTGTATATGTAGCCATAGCAAATTGCACACATTACATTTAAAATGTTATGCTCGCCTTTGAGGTTTAACTGATTTACGTCAATCACCTTTTGCTGGTGCAAATATATGCTGCCCTTTTCGTAATAAACGTCGGCAAGGTGCTTGTACGAATATGTAATCACATTGCACCTATTTGTGGCATGGATTGAACTATCCAAATTGACCACGGCATAGTCGGTTGGCTTTAAATTTGCAAAAATGTTGAGTTTAAGTCGGGTGTATTCCGCCATTGTTTTGTGCCTAACCAAGTGGTCTGGCTGAATATTCAACACTGTTGCCACATGAGGCGAAAAACTTGTAGCGTGCTCCATCATAAAACTGCTTACTTCGGCAATTTTTATCTGATTTTTGCACTCAATCACCGCACGGGAAAGCGGATAGCCGATATTGCCGCAAGCAACCGCTTTATGTTTTTGATTTAAAATGGCCTCTATCAATCTTACTGTGGTGGTTTTGCCGTTTGTACCAGTGACAGCGACAATTTTTTTGGCAAACTGAGAAGCAAACTCCAATTCACTCATAATATGCTTGTTCAACTGCTCTGCAATCACCAAATATGGGTTGTCCTTTTCAATTGACGGCGAAACAATGATAACATCCAAATCTTCGATAAGATTTTCGTTCAGTTCCTGCAAAACAAAGCAATTTTTAAGCCTACGGGAACGCAAACGAGTTAAATCATCATCAAACAAAAACACGTTGGCTTTAAGTTTGACCAACAATTTTGCAGCCCACTCTCCGGACTTGCTGAGCCCGTAAACCAAAACTTTTTTATGCTTAAACTTCATTTTTACCTCATAAATCCAATCTCAAATCAACTTTTGAGTTATATTTTATATTTATAAATAATGTATTTTGGAAAAATGCGAATATTACAAAAGATAGAAAATAATGCAAATTAAACCGACAATGAAAGTGATTGCAGAATACAAAATTACGATTTTAGGTTCGGACAAACCTGACATCTGCAAATGGTGATGAAAAGGTGCCATTTTGAACACCCTTTTCTTTTTGATTTTGAACACAGCCACTTGCAAAATAACCGAAAAAGCGGAAAACACAAAACACACACCCAAAACCAAAACCAAAAATTCAAGCCCAAGCATACATGACGACGCCCCGATATATCCGCCCAAACAAAGCGAGCCAACATCACCCATAAAAATTGAAGCCTTGTTGGTGTTGAACATCAAAAAGCCCAAAATTGCCCCCATAAATGAGGCGGAAACAAGGTTTATATTTTCGATATTTGTTAAAATTTTGCCAGTTTCACCATTTAAAAACAGACTGTTGCCCAAAATTGAACTTATTGCAATAAACATAAGCAAATATACAAAACTAACGCTCCCCGCCAGTCCATCCAGACCGTCAGTCAGGTTTACGCTGTTTGTTGTTGCCACCATAACAAGCACGACAAACGGAATAATCCACCAAGAGATGTTAAAAGTTTTGGTGCCAAAAAGCCAGAACATATTGCCCGCTTGATTGCTGAAAAAAATATAAAAAGCAAAAATGACCGCTATGCCAACTTGTCCAATAATTTTTTGATAAGGCTTTAAGCCAAGATTTTGCTTGTATTTTAGTTTTATGTGGTCATCCATAAAGCCAAGCACGCCGTAAAATAGTGCAACAATCAGACAAACAAACCAATCCATGTCAAATTTGATAAAAATGAGTGACATAATTAGTGTGGCTATCATAAATACTACACCACCCATAGTCAACGTGCCGTTTTTGCTTTTATGTTCCTCAACATAACCTAAAATGGTTTGACCGTATTGCTTTTTTTTAAAAATCTTTATAATAATCGGCATCAAGCAAACGGAAAAAACAAAACTTAGCAAAAAAATCAAAATAAGTTTTATCATAAATACCCTAAATTATTTTGCAAACTAACTTGTTTGCTTTGCATTTTGTGATTTTTGTTTAAAAAAGTCGTCAACAACTTTATAATCGCTAAAATATAATTTTATGCCCTTGATTTCCTGATAATTTTCCGCCCCCTTGCCAAGCAAAGCCACAACGTCATTTTTTTGAGCGATGCTAAGCGCATATTCAATTGCGGTCTTTCTATCCTCAATGCGGATGTATTTATCCTTATTTAATCCGGTCACAATTTGGTCGATGATTAAGTTTGGATTTTCGTCACGAGGGTTATCGGTGGTGACAATTGTCAAATCACTGAATTGTGTGGCAACTCTGCCCATTTCTGCCCTTTTGGATTTATCTCTATTGCCGCCGCAGCCAAACACGGTTATAATGCGGTTGACAGGCAGATGATTGATAGTTGACAAAATGTTTTTTATGCCGTCCGGAGTGTGAGCGTAGTCAATTATTATGTTAAAATCAGCATTTACATTCAACAAATTAAATCGCCCCGGAATGTTGAAATTTGATGTTTCAACAACCTTTATTAAACTTTCAATATCAAAGCCCAATTTTGTCAAAACCGCCATTGCAAGCATTAAATTTGAGATATTGTATTCCCCAAGCAGGTTTGTGTGGACAGAATAGATTTTATCCTCAAACTCAAACTTAAAATCCGTGCCGTCAAAATCCATCATCATGGTTAGCAAATTGAAATTTCCACCCGCACCAAAAGTTGTTAAATCAAAATTTGATTGTCGCAAATCTTTAAACTTGCAATCCTCGTTTATCACCCCACACTTTGCATGAGCAAACGAAAACAAACTGGTTTTGCATTTGATATAATTGTCCATGTTTATAAAAAAGTCTAGATGGTCACGTGTGATGTTTGTAAGACCTACAACATCATAATGAATATTGTCAATTTTGTTGAGAGCAATGGCGTGGGCGCTGACTTCCATAACGCAATATTCGCAGCCGTTGTTTTCCATGTCCTTTATCAATTTATGAAGGTCGATTGGGTCTGGCGTGGTTAAAGTTGGCGGCAACATGAGGTTGTTTATATATGTCCCCTCGGTGCCAATCAAGCCGACTTTGTGATTGAGTGCCATCAACATTTCACGTATCAAAAATGTGGTTGTGGTTTTGCCGTTTGTGCCAGTGATGCCAATAAATTTGATTTTGGATTTGTAGGTTTCAAAAAATATTGCACTGATATACGACATGGCTTTGCGGACATCTTCCACTAATATTTGTGTGACTGGCAAATCGACAAACCTTTCCACGACCAAACAAACTGCCCCATTATCCACCGCCTGAGAGGCGTATTCATGCCCGTCCGATTTGGTGCCTTTTATGCAAAAATATATGCTGTTAGCACATTTTTCTTGATACACGCAAGAAAGACTATCAATTTCCAAATCCTGATAGTTTTTTATCCCAACAAATTTTAGATTAGATATGATGTCATAAAGTTTCATATCATCCCCCTTACATTAAAATTTATCATAACAATAAATTTTTTTAACTTGCCTTACAAAATAAGACAAAAACTGTTAATTTGTTATCAAAAAGACGATTTCTCCCAAAAATAACATGGTTTTTTCTGGCGGAAGTTGTATGGCGATGTATTCCCCGACGCCGTCAATCATCACCGCCAAGCCAATTTTGTTGAGTTCTACACTTGCCTCCGCCACCGTCAAGCCGACTACGTTTGGCATTTCAACGGTTGGTTTGTTGGATAGTTGCTCTTTATCTTCTGGCTGAATGGCTTTGGTTGTAAAGATGCGTCCAAACACGTTTGCCCCAATCGGTTTTGCAACCACGCCGCCATAATAGCCGCCAACAGTTGGCTCATCAACGCAAACAATCAAAATGTATTTTGGATTTTGTGTTGGATACACGCCAATAAAACTTGAAATATATTTGCCGGATGCAATTTTGCCGTTTTCGTCATATTTTTGTGCGGTTCCTGTTTTGCCGCCGACGTCGTAACCAGCCACAAAAGTGAACTGTCCCTCCGAGTTGATGTTGTTTGCAAGCATATCATTTATTGTGCTTATTGTGCTGTCCTTTAATTTTACTTTTGACTTGCTGCCAGCATAGCGATAAATCACGCCTTTTTCCGTGGACATAAAATCCACCAGATGCGGAACAACATCGTTGCCAGTTGTTATTTTTGCATAGACATTTGCCATTTGAAGTTGTGTAACCGCCACCGCATGGCCAAAGCCGATACGTGCCAAATCTACTGTGCGAACGGTTTCTTTTGCCATGACAATCCCGCTTGATTCGCTGGCTATGTCCACCCCAGTTTTTTTGCCGATGCCAAAATATTCAAGGTACTGATAATATTTTTCCAGCCCTATACGCAAAGCCAGATTGACAAACACGCAGTTACAACTGTTTTTAAACGCTTCTACTAGCGTTTGGCTGCCATGCCCGATGCTTTTCCAACATTTGATTGTTTCGCCGTCCACGCTGCATTTTCCGCCGCAAAAAAAGTGCTCGTTAGGATTGGTTAGTCCCTCGTTGAGTGCCGCCGCCAAAGTGATAAGTTTGAACGTACTGCCCGGCTCGTAGACATCAACAACTGTTGTGTTTTTTGTAAGTTGTTGCAGACTGATTAAGTCGTTTCGAGGCGGAGAGTTTAGGTCAAAACCTGGCAAGCAACTCATCGCCTTTATGCCGCCAGTTTGGGCATCCAAAATTATGCCGCTTACGCCTTTGGCTTGGTGCTTATCCTTTGCTATTTGCATTTCTTGCTCTAAAATGGACTGCATTTGAACGTCCAAAGTGGTGTGCAAATCCGCACCAGCAACACTTGGAATGTAGTATGTGAGCGAATTGTCAATTTCCTTGCCCTGTGCGTTGGTTTGAGTGAGCGCCTTGCCGTCAACGCCTTTTAAATATTTGTCATAATAACTTTCCAAACCTGCCTGCCCGATGTTGTCAATTGTGCAATAGCCCAAAAGTTGCGTCATCATGTTATTGTATGGATAAACCCTTGCCACATTTTGCGATAAATACACCCCGTCAAGTTTTGCAAGTTGCAAGGCGATTTTTTCGTCCACTTGCATTTTGATAAGCACTTCACTTTGCTTTGTGTCTGTCACCTTTTTGTATGTATTTTCGTACGAGGTGCCCAACAAAGTGCTGAGTTGTTGCGCCAAAATTTCGGGCTTTGTCACATTGCGTGCACGCACATATATATCATAGGTTGTTACAGTTGTTGCAATGCTAACCCCAGATTCGTCGTAAATTTCGCCTCGTTTGCTGCTTAAAGGCAAGTCCCTAAGCCACTGTTCTGCCGCCAAAACTTGCAGATGTTTGCCGGATATGATTTGCAAATAAAAAACCCTGCCAAGCAATGCCACAAACAAGGTGCAAATTATGATAACCACCGCAACAAACCTTTTTTGTAGGTTATATAGGTTGTAAAAAGTTTTAAATTTCATATTTAAATATATTTTAAAAGCAAAATTTTTAGAATATATCCAAAATTTATTTGACTGGATTTGCATTTTGCTTAATTTGGCATTAAAACAATCTTTTGTCGGCAACTTGAAATATAATTTATAAAAAAATGGAAAAATAAACCAATTTATTTCACTTTCGCTCATAAATATGGTTTGTTGTTAAGCACAAAAAAAGTAGGCATAAAACCTACTTTAAATTTAAATTATTCTGCACTTCGAGGTTGTTCGCTTAAAAACGCAAATGCCACAGAATTTGGACCCACATGGGCGCCGATGATTGGACCCATTATGCGGATTTCTGGCTTAAAGCCGTATTTTTCAAAAACCATGGCTTGGATTTTTTCTGCCATAGGCAAATTGTTGGTGTGGACAATTTTTGCATAAGGGAAATCTTTGTTTAAAGTGTAGTTTGCAAAATCGTCAACAATCTTTTTTGCAGCCTTGTTTATGCCGCTGATTTTGCGAGTTACAACCAATTTGCCGGCACGAGAAAATTCGATTATCGGCTTGATTTGAAGCAAACTGCCAAACATAGCACTTGCCGCACTCACCCTACCGCCACGGCAAAGATATTTTAAATCGTCAGCAATGATAAAGTGTTGAATATTGTTTTTGATTGAGTTCAAATAGTCGGCTGTTTCCTTGTTTGTTTTGCCATTTTCACGCATTTTCATGGCAACTTCAATTAACATTTGCTCACCGATTGTGGTTGTGCTGGACTCAATTGCAATGTAATTTATATTTGGATATTTTTCCTTAACAATTTGAATTGCCTGATTTGCATTGTCAATTGTTGGGCTCAAACCTGCCGATTGAGAGATATGCAAAGCGTTGACAACCCCATCTTCTGCCATTTTGGTGAACAAATCGATGTGTGCTTGCAAGTTCAAAATACTTGTTTTTGCAAGTGCCCCTTTACGCAATTGATTGAAAAAATCAACATATTGGTCATATGACTGAAAATCATCAACATATTCTTTGATTTGATTGTCTTTATCCGTGATTGTATATTTTAACCTACCGACATACAAACCATATTTTTTAACTTCATCTGCATAAAAGTCTGAGTTGCTGTCAGTTGAGATTGCAAATTTTTCCATAAAATCCTCACATTTTTATCAGTTTAACAAAATTCGACCATTTATACAACAAATTTTTCACTAAATAAAAATATTTTTTGCAAAAAAGCATTAAAAATTTAAGCAGATATCCATTTTTTGACAAAAAAATTTGAAATATAGTATTGAAAATACTAAATCCTCATGTTATAATCTTTTTAGTTAAGGTGAATGTGTCCAGTTAGCCTAAAATCAAAAAGATATCATAGGAGGTTGTATGGGAGCAGAATATGATGATGAATATTTAAAGAATGGTGAAAAATGTTTTAATCAAGCGTTAAATTATGAGCGTTCGTTGTTTGTAAAATTTGACGCTTATCTTGTTGATAGAATGAAAAAAGTTGTCGAAGCAAAAAACTGGTTTTTAAAAATATCAGAAAATGTTTGGATACGCAAATATAAAATTGATTTGTGTGATGTCTATTTGAAGGAATATAAAGATAAAATCATACCAGTCCTTGAAGACGGCATAAAAAACGTTAAACGCTGTTACAACACCGGCTTTTATAGCGACGGGAAGGACTGGATAAAAGCGATTAAAGGATTGGTGGCTGAACTTAACGACTATTTTAACACTGACGTATATAATTGGGCTTGCAGTCAGTGTCAATGGTATGAGGAACAAATCGACGAAATACTTAATAGTGACGATGAGGAAGAAGTGGACGAAATGGCACAATACAGAGCTTATCAAGAAGCAAAATACCGTTTTGATAACTATCAAAGTTCATTAAGATACAACCATTCCTCCAGAGACTACACCGAATGCCTGAGAGGTTTAGATGAGATTTACGACTTACTCGCCCAAGCGGGCGATTACTCCGGCGTTGACGACCTCTATCAAGACCTGAAAGATGCCGAAGAAGAATGGGAAGAAGCATTAAATAACCCAGACGATGATTAAAATTAAAACGCTTTTAATGATAGTCATTTTATTGTTATGCACATAAAAAAAGCACTTGTTTAAAGTGCTTTTTTTTGAATTTTATAAGCCATATTTTTTAAGCATATCAAAATAAATCGGTTCATTTATATTATATATTTTATATTATAGTTTT
>DHNC01000026.1 GCA_002406115.1 Christensenella sp. UBA4626
AATTGATTGATTTATTTATTTTTAATTTCTGTTTTTATATTTTTATTATTTTATTTTTAAAAATTGCAGCAATCCAATTCAGTTTCTTTGTCTGGTTGCTTTTTTAATGCCAAATATTTTTGCTTTGTACTTTCGCCTCCGTGGATGTGTTTTACACTAAAATTTTGATCCAACAATTTTTTAACTTTTAAATAAAGTGGATAATTTATATATTTCAACTTAAAACTTAAATCATGATGCACTGTGCTTTTTGGCAATCCAAAAACTTTTGCCGTTGCTCGGATTGTTGTGTTGTTTTTCAATATGTAATAAGCAAGTTCAACTGGGCGTGAATTAGTTATTTCTTTCATCTTCAACTCCTTAAACAAACTTATTGCGTTTATTGTAGAAATATGTCAAAAAAGCAAGAAAAATTTTACACACATTTTAATTTTGCTTGATAATAGTGCATTCATTTCTTTTTTTAATTTATATAAATACGTCTACGCAAAATAAAAAAAGCGACAGGTACGCCGCTTTGTTTATAAAAACTATTCTTCATCCTTGTTTAAATTATAGTTTAAGGACAACAAATTATATCTTTCAGGGGATAAAATTGCATTCTCAATCCTTTTGCGAGAGCCTGGGAATTGTTGCTCAATCTTCGACACAAATTCCTTAACATCTTTCCTTTTACTATCGTAATTTGCGGGGCAAATGCTCTTTAAAATAGGGAAATCTTTGCTTGCGTGGATGATTTTGCTTTCCTCGGTTAAAAATAGAGGTCTGATCAAAGTGATTTTGCTGTTTGACATATATGACATAGGCTGCATTGTGCTTAAACGTCCCTCAAACAACAACGACATAAAGAAAGTTGTAACAACATCTTGTTTGTGGTGTGCTAAAGCCAATTTGTTGCAACCAAGTTTTTGACAAACTGTGTTTAAAGCACCTCTTCGCATTTTTGCACAAAGCGAGCAAGGATTTTTTTCTTTCCTTATATCAAAAACAATTTTGTTTATGTCCGTTTTTTCGATGTGGAGTGGCACGCCAATTTCATCACAAAATTGTTTAAGCCCATCATAACTAATTTCACCCGAATAATTGTCAATAGTCACAGCATAAAGGTCAAAATTATACAACCCAAATTTTTTAAAATCTGAAAGTGCTTTTAACAAAACCAAACTATCTTTGCCGCCCGAAACACCAACGGCAATCCTATCTCTGTCCTCAATAAGGTTGTATTTTTGAATAGCTTTTCGCATTGTGCTTAAAACTTTTTGCATATAAAATTTTCCTCTTAAAACTTCTTGCTTAAAAATAATTTAAAATATAATTTCAAAAAAAATTAAAAAATAAATTAAATTTGCAAAAATTATAGCAAAAAATGCTAAAAATGCAATACTTTTTTAATATTTTTTAAAAATTATTTAAATTTTTTATTTATTTTGTTTCAAATTTTTTAGCCGCTTATTTAATTGCAGAATAAATATATTTATTTGACTATTTTTGTGTAATTTTATATAATAAAATTTATAATTATGTAGAAAATGAGCAAATTAAAGTGAGGGGTTATGAAAAAGAAATTTGTGAACATTCTGTTGATACTTGTAACAATACTGTCGTGCAGTTTTTTATCCGCGTGCGCAGGTAGATACAAGAATATGGAATTTTCTGTCCAGTATGCATTTGTCGATGAAGAAAACAATATCGGTGAATGGAGTGATGCTGGGCAAACTCTTTCATTAAATTTTGGACATGATAAGGACGAATTAAAGATTGACAAAGACGGCAACTCAAACGTAGTATTTAGGGTGACAATCAAAAATGTAAAAGCAAAATACATTGATGACATCATGATTACAGACAGCAATTCTTCCTCCTCAAAAATTGTCAAACAAGGCGACCAGTTTACATTGGATATCAGCGGAGCAATGCAAACCACAATTCGCTTTTACGAAACAAAGTCTGGCAAACAATCAACTTTAAGATTGAATATATTTGAAAGTTTGAAATCCCTTACTCACAACACAGATTATAAACCAGCACTTGTTGTTGGACAAACTGTAAATTTAAACAACTTGGTGTCAGTTGATGGCACAAGAAGCGTGATTAAATTTGAGCCAGCAGGCACAAACCAAACAAAAGTAAATTTCAAAGTGGCTGAAATAGGTTATTACGATGATGACGGTGTATGGCACACAACTCAGGATGGTAATAACCTTGGCTCATACATTGAAATTGACGACGACAATAACCTTACAGTTGAATCTGCATATCCAGTTGGCAGCCCAATAATTAGAATTCAAGCAACATCTGATGCTCACCAAGTTGAGGATGACACAATTTCAACTAAATTTGATTTGTACGTTGTTGACGCCTTACAGACAGCGGGGAACACTTTTTCACCAGTTATAAAAGAAGTGGGAAGCGCAAGCCAAAGTTCTTTAAGCGAAAAAACCCTTTATGTGAATGATGAGGAAAACCACGGCGACCAAACAAAAGTGGAAGTTAGTTTTGACATCAATTCAATATACTTGGCAGCTGCAGGGAAGAAAGGTGTAAGGACTGCGGACGGCAACTACGCAAAATATAAAGTTTATGCATACGTGGACGGCACAAAAGTTGACCTTGACAATTATGTAAGTTTAAACGGCATAATGTTGCAACAAACCAAAATCAGCGACACATCTATCGAATGCCAAATCACTGCGGACAAAAATAGTTATGTGCAATATAAGACCAACAAAATCAAATTTGCTTTGGGCATTGTTGGCTTGGATTTTGTGGGGGCAGAACCAGAATATAGTTCTGAACTCAACATAACAAAACGCAATGTTGTGACTGCAATCACTTTGAATGATTTGACAAGCGAAAGTTTTAGTGTTGGCAAAATTTATTCAACAAATGCAGTTGAAAGCAACGATTTAAGTTTGCGTTTGGATGTTTCTCCGGGCGATAGTTCAACACACTCCATCCTTATTTCTGCAACCGAAAACATTGCTTTGTACGATAGATATGGCAGAGCATTGACCCAAATGGAACAAGGTGTGACCGAAAATGGAAAAACTTACACATATTCAGTTTTAAACGGCGAAACCATAAGGGTGAACTTCAAGTCAAAAACAGCAAACACAGAAAATCAGTCAATCAGTTTTGCAACAATTAAAAAGGTTGATGCAACAGACGGTTATGTTTACTACACCTTAAATATCCAAAAGGTTGTCACAGCGGACAAATTTGAACTTTACGAAGCCAATCCAAACGATGATAAAACTTCGGAAGATAGGGTCAACAAAACAATGCTTGTTGATGCGGCAAGGACTTCAAGCATTTACTTAAAAGTTGTGTATTCTGGCGACAGTCTTGCCCTTGATACAATCAATCTGACTTTGCCGGCAAACAGTGCTTTTGCTTTCAATAACAACACAAAGTCAATCAACCTTGGCGATGACTTTACAAATGCCGGTATAACTCGTATTTCTCAAAAGACAGCAGTTGGCGGCAATGAAAACAATGCTTATTACGATATTTATCGCATACCAGTTCAAGCCAGCCAACAAGCCAGCGAGGCGGCATTTACAGTTGCTGCAAGTAATGGTCAAAATTCTTTGTTTGACGCTCAAATGCTTTTAAAAAGCGTGTTTGTGGCAAGTTCAGATGATTTTGAAATCAAAACCGAAGGTCAAAACATCTTCGATTTGACAAGCAAAACATCTGGCGCAGAGGAAGGCGAAACAGCACAGGAAACTTTGTATGCAATCATAAACAATCCAAACATCAAAAGCGAATTGCACTTTGGACAAACAATTTCAAATCAATTTGTTCAAACCACAGTTGCAAATGTTAAATTGACAAAAACATCACAAAATTCCAACGCAGTTTCATACACCGCTTTGGGTGCATTCGGCAAAACAAACAAATATCAAATTTATGGCGTTCAAGGCGACCAAATTGTGGCTTTTGCTGCGGAAATTACATATTATGCAAACGAAAATGGCGTCATCACTGAAAAAACTGCAACAATCAACTTTAAAGTCGCAGTGTTCAACAGCGTTTCAGACATAAACTTGGCATTCTCATCATCCAGCAGAAGTGAAATTGTTTACATAAACGCCAACTATCCAGCCGCTGCAACAACAAATCTTCGCTATTCTGCAACAAGTGCCAACGGCATTCCATCTTCATCAATTGAGGGATATACTGCCACAAATGTCAACCAAATCAAATTTAGCGCTTATGGTAGAACCGATTGCGTTGAATTTTACGTTGGCGGCACAAAAATCGAAAATAATGATTACCTTTCAGGTTTGAGCGGGGAAATCACTGTTAAATTGATAAAGAAACCAGAAGGAACTCCACAATACGTTTCCGTAACTTTGACCGCATACAATTTTGGTAACGAAATGCCAATATCAAAAACAATAACAATCAATTTTGGCAGTTACACTCCATCTTCAAGCATCGAATTAAGTTCAGCGGATAAACTTTCGGATGACGAAACCACTTTGGTGAACGAAGACGGCAATGCAAATTTGTATTTGTCATTCTTAAATGTTGCAGACAACAACGGTGAAGCCAAAGCAAAATTTAAAGCGCAAGTAACTTACGCAAACTCAAATGCAATAAAATATGACGACATTGATTACACTCTTTACGAAATCCAATTGAACGACGACGGCACACCATATCTCGTCAACAATAAATTAAGTTTGCTTGAAGTTTCAAAGCAACGCCTTACAGTCAGCATTGACAAAACAAGCAATCTTGTAACCATTTCGGCAAGGAAAAACCTTGGTGGAGGCAGGTTTGTGTTGAGGATGTTTGCGTTGGATTCTTATGGATATGACGAAACAACCAAAACAAACAGATATAAAAACCAAATTGACGTGTTTGTTACAATTTCTGACGGTTCTGTAAAGGCAAAATATAGGATTGAAACATCAAAAGATTTTGAAAACATCAAAAACAATTTGTCAGCAAACTATGTTTTGGCAAAAGATATTTCAATTTCAGATTTCACAACTCTTGGCAATTTCTCAGGCGTGCTAATTGGCAAAGACTTCAAACTTTCAACAACTGAAAGTGTTAGCGAAACTTTGCGTAGTTTAACAATCGAAATAGGCAAACAAGCAGACTCAACCGACAACGCATTCTTCGGTGTGTTTGCCCGCCTTACTGACCAAGCAGAGATAAGTGATTTGGTGTTGAATGTTTCGTTTAAAGAAAATATCGCTATTGCTCAAACTCAAACAAGCTATGCCGTTTATATCGGCGGTTTGGCAGGCTCAATTGATAAAAACGTAACGATAAAAAATGTTACATTCAATGTGGATTTCACCAATTTGAAATTTGTAAGCGGCAACACTCTTTCCTCAGATATTTATCTTGGCGGTGTGGCTGGCGAAATGGCGGCAAACCTTGACGTTTCAACTTCAAATGTCACCACAAAAGGCAAAATCCAATCTTCATACAACACATCGAATAAATACTTGCACATCGGCGGCGTTGCCGGCAAGTTGACAGGCTCAATCAAGGGTGGATTTACGACGCTTGAAGATTTGACTTTCAAATATGACGTGGGTGTGAATTTGGTTGTGGAAAATGTGGATAACACAAAATCTTATGTCAAAATCGGTGGCGTTGCAGCCTTGGCAGAACAGGAAAGCAAAATCGAAAATGTGATTTTGATGGGCGGAATTGATTTAAGTGGTCTTTCAGCAAATGGCTTACTTGGTGGCGTTGCGGCTGAGGCAAAAGGCGCAACAATCAGCGGAGTAATGCTTTTGGGCGTAAATTTGATTGCTGACAATCAAGACAACGCTAACTTGGCAGTTGGTGGCGTTTTGGGCAGCAGTGAAAGTTCAAAAGTTGAAAACACCAAATTTATATCATTCAAATTTGAAGACATGATTAGCATGGGCATTGTGTTTGAGAGCGGCAAAGCATATGGTCAAATTTCAAATAAATATGGCACAGTTGCGGGCGTGATTGCAAACTCAGACGCCGAAAGTGAAATAACTGCAACAAGTGTGGAAAACTATGTAAAAGACACCACTTTAAAAGATAGCACAACAAGACATTTTATGCTTATAGGTTCAACCGCATACGGCATTTCTAATTTAGGAAAAATTAGTCAGTCTTATGTTTCTGGCAACATCCAAGCCGATACAGTTTATACAACCTCAAAAGGCACATCTCAAACCGACACTTACTTTATTGGTCGTGTTGAAAAGTTGACAAAAAATGAAACTGAATTGTCTTTGACAGAAAATGCAACTTACAGCGTGATTTATGACGATACAAATTTGTCAATCAAAAAGGCTGGAGAAACTGTCGATATTTCCATCTATTTTACAGCAGAAGAAAAGTTGGCTGATGGTGAAAATGGCTATGGCTACTATAGTAAAAATGACCCAACAAGCAAAATCACAGATAAAAACTACATTGTTAGTGCAGACAAACCTGCGTACAAGAAGATTACTTTTGATAAAGACAAGTGGGAAACCGATTGGGCGCTTGGTGAAAATTGGTTGTTGGGTGAGTCATACAACACATTAAAAATTGATGAATTTAATTTATACTTCCCATATTTAAATGGTGTTTACACAATCATCCCAACTGACTTGACAACAGACTTGAATGAGGACAATATTGCGAGCATAAAATCCTTGTATATTTCAGATTTCACCAAGAATGAGGATATTGACAATATTATTGAACACAAAATCACTGAGACTGTTATTATAAACTATTATAATGATGTTAAAAATCCTCTTAATAATATAAACTTGAACACTTATTATCTTGCCAACGATGATAAAAATAACATCAAAGGCATTGTGACACTTAAAAAAGTGCCGGAAAATGCAGTTGGTGGTGTTATATACAAAATTTTGAAAGGCAACAACTATGCATCAATTGTGGAAAACGAGAAAATTTATTTCAAAGGTGTAACAGGCGGCAATGACTATATTTTGGTTAAGGCATATTCTCCATTCAATCCAGACGCTTGCGACTATTTCTTGATTTACACTCAAATTTGGTATAGCGACATCACAATCTCTGGCTCGGGCGTTGAAAAAGGCGCAGAGGCCAATTCATATAATTTGACCGTTTACAAGGGCTTGACAAACATGGAACTTGAAATCGCCAGCGAAAATGTTAAAGGCGACACAGTGTATAAATCCTTGTTTGATGTGGATAACATTCAAGATTTCATCACAATTGACTACACCTCAAACGATGAAAATGCTTTAACAATAGCAAAAGGCAACATATTCAACAAATTCAATCTGTCAACCAACGATACCATTGTCAACCAAACTGTTAAATTGACATTTAGTGTAAAACTCAACTTGACAAAATACTTTGGCTCAGATTTGTATCCTCAAATAAACAAAGAAGATCAATGTCTCACATTGGCAACCAAAACTTTGGAAGTTTCCATCAGTGAAACAGCAACAGACCTTGTGTTTGATACCGACCATTTGATGGGGCAATCTGGCGATACATTTGTTATCAACGCAACTTTGTACACTGAATATATTAACAATTCTCAATCGGACGGTGTTTCCGACGTAAAATTGGAAGCAATAACATCTAACACAGTTCAATTTGACGAATCAAATCACGATACAATAATCATGACATTTGAACAAACTGGTGACAAAACCGAATATGACCGTTTGATTGAACAAACTAAGGTAGTACAATTTATCCCACAATTGTTTGACATCAAAGTGACAAACACATTTAACAAAAACCTCAAAACTTATTCTTATCAAATTTCTTTAAGCCTTAAAGATGAATATAATTATAGGTATTTAACAAGCAGTATAAGTTTTAATATTAAGATATACGCAAAAACAAATTCCAGCATTGACGGTGGCGGGGCAATCGTTTTGCAAATCAATCCAACCACATTGTCTTCTGGCATTGTGATGAACAATTATGCAGCTTCAGATGCTACATCATGGGGTAACTACACTCACTTGATTACTTCAAGCCAAGTGGAAACTGCAAACATCACTCCGGGCGGCTTAGGCGGCGTTTTGGTTGTTAAGTTGCAACCAAGTTACGCATATATCAAGCAGGCAACCATTAAGAGTAGCGAATTGTTTGTGCCAAGCATAAACGAAAATGTTAAAGTTCGTTTTGAACAACTTGTGTACCACTCAGGGCTTGGAAAGTACATCAGCATCACTCCAAGCAACAATCCAACCGAAGACGGCATGGGTATCGAACTTAAATTTGTGACATCTACAAGCAACGGGGTAGATTACACCTACGACGGCACTATATATATGCATATTGTGTTGGATAAAAAGTTCAGCGGTTTGGCAGATGAAATCCGCTTGACACTTGATGTTACAAATGCTGACGACACACATATTGTAAAAACAAAATCCCTTATAACAGACTTTTTGCCAGGCGTAAATTTGTCTTATGACGAAACGCTTAAGACAACGGCAAAAATTGGTGAAGAAAATGTCAGCGGTTATCTCATCCAACAATTTACAACTGACAACATAGTAACACTCAAAATTTATGGCTACCAATTTAACAAAGACCCAATGGTTAATATTAAATATTTGGATGGAAATGGCGTTGGTTTGGGTATCGGCTACGAATGGAAGGACACCTACAAAAACTTAACACCAAATGAGGATGGATCTTATACCATAAGATTGGCAATCAACATGAAGAACAATATCACTCAACCATTTAGGGTTGATGTGACATTAGGTTTAAGCCAAAACATGGAAGAAGTGAGTGAAACAGCTTCAATTGTATTCTTCCCAACCGACTATATTTTGGATACGGAAAACACCAAGTTCGACTTTGGCTCAACATTGAGTTTGGCAATAAATCAATCTCGTGACTTTAACTTCTCGTTTGCAACACACAACAAAAATCTGGATAGTTCAAACGAAATTTACGCAAGATTGCTTGAAGGTTTGAATGGCGAAAATAATTCAGAAAAAGTTAGTGCACTTAAAAAACAATTTTCGTACGTACTTGACAGCACTGGAACGATTTCATACTTTAATGAAAACAGCAATTATTTTGATGTGTTCACCACCAACTACGGTTCAGGCGAAGAAAATCAAACATATTTGCGTTTGACCGCAAAAGGCAATTTTGACACAAAAGTCAACTTCAAATTAAATTACGGCTACGTGTTCAACGACAAAACAAACACATTTGAATTGAAATTTGGCACAAATGATACAATAATGTATCCACATGTGTTGAACATCAACTTCGACATGAGTTTCTTCACAGCAACAACACGTCAAACTGCGTTTGCAATCAGCAGTGCGGATCAAATGTTTGATGCAAACGGCAATTGTATTTTGGGTGAAGGTCAAAATTATGTTTTGACAAACGACATCACCGTCGAACTTGCAAAACCAATCACAACAGCAATCGGAAGTTTGGACGGCAACAACAAAATCATTAAAATCAACGACTTTGTTGTGGACAACAGTTCAGAAGCAACCGGCTATTATGGCTTGTTTGCAACTGTAAGCGAAAACACTTTGCTTTATAACGTTGTTGTAGATTATTCCAATTTCAGAGCAACCAAAAACAATCAATTGGTTTTAGCTTACGAAAATATCAACGATATTGTATTTGGTGGCTTGGCAGCGGTCAACAATGGTCTTATCTATAACTGCGATGTTGTCAACACTTCCGCTCAAACAAAAGAAATCAACTTGCTTGTGAACGACAGTCAAAACACAAGCATCACTTTTGGTGGTTTGGTTGGCATCAACAACGGAACAATTACAAACAGCCGTGTTGGACGCAGCAGCTTTACAAAAATCATCGCAAATGATTATAGTCAAACCTCATCGACACTTACATTTGGTGGACTTAACTTTGTTGTGGGCAACCGCACAATTGACGCAGGTCAAGGTTTCAAATCCTTGATTGGCGGCTTTGTTGGCGTAAACAACTCAGACAAAGCAATTTCAAGTTCTTATGTGGTAAACACAAGTTTGTACACATATTCAACAAACGAAGAGTCCAAAATTGCAGGTTTTGTTGCAGAAAACTCTGGCAAAATCGCATATTCATACGTTAAAGCGTTGGAAAGCACAGTAAGCAGCAACAATCCTTTCTCAACAGGTGCACACGTGGCAGCTTTTGCGGACGGAAATATTGCAGGCTTTGTTTACGACAACCTTTCCGGCGGCTCAATCACAAATTCTTTTGCAAACACTGAACTTATTTCTAAATCAGCCTTTATGGCAGGTTTTGTGTTCCGCAACAACAGCGGGGCAACCGTTGCTCAATGTTATGCGGCTTGTACATTCACAAACCAAAACCGTGATTCAGGTTTGCAAATCTCACCAGAACAACCATTCGTCGGGGCGGACACAACTGGCTCGTTATCCAACGGCGTAATGGAAAATTGTTACTGGTACAAAGACACAACAAAACAAAAATTCATTTTGGTGGAAACTGACCAACCACAAGCAACAGGTTTGAATGCAACCAACTTTGCAGATTCAACAAACTTGGTCAACTTTGTGTTTGTGCTCAGCAACAGCAAAAATGATAGAGATCAAGGCGTTTGGTCTTACTACGACAATCAAGGCAAAGCGGTTAAACTTCCAGAACTTTCACTTGCAAACAATGTTTCACACTCTTATAGGTACGAAACTGGCACAAACGAAACCGAAGACGGCGTGGTTTCAACATACACCTATGCAACAAAGTTCAACTTGGGCACAAAAAACAACCCTCAAATCATCAGTTCAGTTCAAGAGTTTAACGAAGTGTTCACAAGCGGAAAGAAAACTGAAAATAACAACAAAACCAAATTTACTGGTTATGTAAGATTTATTCAAGACATTGACTTTGCTAACGACAAAACAATCATTCAAACACGTAGAAATTTTGTCCTTGGTGGAGATGCAACTGACGATAACGTTGTGTCTGGCAGTGAAACCAGCATCGACGGCAACGGTATGTCAATCAGCAATATCTACCTTGACGTGGGCGAGGATTCGGAAACAAGCGTTGGTTTGTTTGCGGAAATCAATCGAGCATACATCAAAAACTTGGATTTAAACTTCTCACAAGGCGCATTTAGTACTGCAAACTCAATCTACTCTGGCGGTTTGGCAGGCAAAATCAGCGATTCTGTCATTGTAAACATCAGTTTGGACGGTGTAAACACAACTATCCAAGGCGCAAACTTGGTTGGCGGTTTGGCAGGGCTTATAAAAGGTCAAAGTTTAATCTATGGCGTTGCTTCAAATTTGAGTGTTTCCACAACAATGGCAAACACAACAAAATTGTATAATAGTGCGGACATGGCATCCGGCGGCGACCTTTATGCAAGGACTTTGTCATATGCGGGCGGCATCGCAGGTGTTGTGGATTTGGAAAATCGTTCTTACGCAAATGAAGGATACAACTTCTCATATCTTTACATCAACGACAATGTTGCAAGCAGTTCAAGTTTAAGCATCCATGCAGATTTTGCGGGCGGTATTGCAGGTTATGTTGGCAAAAATGTCAAAGCACTTCGTTTGAGTTTCAGCGTGGCAGAAAACAATAATATCTATGGTCAAAACGCAGCAGGCGGCTTGTTTGCGGCAAGTATCGGTGCGAGCGTGGAGGCTTCAAAAGTTAGTGCCCCTGACACAGAGGACGAGCAATTTAAATATGACAGCACATTTGCAAACTACATACTCAATCTCGGTCAAGACAAAAACAGTTTGGATAAAGAAAATATTGGCAACACATCCCTCATCACATCGTATAGATTTGGTGGCGGCTTGATTGGTATAAGCGTAGGTAGTTCAATCTTCTCATGTTACAGCAAGGCAAGTTTCGATGCTGGCGTCAACATCGGCGGCTTGATTGGCGTTGACGTGCATTCAAGCAACAACTTCAACTATGCAGTTTCTTATATCAACTTTGATAGTCCAACCAAAATGGCAAAACTTGAAACAATCGGCGGCTTGATTGGTATTGCAGAAGATGAATCAACAAGCAAAGATTATGGTCAGATTTTCAGAAGCCTTGAAAAGACAAAGGGCAATCAAAGCTTTACTTTCTCAACAATCCTTGTTGATGATGAAAAAGCAGCGATTGTGAATAATAGAGACGATATCAAAATCGGTTACTTTATTGGTGAAGATAAAGTCATTTCTCACACAGTGTCACAATCTTACATCGGCACAATTGGCTACACAAACTTTAAATCAAACAGCAACAACACAATCGGTACAGTTACAAAAGAAATGTCAAAACTTTATGATTTAACTGTTCCTTCCGTGCAATTGTCAACATACAACGACATCTTCTCAATCTGGGATGCAAAATACTGGAATTTGGACACTCATAGTAGGTTCTTCCCACTTTTGACAGACGAACGTGACGAAAATTACGAAATCATCAAAGATGTCAACGATATGTACAAACTTAAAAACAATCCATCAGGCAGTTTTAAAGTTATTGATGACATAAACATGGAAAAATTTGTTGGCAGCGACAATTATGTGTTCGACTTTGAATTTAGCGGCGTTTTGGTTGGCGAAAAACCAGATGGTTCAACACCAGTCATCTTCAATTTGAATGTAAAAACAACTAATGGCGAAAATGCAGGTTTGTTTAAGTCAACAAACAATGCAAGATTTAGGAATTTGGAATTCTCTTGGAAGGAAAATGGCGTCGGATATGCTGGCAGCGACACAAATTCAGGTGGAAAATCAATCGGGATATTCTCAGGATTCAGCCATTTAGATAAAAATTCAAACATCAGTGCAGTAAATGTGAGCGTCGGCAGAACAACTGTCAACAATCAAGGCACAAGTGCAAAAGAATTGTTTGCTTCAAATATGACGATCACTGGCTTTGCTGGATTGGTTGCAGATGCAACTGGCACAAACATCTTAAATTCTGGTTTCTCAGGTGCAGTTACCGTAAGGGTCAACAACAGTTCAGCCTCCTACATTGGCGGTTTGATTGGCACCGGCAAAACAGAGGATAACGAAGTGGAAAACACTTTAGGCATCAGCAGCAGTGCGGTGGGCAGTTTGCAAAATACATCTTTTGATTTCACATTGGTTGAAAAAAGCCAACAATCACAAACAAGCGGTCAGTTAGATATTGGCTTGTTGGCAGGCAGCTTATATGAAGCGGCAATTTCCGGCAACGAAATTGGCAACAAATCTTCAAACAAAGCAGTGACATTGACAATTAAAAATGAAACAGCTAAGTCATTGCCATCAGAGCCACTCAATGTTTCAAGTTTGGTGGCGGTTGCATCAAATTGTAACATCGAATCCAACACAGTTAAATCGGGCATAACTTTAAACGGTGATATGAGCAACACAAATGCGGTGGATATCGCTGGTTTGGTGGCAAAATATCAACTCAGTTCAAATAATTCGGGCAGAACAGTCACTGGCAACCATGCGGATGTGAAAATTGAGTCCAAAATAAGCGGTGTAATCACACGTGCCTCAATCGGTATTGCCGAAGTTGCAACTACAAACAAAGTTGAAATGATTCAAAACGTTTTAATCGGCTCGATTGATGTTGTTGGCAATTCATATCTCGGTGGTGCATTGGCTTATGCTTGCAATGGCTCAAATGTATTGTTAGATCAAACATTTACAAATGTGGATATAACCGCATCAGATTTGAATGCTAAGAAAACATTTATCGGTGGCTTGGCAGGCAGAGTGGACGGAATTTTGCTTTTGTCCAACAATATGAACATGGGCAGAATCACACCTATCGCATCTGAAAACACTGCACAATATATTATTGGCGGCTTGGCAGGCAAAGTTACTGACAGTGTAAACCTTATAAAAACCAGTTATTCATTCAGTTTGACAAGCATATTCACCAACCAATTGAAAGGTGAATCAATTGTTGAAACTCAAACGGATGACATTTCAAGGTCAATCGGTGCATTGTTTGGTAATGTATCGGCAGTGTATATTGGCGAAGGAAATAGTAAAGCATCATACGACACATCATCAGATAAATCCACACTGGATGCAGACATCTATTTCTCAACCGACCTGGCTTTGGTTCCAGAAGATTCAGGCTTTGGCACAAACTTGGCTTACTCGACTTTGGTAAGCACAAACAATAATTTTTACGATCAAGCCATTGGCAATCAAGTTTGGGCAAAAACAACTTCAAGCAGCAATCAGATGCCATATATCTCAACTTTAAGTGCACCTTTGCAGGCCTTTGGCATTTTGAACAATGGTGCAACACAATATACTTCTGGCTTGGTTACAAATCCAAAAACATCATACGATTCTAGCAGTACCGAAAAAACATACTATTTGTTAGGCGGTTCACAAAAAATTAGCGTAAACGAAGGTGTAAAAGGCATTTTGATTGGCAACACAACAGACACGACAGGTGAAATTGTTTGGTCAATCAATGAATTGACTGCTGGCTCAGCGGTTTCAAACGTGCATTTGAAATATATAAATACCACGGCTGAGGCTTTGATTGGCTTAAACCATGGCGTAATTTTCAATTGCTCGGTTGGTGGAACAATAAGTTCGGTTAAAGCAAACAGTACTCCTAACGAGCGCACAGGGCTTATCGCTAACACGAACACAGGCTTGGTGTCTTATTCATATGTGGATGCAGACATTAAATCACAAATTTCAATCGGTGCGATTGTTGGCGGAAATAGCGCTGGAACAATCAGTTCTTGTTATTTCACGGGTTACATCGAATCAACTGCAGGTTGTGCTGGCATTGTTTTAAATAGTGTTGCGGGTGATTATGTTTACAATTCATATGTAGCTGGCGTTGTGCAAACTTCAACTTCAAATTCGTTTGCAGGAGTTAGCCAAATAAATGGTAAAAACAACTTTGTAGACCAATATGCAAACCCAAAAGATCACAACTCATTAGCAACAGGTTCTAATCCACAACTTGTTTCAACTTACAGTTTGATGTCAAATGACATTGATTTGGCTGGCAACTGGTACACTGCTATAAACGGTAAAGCATTTAAGTTGGACAGTGAATTGTTTGGATACAACTATAACTATCCGGTTTACAACTTCAACAAGTTCTCTATCAGCAGTTCAGACGGCAAGCTTCAAGCGATGAGCGTTGTAAAAAATTCTCGTTACACAGGTAGAGGAAATAATGAAGATTATTATTTTGAAATCCCACATCTCGGTGTGTTAAATTCAATAAGCGGTGTAATTGCAGCAGATAAAGGCGGAAACAGATATTATAAACTCACAAGAGATTTGGACGGAAAAATTTCAGAAGATAAAAATATCTCATGGGCAGCAATTGGCTCTAATGGCACAGGCTTTGCAGAAGGGACATTTACTGGCACATTTGAAGGCGACTACAAGACAATTCAAAATTTGGATAATCAAGGTTTGTTTGCAACAATTTCAGACTCAGCAATACAAAATATCAAATTTGCTGGGTCTTGGAACTTGTCTGATTCTGGTTTGCTTGGTGTCAATGTTCAAGGCAGTGACAAGGCTACAACTGGCGTAACAATTTCTAATATAGATTTGACAGGCGTCAGCGTGAGCGGCGAAAATGTTGCTTTGTTGTTCAACTCAATAAACAGCGGAACAATCAATTTATCTAGTTTAAAAACTTTTGATAAAGATACTAATACATTTGCAACAGTCAGCCCAACAGAGGTGGGTAACTACGGATTTATTGCTGCCACAATGACTAATGGCACAGTAAATGTCGAAGATGAAACTCTTGGCGTTGAGTTTAGCGGCAATGTAGTGGATAATTCCTACATCGGTGGCTTGGTAGGTCAAATTTCTGGTGGTGTAATTACATCACTTTCTGGCGGTAAGACAACACTTAGACTTAAACCTACAAATGCGGACACATTTGGTGGCTTTATTGGTTTGGTTACAAAATCAACATCTACTGAAAACTCAAATCCAAAAATAAGCAACTTTAACCTTTCAATTGTGTCTAGTTCAATTTCGGCATACAAATTTGGTGGTTATGTTGGCAAAGTTGAGTCTGGCAGCATAGAATTTGAAGGTTGTGCGTTAGAAACAGACGAATCAGCAGATATAACAATCGATTTTGCAAATGGCTCTGGCAGATACTTTGGCTTGCTGACTGCTGAACTTAATGGCGAGATTATAGTAGATAGTTTTAAAGCACAAAAAACTTACTCAATCAAACCAACCACCGCAAACAATGCGTCGGATGAAGAATTGCATGGTTTTGGTGGTCTTGTTGGCAACATAAAAACGGCAGGTAGTTTAAGTGTGGGCAACATTTCAGATTTCCACCCAACAATCAAGGCAAACAATGTTTACAACCTTGGTGGTTATGTGGGCAAATACGATGGCGGCACAATCAATATAACAACATTGAATAATACGCCTATCAAACTTTATGGCAGCAAAAATGTCGGCGGTGCGATTGGTTATGCAACTGTAGCATTGTCAGGCAATGATGAAGAAGCTTCCGCAACAGGTGCATTCAACTTTATGTCGGCAGATACTCAATTTGCGGAATTGAATATGGATTTTGACGCTCCGATTGCAGCAGAAAACTGGGGCGGTTTGGTAGGAAAAGCTAGTGCAGGCATTTCAAATGCGAAAAACTTTAACGCAATCAGCATTGGCGTTAGTTACGCTTTAACAACTTTGACAAATGTTGGTGGGGTTGTTGGATTGTCTAATGGCGTGATTGATAATTGCGAAAACCATGCTACAATAACCACAATATTTAACTCATCCACACAAGCGTTTGGCGATGAATTCTACAATATTTATCTCGCACCGAATGCTGACAATAACCCGGCAAAAGACATCAGTTCGGTAAAAGTAATGAATGTTGGCGGTATAGCAGGTAATGCTTCTGCGGCAATAAAAGATTGCTTAAACACTGCCGTGATTTCTGGATATCAGAATGTGGGTGGTATTGTCGGAACAACATCTTCACAAGTTTATGGCAAATTTAAAAAAGCCGGTTCAGAAAAAGCTGAAAACGGCAAAAAATATTTCGATAAATCAGAAGATGGCAAATATTCATATATTGATTCTACTATTGTCAGTGAAACTAATGTTTCAACATATTATGAAGGCATATGCACAAGTTCGGGCACGGTCTATGGCGTATTGAACGTGGGCGGTGCAGTCGGATATTTGGCAACTAGCGGAAGCGAGACTAAATCCGCAGTTGTTGGTGTTATCACAAACGCACAAGTTTATGGCAACACAAATGTGGGCGGCTTGATTGGTCTTGCAGGCACGTCGGAAATTGTTGGCAACACTGTCAAAGCAGCAACAAAACAAGATGCGTCAGGCACAACAAGCGAGGGCTCAGAAACCACTGAAACAACCTCAAATACTCAGTTGGAAATCAAAGGAATATTGGCACACACCTATATTCAATCAACTGTAAACAACAAGAATGTCTACAATTCATACTATGTTTTGCCAACAAGCGTGGGCGGTCTGGCTGGTTCAACACGGGCAGTGGACAGTTCGGCTGTTACGGCAAAATATAATGATGTCAGTGTTTCAATAACCACCACAACCGAGGGCAGCACATCAACGGTTGGCAGTACATCAACAGGCAGTACGCCTGTGAACAATGGCTCTAACGTCATTTCAACAATCAGCAACTACTATTACGCAAAAAAGGCAGCAGATATCCAAGGCTCTGACTTGTGTGATTTGGATTTCGAAAATGACGATGCAAAATTGGATTTCAACTCCATTTCAACCGGCTTTGGCGGTATGTTCGGCACAACAAGCACTCACACTGTTTTGGCATCTGTTAAATCTGAAAACAAAGTTTTCAATATCAGCACAAACAATTTGGATGTGACAATTGACGCACCTCTTGGCGTGAATGTGGGCACATATTATGGCGCATATTACGCAGAAAGTACGGCAGAAATCTCAGAAACAACCGATGGCAACACACAAGCAGTTACAATCTTGCTTCCAACCCTTAAAAATGCTTCAAGCGTTAGCGGCGCTTACAACATCGGCGGTGCAATCGGTCATTATTCATCAAATCAAACTGGCAACTTGCAATTTACATTTACGTTGTCACAAAGCATAAATGTTCAAGAAAGCGGCGTGGGCATGTACGTCGGCGGCGTGTTTGGCAAATTTGTCGGCAACATCGACAAACTTTCAGTTGAACCAGAAGGCTTACTCACAATCTACACCGACGAATCATATTACATCGGTGGCTTGGTCGGCCGCCTCGAAGGCAACATGTACGGTGCAAAAGGTTCAGGCAACGAAGTCGTATACTCAGTAAGTGCAGAAAATGTGTCAGTCAACGGCGACACATCATCCAACTTCGGTGGCCTTGTTGGTATGCTTAAAGTCAAACAATCTGATTCACCACAAGACAAAGGCGTAATCGCAACAGCAAAAGGTAAACACAGTTATGCATTTACGGTAAACATAATTGAAAACTCAAATTACTACGATGGTGAGTCGGTGTTTAATGCAACAAAGAACGACAATGACGAGATTGAGTTATATGCACAAGCGTATTACATCAATTTGGATACATTTGATATCTCTGCAAGTCAAAAGACACCAACACAAAATCCTTTGAACAATTCTACCGGATGGCACACTAGTTACACAGGTTTCAGGGCAATTCAACGTTGCATCTTGGCAAAAGACAATTATCAAAAAAGTTATAATGCAGTTACTGGTGTTAGTGAGGATGTTAAAGCGGGTTGGGATAGTATCACTGTGGTATATGACGCGGCGAACATTCAGGGCGTCGGCACTGACGACGGAACAGGTAATATCATATATACTATTTACGAAGAAGAACCTGATAGTCCAAAACTTTACACTAAATTTGGTATTGGTATTTTATTTAAAGACAAAGATGGAAATATGGTAGAACCGCCATATGATGATAGGAATGTAATTTTAAATGGAACCAACGGTGGGTCAGACTTTACGTATCTTGGAAAAGGAAAAGCTCTTTCAAATGTTAATATAAATTATTCTACACACGGAAAAGAAAACAAGGAAGTTCCAAATTATGGGATAACATCAAGTTATAATAACTTATATTACGGCTCTGTTTCCTATAAAGGCGAAGACACTCCATTTAGATTTGCTATAATCTATGACAAAGATAGAAAATCTGCAAGTGGCTCAATATTTGAGGTTACAGGCTTGGCTACAATATCAACACGTCAATTGACAGAAGTTGATCAATCAATAACTACTGCGTGGATATTTGGCGCTATTGCTGTTGTAGGGGCAATTATTGGCACAGTATGTTTGTTTATACCAGGCTTGCAATTTGTGCCAGGTTTAATTGCTGTGGCGGCGATAAGTGTCGGCGCAACAGGTACAACTATAAGCGTTGTGCAATTGGTTCATCTGTACACTATTAAAGCGCAAGCTGATTTGTCGAACTCTTTCTACACTTATCACATGAATCAAAATATGGGATACTTGTCGGCTTTGAATTCAAGAGAAATAAAATATATGGATACTGAAAATGGCATAGAAAATGTAAGCAGTTCTGGTTATACAAACTATGACGAAACAATTGAAAAGTATTATGTTAAATACTCGTCAGTTCGTCCTTCAAATTATTACAACGAATTATATTGCAAGTTCAAGTTTGACGATGATAGTAAAGTTGATAAGTTGACGCAAATAAAGAATGCAGGAAATTCTACAATCGAAATTATCAGTCAAAAAGAATTTAAAAATTCGGGTGCAAAATTTGATAAGGATGCATCATATGCGATAACAGATGATTATGGTTATTTCCTGAATTACTTATATCTTGACGGATATTATTGGAAATGTACTATAAGTGGCAAACTTGAATATCAAATGCCTCATTATAAAATGCTTACTAAGTTATATGACAATATTTCAGAAAAAACAGTGCAATGTCTAAATGGTATGGTTTATGTTTATGGACAATATCAAGATGAAAATTACAGTTATACTCCAAACTATGGCAATAAAGTAACTGTTGATAAAAATGGTGTATACTCTTTAGAGGGGCAAGTCATATCGACCAATAGTTTAAAAGTTGAAGAATCTTTCAATCAAGAATACTATTGCGTAAAAACGGCATATCAATTTAAAGAACTTATTGAAGGATATCAAAAAATTACAGGCGTATATTTTGCGTATAAGGGAAATGATGACTTTAAAAACAGTGAGGGAAATGAAACATATAAATATGCAACATTTACCAAAACAGATGATATAAGTGAACTTACGCAAGATATTGACTATGTTAATGTTTCTTATATCCTTATATCTTATAAGAAAGTTGAAGCAAAAGACAATAACTACAATTTGTTGGTTGGTGGAACATATTATAAGTTGGAAAACGGCAAATATACAGAATTTGTTTCTGTTGATGGTGAATGGCCAACTGATGAAAATGGATACATAGATGTTTATGAAAAGGTTAAAACACCTACAACAGGCACATATGTGATTTCATCAATAGAAGACGATAAATCATCGGCAAACTTCAAGGATTCAACATCATTGGGTGAATTAGAAAATACTCCAAACCAAATTCAACTTAAAATAACACCATATTCTGTTAAAAATCCTTACAACACTAATAAAGTGCAAATTGATGGGATTGTAAAAGATAATAATTTAATCTTAATTGATCAAACTCGTTATCAAAAGGAGAAAGAAAAATATAAAGACTTAGAGAAAATATGTACGGTTGTTGGCTCATTTGAAACTGACGTCAAATATTATTTGTGGCAAGGCGGATATATGGTCGATGATTATCCAACCTCAAATGGTAAGGTAAAAACAGTTTATATAGCACTTTCAAGCAGTGAAACAAATGACGAAAATAATACTATTATGTTGGCAGATAGTTCGGGATATGAGAAGAAAAAAGCATCAGACATCGTTGCAGACTGGGATTCGTATCAAGAGAGATTTTATTATGATGGTAAAAAATTTGTAAAATTAAACAAATATTTCAAAATATCTGACGGAAAACTGATGACAAAATCTTCTAAAAATGTGGTTGATAATGATACAGAAATCGTCACTGTAAAAGACGCTGAAAATGTACAACCAGTCACTTATTACGCTCTTAAAACAGATTACAATACTTATAAAGACAAGTGTGAATTTACGACAGGAGCAAGGATTGTGGACATCTTTAAATCTGACGGAGCATATTTATATACTTTGAATAATGGTACATACCTAATAAACTATGATGATTCGTCACTCATTAAAGGCTTTTTATATACTAAGAGTTTTGTAATGGTGGATGAAGGACAAATTGATTATAACTACAATATGTATCTTTCAAATGCTAAATTTAAACTCTATACAAGATATAAATACACGCTTAATGATGGTCAAAGTGATATTGGCAATTATATATGGAAGATATATGATGGTATTCAAGATTCTAAATTAACTGCTAGTGTAATTCCAAACAATGATCAAACGACTATCATCAACAATAATGTTAAAACATATTTTGTTGAACGTGTGATGATATCGCTTAGCGGTGGATATTTCAGTGATACAGGTGATAGAAAGACAAGTACTAAAGATAATTGGTTAACAAAACTTGAAAAGGTTAGAGTGATATCAGATAGTTGTACATCTGATAATTCACCTGAGCATAATCACGGTCAACTGTCATCAAATATTGGCAAAATTATTGTTAGATAATTGCAATTTACAAAAAACTCACTTAAACGTGAGTTTTTTGTTGTGTAAATATTTTTTTGAATGATTTATTCGACAAAAAAAGACATTTTTCACCCCCTTGACAAATTTTTATATATGTGTTAAACTGCTGGCATCATAAAATTTTTTAGGCTATACGCCGGAAACAGAAAGCACAATCGCTTTTAACAAAGGAGAGCCATATGGAAGAAAAACAAAATTTGATTGCTAGGACAATCAACCACTTAAAAACAAAATTGAGCAACACAAAAATTTGCAAAAGGATTGCTGCATTGAGCTTGGCAACAGCAATGACAGTTGGCATCAGTTTTACCGCTGGATGCAACAAGGATAACCCAACCCCAGATTCAAGCGGCAGCTATTCCACAAGTGTGCCTGGCGATAATCAAAAATATTCTGCTTTATTGAGGTCAGTTTTGACTGATAAAAACAATCAAGCCTTAGTTAAAGAATTTATGGCTGATGATGGATCAAAATATTCATCTCTTGGCTATTCAAGCAAAGAAGATTATTATGAAAATCATTATTATTATAGATTGAATAGTTTCCCTTATGCCTTTTTGAAGAAAAAAGGTTATGATGTTGATAAAATCAAATCTGGTGAAGAATATTGTAGGACATCTTCATTTTTCTTGGGAAAAGATACAAACAAACTATACATGATGGTTTGTGTCGATACTGATAATTATCTAATATCTTATTCACTTACAAAGCAAGAAGCAGAAGAATATAGAAAGTTGCATGAAGAAAAATCGATTTACGCTAATTTTATGAATAATGCAATTTCTGCTCAAAAGCAAGAAAAAATAGAAATGCACTGTTCTAAATGTTGTTTTGCACCTGTAAATGCTTATTTTTATGAAATTATTGACAAAAGTTCTATTTGGATCGATGAATTGAATGGCTTTCTAAATCCGTCGCACGATAGTATGTTGGTTTCAGTCGATAGAAAATACCCTAAAGAACTTTCAACATGGGATGCTATTGTAATAACAGACCCAGTAGCAGTTGTATTTGCCAAATTTAAATTTAAATTTTCTTATAAGGATTCTTATATACTATTTAAGGACGAAGCCTATTCTAATTGTCCTGATGATGAAAAGAATATGTTAGTTTCGTTTGACGGTGTTGGGCTTGAATTGGCATCAAAGGATGTAGAAGTGGTTGATCTTTACAGGTTCTATAATACAATCTTAGCGTATGAAAGGAAAAAAGAGGAAGCCAAATTCAATGATAAGTGTTTATCAACAGATTATTATAATGAATTTCTCGAATCTGAAAACAAAATTTAACATTTTTATAAAAAACAGTTGACAAATGGCGGGGCGGGGGATATAATATCCTCAGTTTAAAAAATTCACGCCATAGACCACAAGTGCTTTTTGCATAAAGTTTACGCTGCTTGTGTAGGAGAGAAAAGAATTGTCGATTGTTATTGATTCCTTTTGTCTTGGCAAGAGGAATTTTTTAAATACTTCAAAAGGCATAAAGGAGGATAAAGTGTCAACAAATCTTGAAGCTAAAAAGAATGCGGTAGAGGAAATTAAAAACTTGATTACTTCCAGCAAATCTATTGTCTTGGTTGACTATCGTGGTTTGAGCGTTGCCAACGACACTGCTATGCGTAAAGCATTGAGAGAGAATAATGTTACTTACAAAGTTATCAAAAACACTCTTTTCAAAAAAGCTTGCGAACAACTTGGCATCGCTGGTTTTGATGAAGCGCTTAACGGCACAACTGCTTTTGCTTTTGGCATGGAAGACGAAACTGTCGCTCCTCGCATGATTAAGAACGCTATGAAGGATTACACAAATCTTTCAATCAAAGCGGGCTACTGCGATGGAAAAGTGCTTGACGAAAGCGCTGTTAAAGTTTTGGCATCTATCCCAGGCAAAGAACAACTTCTTGCTCAGTTGGTATTCGTCCTCAGTGCACCTGTGTCTGGCTTGGCACGTGCATTAAAAGCGGTCGCAGAAAAAGAATAGGCTTTTGGGCTTGTCTTTTAAAATTCGCTTGTGAAAATTCACATCTAGCCACGGATTTTGGTCGGTGCTCTGCCAAAATTTGTTAGTTTGACCCTAGGTCAGAGTTGGGCACATCAAAAAGGAGAAAATTATATCTGAGCGATATAAAATTCACCTTTTCGCTTGCTAATTTGCAAGCAATTACCAATCAAAAAGGAGAAAATTATGGACAAACAAAAATTCATTGAAGAAATTAAAGCTATGACAGTCGTTGAACTTAACGAACTTGTTAAAGCAATCGAAGAAGAATTTGGCGTTAGCGCAGCCGCAGCAGTAGTTGCAGGCCCAGCAGCAGCCGAAGCTGCACCAGCAGCAGAAGAAAAAACTGAATTCAATGTTGTGCTTAAAGAAGTTGGCGCAAACAAAATTGCAGTTATTAAAGCAGTACGTGAGGCTACTGGCCTTGGCTTGATGGAAGCAAAAGCTATGGTTGAAGGCGCTCCTGCTACAATCAAAGAAAACGTTCCAACCGCTGATGCAAAAGCTCTTGAAAAGACTTTGACAGACGCTGGCGCTGTTGTTGAACTTAAATAATCATCTTTTATGCCTTAAAAATACACCCGTCGAGGGTGTATTTTTTAATGTCATTAGTGCATCATTTCATTTCTTTATTTACAAATTATGTTTAATAGTCTGCTTACCTCGTGTACCCTTGTGTTATTCTAAATAAACAAAAGTCTCGTGTCCCCTTGAGAGGGGAAGGTTGGTAAAACGCTTGTCGTTTTAACAAAGGGTAGTTTATTTAAGTCCTCTTTTGTTTAAGTTTTAAATAAGGATAATATTGTAACTACCCTTTGGTGTTCATTGCATTCACACCAACCTTCCCCTCTCAAGGGGACACGAGATTGTTTGATATTGCAAATTTACTTATATTGCAATTTTGACTTACTGATTTTGCGTGTGACGCAATTTTATTATACAATAATATGATTATACGCAAAATAAATTAAAATAATTTTCGTGTCACGCATAATTTAGTGTTTATTATTCATAATCCTTGTATGGATATAGAAAAATATAGGAAAAATCGTGACAATATGACACAATCTAAACTTGCAGAGATTTTAGGTGTCAGCAGTTCTACAATATCAAGATATGAAAGTGGAGAAATTGAGCCAACAGCATCTGTTTTAATTAAACTTTCAAAGGCGTTAAACGTCAGCATTGATGTTTTGTTGAACAACACAACTAGCATTGTTGACCTCAACTTGATTGATGCAAATCAGAAAGAAGCGATTGAATTGATAATGAGTATGCCGAAAGCGAAAGTTGACAAGGTTGTTGGTTTTTGCATGGCTTTGAAAGATAGGGATTAAAAATCTTCAAAGTGTCCGCTGATTATTTGATTGGGTTGGAAAATTGAAGAAAAATAGAAGGTCGTTTAAAGAGTGGTTGCTTGATATTTTGTATCCAAGACATATCAAGTGCATTTTTTGCGGCGGCGAACTGAACGAAAACGCAGACAAGGATACTTGTGAAAATTGCATGGACAGGTTGCCTTTTATCACGAACGCTTGCCCGAAATGTGGCGGCAGCATGAGTGAAGAAGAGGTGGGTGTTTGTTTCGATTGCAAAACAAAAAATTTTCATTTTGAGCAGGCGGTCAGTGTATTTGAATATGCGGGCAAAATTGTTAAAGCAATCCACGATTTTAAATTTAGCAATGTAAAGCCAAATTTTGAACCGCTTGCGGAATTTATGTGCGAAACATTGGCGGGTTGGGGAGTTGAACCTGACATTGTGACCTTTGTTCCGATGACGAAAAAGAAGCAAAAGCAACGTGGATTTAACCAAGCGGAATTGCTGGCTCGTAATATTGCAGCAAATTTTGATTATCCTTGTGCAGCGATTGTGGAAAAGGTTAAAGAAAATCTCACTCAATCCAGTTTGGATTACAAATCCAGGCAAGAAAATATCAAAGATTGTTTTGAGGTGAGGAGCGAATATCGCAAAATAATTAAAGGCACGACAATCCTTTTGATTGACGACATTTTTACAACCGGTGCAACCAGCAACGAGGTCAGTCGGGTTTTGAAATGTGCTGGTGCTGAAAAAGTTTATGTCCTCACGCTTGCGCATACAAACAGCCCACGCAGGAAATAGGATAAATGAAACAATTTATCTAGTTGTCGCTTGTTGGGTTTGTTGTAATTAAGATGAACCAATTTGCAATGTAACACACGTAAATGCAGTTTAAATTAGGCAATAAAGCACAAAAATCTGCAAATAAACTGCATATTTTTGCTATTTTGTAAATTTAGTTGACATATACAAGATTGTGTAGGTATTATATTAGTAATAGTTTGAAAGCATTACATAAAATGATTTGGATTTCTATGTGGTCGCTTTGATTGTTTTAGTATTGCGTAATAACTACATTTTTGGAGGAATTATGAAAAAACAAAATTTAATGGCAGGTATGTGTTTAAGCCTTGCAACCTGTTTTGTTGCTTTTGCTAGTTTGCTTTTGCCTGTGATTTTGCTCATGGATTCAGGTATGTCTGGTTCATCAGCAGGAGCAGTGACATTGGACGGGAAATCTGCTTTCTTTATGGGCGCTCACGGTTGTGTTGCACTTTTCGGGCTTGTTTTCACAATTATGTCAATCATCAGCATTTGCAAATTGGGCAAAGATGATGAAAAAGTTGCAAAGAAAAAAGGTTTGTTTATCGCTACAATCGTCATTCAAGGTATCGTCCTTGTTGCTGGCATCATCGTAGCAATCAATGCTTTCCAAGCACTTGCTGAATTTGCATCAGCGGAAAAACCAGAAGAAGTTATGCAAAGCATAATGTTGTTCGGCTCTTCATACATAACACTTATTGGTGCAATGATTGTTCACGTTGTAGCATTCGTTGTAAACTTGGTTTCTGTTATCAAACTTAAAAAACCAGTTGCAACAGTTGCCGAAGCAAAATAATAATACACAACCAATTTGGCTTTATATTAAAAAATTCACATAGCAAAAACACACCAAAGCGGTGTGTTTTTTTGTGTGTAAATGTGGATATTTTTAAATTTAAATTTAATTTTAAATTATAGTTTAATTTATATTTTTTAAGCAAAATTTAA